>CACPGV010000046.1 GCA_902633595.1 uncultured Pelagibacteraceae bacterium | reverse complement strand
TTATTGGTTTTTTTGCTGCTAAAAGTTTTTTAGAAAATTCATGTTCATTGTTTACAATTTTTTTAATATCGTCTGTCTTATTGCCGATTATTTCATAGTTATAAGTTAAGTCGCCAGGATCGCCTATTGAGAAGATTGGAACTTTTTTCTGTGCAAATGTTTTTCTTATTCTTGCATTTAAAATTGTCGCCTCATGTCTAGGATTTGACCCAATTAGTAATATTAAATCTGAGTCCTCTATTCCAGATATTGTGGAGTTAAAAATATAATTTATTTTTTGTTCAAAATTAATATAATAATTTTTTTCTCGAAATTCTAAATTCTTACTTTTAAATATATTAAATAACTTTTTAAAACCCAAAGCGTGTTCCATATTAATCATATCACCGATATGACCTGCTATCTCATCAGGCTGAAGAGATTGTATTTTTTCAACTAATATAGCGATGGCCTCATCCCAGCTAGATTTTTGTAATTTATTTTCCTTCTTTATATATGGAACATCTAACCTTTGTTTTAAAAGCCCATCACAAGAATATCTAGTTTTATCAGAAATCCACTCTTCATTAATTTCATTATTTAATCTTGGTAAAATCCTTTTCACTTCCCAGTTATAAGTGTCTACTCTTATATTTGATCCCACAGCATCCATTACATCAATACTTTCGGTCTTTTTTAATTCCCATGGTCTGGCTTCAAATGCATAAGGTTTAGATGTTAATGCTCCAACAGGACATAAATCAATTACGTTTGCTGATAACTCGGACTCCATAGATTTTTCTAAATAAGTTGTTATTTCCATATTTTCACCTCTACCGATAGCTCCAATTTCTGGGACTCCAGCTACCTCAGTTGCAAATCTTACGCATCTCGTACAATGAATACATCTTGTCATTTGAGTTTTAATCAAAGGACCCATGTACTTTTCTTTTACATCTCTTTTATTTTCAACAAATCTAGATTTATCTACTCCATAATAAAGTGACTGGTCTTGTAAATCACATTCTCCACCTTGATCACATACAGGGCAATCTAATGGATGATTAGCAAGCAAAAATTCCATCACACCTTTTCTAGCTTTTTCAACAAAAGCAGTATTTGTTTTAATGTTCATTCCTTCAGCTGCCGGCATTGCACAAGAGGCTATAGGTTTTGGAGATTTTTCCATTTCAACTAAACACATTCTGCAGTTTCCAGCTATAGAAAGTTTTTCGTGGTAACAAAATCTTGGTATTTCTACATCTGCAAGCTCACAAGCTTGAAGAACTGTCATACCTTTTTCAAATTCTATTTCTTTGCCATTTATTAAAATTTTAGGCATTTTTATTCTCCAGTAAATGCTGGTCCACTAAATAAGGGTTGTTTAATTTTTTCTTAACCAAAGGCTTGTCTCTGCATCGACTTTCTACTTCTTTTCTGAAATGTCTTAATAAACCTTGAACTGGCCATGCTGACCCTTCGCCGAAAGCACAAATAGTATGTCCTTCAATTTGTTTAGTTACATCTGCTAATAATTCTACATCATTATAAGTTGCTTTTCTTTTAACTACTCTGTCTAGAATTCTCCACATCCATCCTGAACCTTCTCGACACGGAGTGCACTGGCCACAACTTTCATGTTTATAAAACCTAGCTATTCTAGCCATACACTCTACAATATCCTGATCTTTATTAATAACTACAATTCCTGCAGTACCTAAACCACTTTTATTTTCTATTAATGAGTCAAAATCCATTGTGATCGAGTCGCAAATTTTTTTAGGTAATAAAGGCATTGAAGATCCACCGGGTATAACTGCTTGAAGATTATCCCAACCGCCAATTACACCTCCAGCATGTTTTTCAATTAAGTCTTTTAAAGGAATGCCCATTTCTTCTTCAACATTACAAGGAGAATTTACATTTCCTGAAATACAAAATATTTTTGTTCCAGTGTTCTTTGGTTTCCCTATTGAAGAAAACCATTTACCACCTCTTCTTAAAATTGTTGGAACTACTGCTACTGTTTCTACATTATTC
>CACPGV010000045.1 GCA_902633595.1 uncultured Pelagibacteraceae bacterium | reverse complement strand
GAGTATTAATGCGGTCAAGGGTGTAAATATTGGTTCAGGTATGAATGCTGCATACTTAAGTGGTGAAGAAAATTCTGATGAAATAAGAAAGAAATCTGGAAAAATAAATTTTAAAACCAATCATGCTGGAGGAATTCTTGGAGGAATTTCATCTGGACAAAATATTGTTGCGTCTTTTGCAGTTAAACCAACTTCATCAATTTTAAAAAGCAGAGAAACTATAGATAAAAAAGGTAAAAATACAAAAATTTCTGTTAAAGGGCGACATGATCCTTGTGTAGGTATTAGAGCAGTACCGATTGGTGAAGCAATGATTAACTGTGTTTTACTCGATCATTTATTAATGCACAGAGCGCAGTGCAGTTAATTAGAAATTTTATTTTTATTTTTATTTTTAGCTAAAATTATATTTGAGTTTAGAGTTTCCTCAACTTTATTCGCTATAGATAAACTATCTAGTCCAGCAGTCTCATACATTTTTTCTGGAGTATCTTGATCAATAAAAATATCAGGCAAAATCATAGATCTAAACTTCAAGCCTCTGTCAAACACACCCCGTTCTGATAAAAATTGCATTACGTGAGAACCGAAGCCCCCTATAGAACCTTCTTCAATTGTTATTACGACTTCATGGTTAGAGGCTAATTCTATAATTAATTTTTCATCTAATGGTTTTGCGAATCTTGCATCAACAATTGAACAATTTATTCCTTTTTTTGAGAGCAAATCTGAAGCTTTTTTGCATTCTCCCAGCCTTGTGCCAAAATTAAGTAATACTACTTTTTTACCTTCTTGAATTATTCGTCCTTTTCCAATTATTAAAGTTTTATTTATAGATGGTAATTCAATTCCAATGCCATTTCCTCTAGGATATCTAAAAGCTGAAGGACGATCATTAATATTTACTGAAGTGTTTATCATTTTAACTAGTTCAGCCTCATCACTCGCTGCCATAACAACGAAATTAGGTAGAGTTGAAAGATAAGTAATATCAAAAGAGCCGGCATGTGTTGGACCATCGGCACCTACAAGTCCTGCACGATCTATAGCAAATCTAACGGGAAGAGATTGCAAAGCAACATCATGAACTACTTGATCATAAGCCCTTTGAAGGAAAGTTGAATAAATTGCGGCATAAGGTTTATAACCCTCTGTGGCTAGACCAGCGGCAAAAGTAACTGCATGTTGTTCAGCTATTCCTACATCAAAAGATCTATCTGGAAATTTTTTTTCAAACAAATTAATGCCAGTTCCTGACGGCATTGCACCTGTAATACCAACAATTTTAGTGTCCTGCTCAGCGTGTTTTATTAAAGTTTCTGCAAAAACTTTTGTATAGGATGGAACATTAGATTTTGATTTTGTCTGTTCACCAGTATTAATATTGAATTTGGATACACCGTGATATTTATCTCCTGAGTCTTCAGCTGGTTTGTATCCTTTGCCTTTTTGAGTTCTGACATGAATTAATACTGGGCCCTGATGATTAGAATTTTTAACATTTTCGAATATTTGAACCAGATTTTCTACATCATGTCCATCTATTGGGCCGACATAATAAAAACCTAGCTCGCTAAATAAAGTTCCACCTGTAACAATATTTCTTAGTAAGTCTTCTGCTTTGCCAGCCTTTTGGCTAAATCTTTTTGAAAAAGATGAAATTATCATTTTCAGTGTCTCTCTAAAGCTAAAATATAATTTGCCGGACAAAAGTTTGGCTAAATATTTGCTCATTGCTCCAACGGGTCTAGCAATTGACATATCGTTATCATTTAAAATAACTATTAATTTTGATTTTAAGGCTCCAGCATTATTCATTGCCTCGTATGCCATACCTGCACTCATCGCTCCATCGCCAATAACTGCTATTACATTATTATTATTATTCGATAATTTTTTTGCAACGGCCATTCCAAGAGTGGAAGAAATAGAAGTTGAACTATGAGCCGCTCCAAAAGGATCGTATTCGCTTTCAGTTCGTTTTGTAAACCCAGATAGTCCTCCGCCTTTACGAAGAGTTTTAATT
>CACPGV010000044.1 GCA_902633595.1 uncultured Pelagibacteraceae bacterium | reverse complement strand
AACTATTTATGCATATTGTCGTTATTTTTGGTCTTGTAATTTTTCTTGGTGGACTGGATTTTATAAGAACATTAATGGGTGGTGCTGCTTTTGAAAATATTTGGGCCGACACTTCAAAAATAATGATGTTATTTACTGGTTTATTTTTTACTCTTCAATGTGTTCGGTCGTTTATTTTTGCAAGAAGAAATAGTTAAAAATTATTAATCTAAATTTGATTCTACAAATTCCCAATTGATTAATTTATCAAAAAAGTTTTCTAAATATGCGGGTCTTTTATTTTGATAATCTATGTAATATGAATGCTCCCACACATCACAACCAAGTATTGGTTTCATATTATGTATAAGTGGATTTTCAGCATTCGGGCTTTTAGTAACAACTAACTTTCCGTCTTTACTTGATAGCCAACACCAACCTGAACCAAACTGAGTAGTGCCTGCTTTAATGAATTCATCTCTAAATTTTTCAAAACTTCCAAAATCTTTTTTTATTTTATCATCTAGTTTAGAGGGCATTTTTCCTCCTCCGTTAGGTTTCATACATTGCCAAAAAAGATTATGATTCCAATGTTGGCTCGCATTATTAAATATACCTGCTTTACTTTCTTTGGAAGATTTTTTTATTATTTCTTCTAAAGATAAATTTTCATAATCGGAACTTTTAATAAAATTATTTAAATTAGTGATATAAGTTTGATGATGTTTTCCGTGATGTAAATCCAATGTTTGCTCTGACATAATCGGAGACAAAGCTGAGTTTGAGTAATCTAATTTTGGTAATTCAAACATATTAGTCTTTTATAAACATTACAGTTAATTCTGCAACTTTAAATCCAAATTTTGTCATTGTTGCTCTATTTATTGCCACACGCTCGTCTTGCATAAATATCCAGTCATCAAAAGTAATTTTTATGTTTTTTCCTTTAATCGGAACTAATAATACATACTCAAACTTAAATGCAGGACCGTAAGAGTAACCTTTTGCTGTTCCAACCACGTCAGAAGCCGTGCCTTCATAATTGTGCTCATCAATTTTATTAATAGTCCATTGACGAGTTTGTCTCTCACCGTCAGTCCAATTGAAAACTTCATCTAAAATTAATTGAGAACCATTCCATTTTCCATCGAGATCGGCTTTAAATTGTCTTGTTACTTTTCCAGATCTATTTTGTAAAACACCCCAGGCTTTTACATTTCCAGAGAGATAATTCTCAATTATTAGTCTAGGCTTTTGATCTTTAAAATCTGTTGGTTTCATAGTATTAGCACATCCACTTAATATAAATAATAGAATTAATCCAAATATTTTTTTCATGACAACTACTTATTAGACATAGAAATTTGAATCAAGTTAATGTTCTTAGATTTAAAGCCTGCTTCACAATAAGACAGGTAAAACTCCCACATTCTTTTAAATGTTTCGTCAAAACCTAATGGGGTTATATTATTCCAAGCTTTAAAAAAATTTATTCTCCAATTTGCTAAAGTTCTAGCATAATCATCTGGATAGGAGTTAACTTTTATAAGGTTTAATTTATTTTTCTTAATAAGATTTTTCATTAAATTAACTGATGGTAAAAAACCTCCTGGAAAAATATATTTTTGAATAAAATCCTCACTTCTTTTGTACCGATCAAAAAGATCGTCTCTAATAGTAATTCCTTGTATTGCAGCTGAACCATCTTTATTTAACGATTTTTTGATAGTCTCAAAATATTTAGCCAGATAATTCTCGCCAACAGCTTCTATCATTTCAATAGATACAATTTTATCATATTTATCTTGTAGGTCTCGATAATCTAAAAACAAGACATTTACTTTATTATTCAAACCTGCATCTGAAATTCTTTTTTTTGTAAACTCAAATTGCTTTTTAGATATCGTTATACAATCGATAGAAACATTGTAATTTTTAGCTAAATATTCTGAAAAACCTCCCCAACCACAACCTATTTCTAAAACTTTATTTCCGTCTTTTACATTTAAAAGATCTATTAATTTTTGATATTTATTTTTTTGAGCTATTTCTAAACTGTCATTTTCATTTTCATAAACAGCACTAGAATAAGTGAGA
>CACPGV010000043.1 GCA_902633595.1 uncultured Pelagibacteraceae bacterium | reverse complement strand
TTAAAGATTTAGGAAATGAATTTGAGGTCAACACTTTTGCTCTTCATAAAAGTCAAAAAACTATTAATTCAATTAAGAATATTTATAATAAATGATGTCACTTTCTGTAAGTGGTAAAAATTGGGTCTTGAGTAAATATAATCAGAAAGATTTGACATTTATAAAGGAAAATTTTTCATTAGATGAGATTACATCTAAACTTTTATCTATAAGAAATATAAAAAAAGAGGAAATTAATTCTTTTTTAAATCCATCGATAAAAAATTTTTTACCAAATCCAAATAGTTTACTTGATATGGAAAAATCAACATTAAGAACTGTTGAAGCTATATTAAATAAAGAAAAAATAGGTATTTTTGGGGATTATGATGTTGATGGGGCTTCTTCTACAGCTTTACTTGGAAATTATTTTAGTGAATTAAATCTTGATTTTGAAATATATATACCCGATCGTAAAAAAGAAGGATATGGTCCATCTGTCAAAAGTTTTGAAGAATTAATAAAAAAAAAAGAAACAAAAATTTTTACAGTAGATTGTGGAACCCTTTCTTTTGAAGCTATTAAATTTGCTAAAGAAAAAGAAATAGATGTCATAGTACTTGATCATCATCAATCAGAAATTAAGTTACCTAAAGCATTCTCTGTAATAAACCCAAATCGCCTAGACGATAAATCTAATTTGCAATATTTGTGTGCTGCTGGAGTCTCATTTATGTTCCTTGTATCATTAAACAGAGCTCTAAGATCGAAAAATTGGTTTAATACGAAAAATATTAAAGAGCCAAATTTAATAGATTTTTTAGATTTAGTTTCATTAGGTACTGTTTGTGACGTTGTTCCATTAGTAGGTTTAAATAGAGCAATGGTTAAGCAAGGTCTAAAAGTAATTAGGTCAAAAAAAAATTTAGGATTAAAAACTTTATTAGATATATGCAATATTGAATCTAATCCCTCAATTTATCATCTTGGATATTTACTCGGACCTAGAATAAATGCAGGCGGTAGAGTTGGTAAATGCTCTCATGGAGCAAATTTATTATTAAATAAAGACCCTAAGAGTAGTTTTCAATTAGCTTCAGAACTAGATCAATATAACAAAGAAAGACAACTTCTAGAAAAAGATCTTCTTAAAAGTATTTTAAATAAAACACAATTTAATTCCGATGATCCTGTTTTAATTTTGAGCGGATCCAATTGGCACGAAGGAATTATTGGAATTGTCGCAGCTAGATTAAAGGATAAATTTAATAAACCAGTTATAATAATTTCTCTAGACGGAAATATAGGAAAAGCTTCAGCGCGATCTATAATTGGTTTTGATATCGGGGCAGTTATAATTTCTGCAACTCAAGAAAATATATTGTTAAAGGGAGGAGGCCATAAGATGGCTGGTGGTTTTTCTATAAAAGTTGAAAACATTGAAAAATTAAAAAATTTTGTATTTAGGAAATTTAGGAACATTAATATGAATTTGACAGCAGAGAAACCGTTACTTTTAGACAGCATTATTTCTCCTTCAGCGGTAAATCTAGAATTTTATAACAAGGTAGCAATATTATCTCCTTTTGGTTCAGGCAATCCAGAGCCAAAGTTTATAATTGAAAATGTTAAAACTATTAATGGAAAAATTGTGGGAGAGAACCATATTAAATCTGTTTTGATGGGTAATGACGGTTCTACAATAAAATGTATAGCTTTTAATGCAGTTGATAACGATATTGGGGGTTATCTACTTAAAAAAAATAATAAATCATTTAATATTGCTGGAAAATTATCCCTTAATGAGTGGGGAGGGCAATCAAATGTAGAGTTTATTATCGATGATATATCTGTTAATAAGACTTCTAAAAATATGGTCCCATCGTCTATCGGTTAGGACAGTTGGTTTTCATCCAACAAAGAGGGGTTCGATTCCCCTTGGGACCGCCAAAAAACTATGAAAAAAATAGCTATTATCGAAAATATTCATAGAGACGGTTTAGAAATAATAGATAAAGATCCCAATTATGAATACGAATTAATTAGCGATGTATCAGAAAAAAATCTAATTGAAAAACTTCCTGATTTTGACGCATGTACTTTAAGAGTTTCAAAACTTAATGAAAATATTCTTCAACACTGTTCTAAACT
>CACPGV010000042.1 GCA_902633595.1 uncultured Pelagibacteraceae bacterium | reverse complement strand
AAAGAGTATCAATCAATATGACTCTGAGGTGAGGAAAGGAAATTTTAAAAAAAATGCCTCAATCATTGAAACACTTGAGTTGTTTAAAAAAGAAGTTTTGATTGTTGGATTTGGTCGAATTGGTAAAAGTTTAATCAAAAGGTGTTTGGGGTTTGAAATGAAAGTAAATGTATACGACCCTTTTGTTTCAAATGATATTGTTTCTAAATTTGGAGGAAATAAGATTGATAATTTAAACGATGGTTTAAAAAGCTGTGATTATCTATCACTACACATACCTCTAACTGAAAAAACTAAAAATATGATTGATAGTTCAAAACTTAATTCAATGAAAAAAAATGCTATAATTGTTAATACTTCTAGGGGTGGGATAATAAATGAAATTGACTTAAATAATGCATTAAATAAAAAAATTATTTTTGGAGCAGGTTTAGATGTTTTTGAGCAAGAACCTGTTAATAAAGACAATCCCTTATTAAAAAATAAAAAAGTAATTCTTAGTCCTCACTCTGCTACTTTTACAAATGAGTGTAAATCTAGAATGTCTATTGAAACCACAAAAAATATAATTGATTTTTTTAATAATAAATTAGATAAATCTATGATTGTAAAATTATGATCAATATAAAAAGGAAATTAAAAAATTTCGGTCCGTTAGAGTTTTTAGTATTAAGTTCACTTTTTTATATAGTCACGATGCTAATATGGACTGCATCAACCAGAGCTTCAGTTCTTCAAAAAGCAAATGACATAAAATCTAATCATAAAATGATTGTAGAATTTGTAAATGATGAAATAAATAAATGTAGCTCTGAAGAAAAAGGAATAACCTCTTGGGGAGAAAATTGTAATTCTTCATGGAATTCTTCAAAAATTGTTAAATATATATTAGATAATTTTAAATTAAATAATCCATATCAAATTCAAAAACCTTTAATACAAACTTCACAGGATCCGCGTATACAGGCTGAGGGAAAGGCAGGTCAATCTACCGACAAGGGTATAATTTTTGTATCTGAAAGTAACTTTGAGTCAGATGCTGGCTCGGAATGGATTATTGGGACTTGCATTAAATCACCTTGTGTAGCTGCAGGAAATAATGAGCTAGTCTCTGCTTATCGTTAATTTACAATTTCAAAACCACATTTTTTTGCAGTTCTGCTTAAATAACTGTATCCAATTTTAGCATATTCAAATGGATTTGCTTTAGCTGGATCTTGCTCAGCTTCAACCACAAGCCATCCTGAATAATCTTTTTTTTTTAAAGCATTTAAAAAAGGAACATAATCAATACATCCATCTCCCGGTACAGTGAATGCTCCATCTAAAAATGCTTGTCTGAAAGTTGCATCATTTTTTAATGATTTATCTAAAATATCTTTTCTAATATCTTTACAATGAACATGGATTATTCGTTCATAAAAACTTTCAACCAATTTGATGGAGTTTCCTTGAGCAAAAAGCATATGACCGGTATCAACTAATAACTTAACTGTGTCTTTGGTGTTTTCAATAAGTCTAATGATATCTTCCTCAGTTTCTACAACTGTTCCCATGTGATGATGATATGCAAGTGGCATATTTTCATCTATCATCATTTTGCTTATTTCATTTATTGATTGAATAAATTTTTTCCATTCCTCTTTTGATAATTTAGGCCTTCTTGATAATGGTTTTACTGGATCTCCCTGTACAGAATCCGTTATTTCCGCAAAAACCATGCATGGTGCGTTACAATCTTTAAATAATTTAAGTTGTCTTTGCATAAGTTCAAATTCTTCTTTAGGCGATCTTTTTAATAGTTGAGCCCCGTACCAACCAGAACATAATTTAAGATTCTCTTTATTCAATTTAGGAATAAGCTTTTCCGAGTCCATTGGGAACTTCCCTCCAGACTCAATTCCGGTGAAGCCTGCCATACTTGCTTCTTTTAAGCATTGTTCTAATGAAGTTTTACCTCCCAATTCTGGCATATCGTCATTGCTCCATGCAATTGGTGCTATTCCTAATTTTATCGACATAGTTTTAAGAAAGTATTATCATTTTATATTATAAATATAATTAAGTTACAAAAGAATTTATGATAAATGTAGCACTTTTGGGTTTTGGTAGAATAGGGCAAATGCATGCTCAAAATATAAATCAAAATAAAAGTCTTAAACTTTTAT
>CACPGV010000041.1 GCA_902633595.1 uncultured Pelagibacteraceae bacterium | reverse complement strand
TTCTAAACAATTTAGGATTTTTTCTAAATTAATTTTTTTCATATAAGGACATAAATTACATGGTTTGATAAATGAAACATTTGGATTATCTGCTTCTACATTGTCACTCATTGAACATTCAGTAACTAACATAACTTTTTTAGGCTGATTTTCTTTTACGTATTTAACCATGCCTGAAGTTGAACCTGCAAAGTCCGAAGCTTCTATAACATCTGGCGGGCACTCTGGATGAGCAATAACTTTAATACCTGGATTTTGATTTTTAATATCTTCAATTTCTTTTCCAGTAAATTGTTCATGAACGATACAAGTACCTTTCCAGGAAATTAATTTTACTTTTGTATTTTTAGCAACGTAGTCAGCTAAATATTGATCTGGCAAGAAAATAACCTTATCTACATTTAAAGACTCAACGACTTTAACTGCATTTGCAGATGTGCAACAAACATCTGTTTCTGCTTTAACATCAGCAGATGTATTTACGTAAGATACAACTGGAACTCCTGGATATTTTTCTTTTAACAATCTTACATCTTTTCCAGTAATAGAACTTGCGAGAGAACAACCAGCTTGCATATCAGGTAAAAATACTTTTTTACTTGGGTTCATTAGTTTTGCTGTTTCTGCCATGAAATGAACCCCGCACATAATAATTTTATCAGCAGATGTTTTAGCTGCTTCTACAGCTAAGGCTAAAGAGTCTGCTGCGATATCTGCTACTCCATGATAAATTTCTGGAGTTTGATAATTATGAGCGAGAATAATTGCATTTTTATCTTTTTTTAATTTATTAATCTTCTCTATGAGTGGGGCATGAATTTTCCATTCAGCTTCAGGAATGAATTTAGATATTTTTTTATAAATATCTTGAGAATTTGTTATATTTTGTTGTTGTGCAGACATACTAATTCTAATTTACCAACTTGAGGTTAAATTGTCATTCCTTTATTGTCGCATAATTATTGCGGTCGTGCTGAAATTGGTAGACAGGCACGCTTGAGGGGCGTGTGGGTTTCCCGTGAGAGTTCGAGTCTCTCCGACCGCACCATTATTTAGGTATTTTTACATAATCTCTAAATTTTGGACTTCACTGATAAAAAGTATTAACTAGTTTCATGTCTCAACTCACAAGAAAAGAAATAGATTTATTTTCTCAAAAAATTTTAGAAGATTATGACGCAAATGATCCAAGTACAATTTTTAAAGATAAGATAAAAATTAGTAACTCTGATGCTTTAATAATTCAATCAACAGTTACTAAATTGAGAGAAAAAAGAGGTGAAGAGGTCATAGGATTTAAAATAGGATGTGTATTAAAAGATACTCAAAAAAAAATGGGCTTCACTCAACCAGCTTGGGGCACTCTTTGGAACAAAGAACTTTATCAAAATGGAGTTACGCTAAATAAAAAAAATTATTCAAACCCAGCAATGGAAGCGGAATTTGGAATTACATTAAATCGTAATATAGATCCTAAATTAGTAACTCCAGAATATATATTTAAATCAATTGAATCTATATATCCTCTAATAGAAATTCATAACCTTGTATTTCACGGAGAGGCTCCTCATGGTTCTGAGCTTTTAGCAAATAACGCAATTCATGCCGGCATTGTTTTGGGCCCAGAAAATAAATTACCTAAAAGTGACCAGGTAACAGATTTAAAATTAATTTATGATAATAAAATAGTTGATGCATGGGAGAATAAGATATGGCCCAAAGATATGTTATCTGAAATAGAATGGTTGGTAAAAGAACAATCTAAAATTAATAATATATTAAAAAAAGGTAATTTAATTTTGACAGGAGCATATGGATTTCCTATTCCTATAAATGAAAAAAAATTAATTGAAGTTATCTCATCTGCATTTGGTAACGTGCGAGCAAATTTTATTTAAAATACCAAGTAATATGTATTTATTGTGATTTGACTTAAGTCTTTAAATAAACTCTAATAGTTCTATGCCTGGTAAACTTGTAAGCAGGATGTCAGAAAGAGAGTGCCATACTCTTAGTGAAACAGACACAATTAAAATAGCCAGCCAACTTCTAAGTGAAAAAAAAATAGGCTGCATGCCTGTTCTTGATAAAAATAAAAATGTAATTGGTATTATCTCTGAGAGAGATCTTTCTCAATTTATTTATAAAGAGAGATTTAATCTAAGCATTTCAATTTCTCAAATTATGTCAAAAAATCTTGTAACTTGTGATTTGAATACTTCAGTTACAGAATTAATGGATGAAATGACAGAAAAAAAGATTA
>CACPGV010000040.1 GCA_902633595.1 uncultured Pelagibacteraceae bacterium | reverse complement strand
CTTTTGGGTTTCGTTCTTCAATAGGGATTTTGTTATGATTTTTTATATTCCAATCAATAGTAGAGCTAGGTAAAGCTACATAAAAAGGGACATTATTATCTTTGGCAGCTAATGCTTTTAAATAGGTTCCAATTTTATTGCACACGTCTCCATTGGATAAAGTTCTGTCCGTACCTACAATACACATATCAACTTGCCCTCTCTGCATTAAAATTCCACCAGCATTGTCCGTAATAACTGTATTTGGGATACCTTCCTCATTTAATTCATAAGAAGTTAAATTAGCTCCCTGATTTCTAGGTCTTGTTTCATCAACCCAAATATGAACCTTAATTCCTTTTTGGTGGGCATGATATATCGGTGATGTAGCTGTGCCCCAATCAATAGTTGCTAACCATCCTGCGTTACAATGGGTAAGAATATTTACTGTGTCTTTTTTTTTATTTGCTAAATCTTCAATAATTTTAAGACCATTAAGTCCAATATTCTTGCAAAAATTTTCATCCTCAATTGTAATCGCTTTTGCTTCATCTAATGCTATTTTTAAAATGTCACTACTATTAACTCCTAATAGTTTTTTAATCATTCGATCAACTGCCCATTTGAGATTGATTGCAGTCGGCCTTGAATTAATTAGTTCTTCACTAGATTTTTTTAAATATGAAAGATCATTATTTTCAATAATAGATAAAACTAATCCATAAGCTGCAGTAGCTCCTATTAGTGGTGCTCCCCTAACTTCCATTTTTTTGATCGCATTTATTGAATCTTTTACGGTTTTTAATTCTTTTATTATAAATTGATGAGGCAGTTTAGTTTGATCTATAATCTTTACTAAATTATTTTCAAACCAAATTGTCTTGTAATATTTTCCACTAATCCTCATTATTTTTCTAATCTTTTAAGTCTTTTTTTCAAACTAATAGATAATGAATTAAACCATTTTTTTTCTTCACCTGATTTAGGTAAAATTTCTCCATATTCAATCATTTGTTTTGGAGGTAAATCCTCTAAATAAATCCAAACGAATTCTTTTTTTAATTTTGTATTCTGTATTAAAACTTTCCTAAGTCCTAAAATTAAATTCTTTTTGATTGCTGGGGTTCTGCCAACTCTAATTTGTCCATTAAGAAAAATCTCTTTATTTTTAATTAATTTACCACCCATGAAATGAGAATTGTTTTCATTTTTCTGAAAGATTACTTGTGCGAAAAAAGTGTTTGCTCCGGTAAATTTACTATGCGTTTTTGTTATCCCATCAGCTATAAATTTCTTTTGTTTTGGTGATAATTTAAAATTTGAATATTTGACTGTGTAGGTTGGCATTATTTAAATATTAATTATTTTTAAAAACTCTTCCAGCAATATGAAATAATTTTTTTTTTGTTTGTTTTGACCTTAATTTAGAATCAGTTATGATCGCAACATCTAAGCAATTATTTGCTGGGTCTTTATCTATTGAAAAATCCTTAAATGTTTTAATAACCTCTTTAATCATGTTTTGAGCATTAGCTGCGTTCTTAATCAATGTTTGTATGACCATGCTTACGTCTACTTCTTCATGATCTGGATGCCAACAATCATAATCAGTAACCATTGCAACAGTGCAATATCTTATCTCTGCCTCTCTAGCTAATTTAGCCTCTGGCATATTGGTCATGCCAATTACATCTGCTCCCCACGATCTGTACAAATTTGACTCCGCTAATGTTGAAAATTGAGGGCCTTCCATGACAACATATGTCCCACCTCTTTGATTTTTAATATTTAATTTTTTCAAAGCAGTCTCACAGCAATCTGATAAACCAGGGCTAGTAGGTTTTGCCATTGATACATGAGCAACAATTTCTTCGTCAAAGAAAGTTTTAATTCTTGAAAAAGTTCTATCTATAAATTGATCTATAATAACAAATTTTCCGGGTTCTAAATATTCTTTTAAGGAACCAACTGCAGAGACAGAAATGATATCTGTGACACCTAATTGCTTTAATGCATCAATATTTGCTCTAAAATTTATATTAGTGGGATTAATTTTATGACCTCTAGAATGCCTTGGAATAAAACAAATTTCTTCTTTACCTAGTTTAGCAATTAAAATTTCATCAGAGGGTTTGCCCCAAGCGGTTTTGATTTTTTTCCATTTAGTTTTTTCAAAGCCCTCCATTTTATAAAGACCACTACCACCAATTATCCCGAGTTTTCTTTTTTTCATCGTTTAATTATTAATGCTTTTTTGTTAAAACTTGAAGTTAATAATGGACCTCAAAAAACACATACGTTCAATTCCAGATTATCCAAAAAAAGGAATTTTATTTAGAGATATCACAACTTTGATAAAAAACTCCGAAGCTTTCAAATATGCAAACGATAAAATAGTAGAAATAGCAAAAAAAATTGAATTTG
>CACPGV010000039.1 GCA_902633595.1 uncultured Pelagibacteraceae bacterium | reverse complement strand
TCATCTTACAAGCGATATAAATCTAGAAAAAACTGATAAGTTATTAAAAATTATATTATTTGCAGCTATTTTTGAACTTATGTTTAAACAAAATACTCCAAAAAAGGTTATTATCAATGAGTATTTAATAGCCTCAGAATTTTTTTTAGAAAAAATTCAGATTGGTTATTTAAACGCAATTCTTGACAAAATATCAAAAGAACTAAGGAAAGATGATTAAAAAATTGTGATTTATTTGAAGTTTAGCTTGCGTTTTTAATGTTAATTTGGCATTTATGCGCTTTATATCATGACTAATTATTTAGAATTACTTTACCTTATTTCATTCACAGGAGTTCTAGCTGTTGCTTATAGCTATTTACTTTCTGGTCAAATTATTTCATCGAGTCCAGGAAATTCTAGAATGCAGGAAATTGCAGAGGCTATTCAAATTGGTGCTAAGGCTTATCTAAATAGACAATATAAAACTATTGCAGTAGTGGGTGTGATTGTTTTAGCAATAGTCACATATTTCTTTAGTTACCTCGTAGGTATTGGTTACTTTATAGGAGCTTTTTTATCCGGAGTTGCGGGCTACGTAGGAATGCTTATATCCGTTAAAGCTAATGTTCGAACCGCTGAAGCATCAAGACATAGTTTGCAATCAGGTCTAACTATAGCTTTTAAATCTGGTGCGATAACTGGACTACTAGTTGCAGGTTTAGCTTTGTTAGCAATTACCTTGTATTATATAATTCTAATTAATTTAAATGTTGATAATAGAGAAATCATTAATGCCTTGGTTGCATTAGGTTTTGGCGCATCCCTTATTTCTATTTTTGCCAGGCTTGGTGGCGGTATTTTTACTAAAGGTGCAGATGTTGGTGCTGATTTGGTAGGAAAAGTTGAGGCGGGTATTCCAGAAGATGATCCAAGAAATCCAGCTGTAATTGCAGATAATGTTGGAGATAATGTTGGCGATTGTGCTGGTATGGCTGCAGATTTGTTTGAAACTTATGCTGTTACTATTGTTGCTACAATGGTTTTATCCTCTATTTTTTTTCCCTCTGAATACAACTTAATGATTTATCCTTTGGCTATAGGAGGATCTTGTATATTAACATCGATTATTGGAACCTGGTTCGTCAAACTTGGAAAAAATAAAAATATAATGGGTGCCTTATATAAAGGATTCATAGTTACTTCTTTAACATCACTTATAGTTTTATACCCTGTTACAAGTTCAATAGTTGGACTTTCAGAAAATTATACTAATGCAGGAAAAACATTTAATGGAATTGATTTATATATTTGTGGAGTAGTTGGTTTTGTTATAACTGGATTATTAATTTGGATTACAGAATATTATACCGGTACAAATTATAGACCAGTAAAAACAGTTGCCCAGTCTTCAACTACAGGACATGGTACTAATGTTATACAAGGTCTTGCTGTATCAATGGAAGCAACGGCTGTACCCGCTTTAATTATTGTAGCAGGAATTTTATGTACCAATCAACTTGCTGGATTATATGGGATAGCTATTGCAGTTACCGCTATGTTAGCGCTTACTGGTATGGTTGTAGCTTTAGATGCATATGGCCCAGTTACAGATAATGCCGGAGGTATAGCTGAGATGTCTAAACTACCTAATAATGTAAGAAAAACTACAGATGCTCTAGACGCTGTTGGCAATACAACTAAAGCTGTAACTAAAGGATATGCAATTGGCTCTGCTGGGCTAGGTGCTTTGGTTTTATTTGCAGCTTACACCGAGGATATTAAATACTTTTCGACAGTAAAAGGATCAGCATTAGAAGGTGTAAATGTAACATTTGATTTATCTAACCCTTTTGTAGTGGTAGGATTACTTATTGGGGGAATGCTGCCGTATCTATTTGGATCAATGGGAATGCAAGCTGTTGGAAGAGCAGGTGGTGCAGTAGTTATCGAAGTAAGAAGACAATTTAAGAAGATTCCTGGAATTATGAAAGGAAAAAGAAAACCAGACTACGGTAAATTAGTTGACCTGCTAACTAAAGCAGCAATAAAAGAAATGATTATTCCATCTCTACTTCCAGTTTTATCTCCTATAATTTTATATTTTATAATTTTACAAATTGGGGGTGTTGAAGCCGCTTTGTCATCATTAGGAGCGATGTTGCTCGGAGTCATTATTACAGGTTTATTTGTAGCTGTTTCAATGACAGCTGGTGGAGGTGCTTGGGATAATGCAAAAAAATATATAGAAGATGGTAATTTTGGAGGCAAGGGTTCAGAAGCACATAAATCAGCTGTTACAGGTGATACAGTAGGAGATCCATATAAAGATACAGCTGGTCCAGCCATAAATCCAATGATCAAAATTACAAATATAGTAGCTTTGTTGTTGTTAGCAGTTCTAGCACACTAAAATTCCATTTTACGATTACCGTACATTTTTTGTTTAATGCTTTGAAGAAAAGATTGTACAAAACTTTTTTTAGAAAGATCATTTTCAGTTTCTTTTTTTGAAAATTTAATTTTATTTATATCTTCTTTTTTTAAGAATTCTTTACCTTTTAAAATTCCAAATTTATTAAAATCAAGCACCAATACGTTGTTCTCTGTTAGCTTATGTCTAC
>CACPGV010000038.1 GCA_902633595.1 uncultured Pelagibacteraceae bacterium | reverse complement strand
ATAAATTTAGCGGCTTCTTTGATTTGATAATCATCAGGTTTTGGTCTTCTAATTACGTGAACTCTCTCTTTAAAAAAATCTTCTGGATATTCAAATACTTCACCTTGAACATCTTGACTTAAAGAAATACAAGCTGGACCACAATCCGCTGGATCTAACATTACTTGAATTGCTTGCTGTATACTTGAAATTATTTGTTCTGGTCTAGTAATTCTATCAAAATATCTAACTACAGGCTTAAATCCGTCATTTGCGGTTATTCCTGGATTATTAAAATTTTCTACTTGCTGCAGTACAGGATCTGGCATTCTATTTGCAAAAGTATCTCCTGGTAAAAATAAAATTGGAATTCTGTTGCTCATTGCTACAGCTGCAGCTGTGATCATATTTGTTGAACCGGGGCCGACTGAAGATGTAGCAATAAAAATTTGTTTTCTTCTTTTTGCTCTTGAGTAGGCAATACCCGTTAACGCCATATTTTGCTCATGATGGCCTCGCCAAGTAGGTAAATCTTTTTGATTTTCCTGAAGTGCTTGACCTAAACAAGCTACATTACCATGACCAAAAATTCCAAACACACCAGGAAATAATGGTACTTTTTTTCCATCTATAAGAGTTTTTTGGGCTATTAGATACTTAATTAATGCATGAGCACAAGTGAGTTGAATATTTTTCATAAATTCAATATAAACTAGTTAATTAACATTCTTATTTCAACAATAATATATGTACGAAAAGTTTGGACAATTCATTGATGGCAAATGGCAACAATCTGCTAGTGGTGAAACTTATGATGTAATTAATCCTGCTACTGAGGAAGTAATTGGTAAAGCTTCCAAAGCTAATAGTGAGGATATACAAAAGGCTCTTAAATCAGCAGAAAAAGGATTAAAAATTTGGAGAAATACTTCACCATGGGAAAGATCAAAAGTTATTAGAAAAATTTCAGAGTTGTTGAGAAAAAGAGTTGACGTGCTAGCAAAGTGGTTAACCCTAGAGGTCGGAAAGCCTATAACTGAAGGACCGGGTGAAGTAGGGGGTGCAGCAGATATTTTTGAGTGGAACTCTGAAGAAACAAAAAGAATATTTGGTGAAATTAATCAAAGTCGTTTTCCAAACACAAGAATACATGTTATATATCAACCTGTCGGAGTTGTAGCAGCCTTAGTTCCATGGAATTTTCCAGTTATTTTAGCATCAAGAAAAATTTCAACCGCTCTAGCAGCTGGCTGTTCAGTAATTGTCAAACCAGACGTAATAACTCCAGGCAGTGTAATGGAAATCGTAGATATTTGCCGAGAAGCAGGTGTACCACCAGGCGTAGTGAATTTGTTGTCTGGCGATCCAGCTGGTATTTCAGAGCAACTTATTAAATCTGACGTAGTTAAAAAAATTTCAATTACCGGATCAACTAGAGTGGGTAAATTAATTTTGAAACAAGCAGCTGATAAAGTTCAAAGAGTTACGATGGAACTGAGTGGTCATTCACCTTTTATTGTTTTTGACGATGTTGATTTAAATAAAGTAACAGATATGGCCATTACAGCTAAATTTAGAAATAATGGACAAGTTTGTATTTCGCCAAATAGGTTTTATATTCATGAAAAGAAAAAAGATGAGTTTGCAAATTTGATGGTTGAAAAAACAAAGAAATTAAAAATTGGAAATGGTATGGATAAAGATACTTTATTAGGGCCATTGTGCACTAGGCAAAGGTTAGAGGGAGTTGAAAAACTTGTAGAGACAACAAAAAAAGAAGGTGGAAAAGTTTTACTAGGTGGCAAGAGAGCGGCAAATTTTAATAAAGGCTATTATTACGAACCAACAATTTTTGATGATGTAAAAGACAATTTTACAGTAATGAGAGAAGAACCATTTGGTCCAATTGTTCCAATTCTTACTTTTAAGGATTTTGATGAAGTGATGGATAGAGCAAACAATAATGATCTTGGTCTTTGTAGTTATATTTATACAACAGATTTGAAAAAAGCTAATAAAGCTTCTGAGGTAATAGAGTCAGGATGTGTGGCTGTTAATACACCTGTGGTAGCAGTAGCAGAGGCTCCATTTGGTGGTATTAAACAAACCGGATACGGTAGAGAAGGTGGCTCTATGGCAATTAAAGACTACTTAAATATTAAATATACACATTTTGGTATTTCATACGAATGAGAAAAAATAAATTAAAAGAAATTTTTAAGGAAGGTAAGTCTGCAATTAATGGATGGCTACAAATACCAAATTCATTTACGGCAGAATTGATGGCCAATCAAAGCTGGGACTCATTAACCTTAGATATGCAACATGGAGTAATCGACTATCCTAATGCCGTGGGAATGCTCCAATCTATTTCAACTACAAAAGTAGTTCCCTTAGCAAGAGTCAACTGGAATGAACCTGGTCAAATAATGAAAATTTTAGATGCAGGAGCTTATGGTATAATATGTCCTATGGTTAGCAACAGGCAAGAAGCTGATAGTTTTGTTAAAGCTTGTATGTATCCACCGAAAGGTTACAGAAGTTATGGACCAATAAGAGGTTTAGTTTATGGAGGTCCAGATTATGCAGACAAAGCCAATGATGAAATTTTGAAATTTGCAATGATAGAAACAAAAGAATCACTAAATAATTTAGATGAAATTATGCAGACACCTGGTTTAGATGGAATTTACATTGGTCCAGCAGATTTGAGTTTAGCCTTGGGTGAAAAACCAAGTTTTGATAAACCAGAAGGGGATCCAGTTTTTAAAATCATATTAAAGATTTTAGATCATGCTAAAAAAAATAAGATTATAGCTGGGATTCAAAACGGACAACCAGAATATGCAGAGAAAATGATTAAATTAGGTTTTCAATTAGTAACAATAGGCTCCGATCAAAGATATATGACTGCTGCTTCAAAAGCTGCATTAAGTAAACTCAAAAAAGGCGCAGAATCAGACTCGGGAAAAGGTTATTAAATTAATATTTAAATGGGTTATTATGTCTACATGCTCAAGTCATTGGGTAAAAAAAAAGTAACTTATGTTGGATATACAAATAACTTAAAAGATCGGATTAAAAGACATAATGCA
>CACPGV010000037.1 GCA_902633595.1 uncultured Pelagibacteraceae bacterium | reverse complement strand
GCTCTTATCTT
Source organism: uncultured Pelagibacteraceae bacterium (assembly GCA_902633595.1). GTDB lineage: Bacteria > Pseudomonadota > Alphaproteobacteria > Pelagibacterales > Pelagibacteraceae > Pelagilacustribacter. The sequence goes on along the minus strand of CACPGV010000037.1, from coordinate 3,079 downwards.
ACATCTGTAGGGTTTGCTGCTACCATCTGATATCAAGTAAACTCCAAATTCACCTTTGGGAGCCTCTACAGATGTATAAACATTGCCTTTCGGAACTCTGTATCCTTCAGTAAATAATTTAAAATGATGAATTAAAGCTTCCATTGACTCTTTAATTTCATCTCTATTTGGTGGAGAAATTTTATTATCAATTGATTTAACGGGACCTTTGGGTAATTTATTAATACATTGTAAAATTATTTTAACGCTTTCTCTCATCTCTTGTATTCTACAAAGATATCGATCGTAACAATCGCCATTTTTTCCAACTGGAATTTTAAAATCTAAATTTTTGTAAATTTCATAAGGTTGTGATCTTCTTAAGTCCCAGGGAACGCCAGAACCTCTTAACATGACACCAGAAAAACTATGATCTAATGCTTCTTGCTTAGAAACAATTCCTATTTCTACATTACGTTGTTTAAAAATACGGTTATCCGTAAGTAAGCTCTCTAAATCATCAATTATTTTTGGGAAAGATCTACAGAATTTTTCTATGTCTTCTACAAGTTTGAGTGGAATATCTTTATGAACACCCCCTGTTCTAAAATAGTTAGCATGTAATCTAGATCCTGATGCTCTTTCATAAAAAGTCATTAGAGTTTCTCTTTCTTCAAAACCCCATAGCGAAGGAGTTAAGGCTCCAACATCTAAGGCTTGAGTTGTAACATTTAATATATGGCTTAAAATTCTTCCAATTTCACAAAAAATTACTCTTATGTATTTGGCTCTTATAGGCACTTCAACATTTAATAATTTTTCTGCTGCTAAAGCAAAAGCATGCTCTTGATTCATTGGAGCTACGTAATCCAGTCTATCAAAATAAGGTAAGGCTTGCGTGTAAGTTTTTTGTTCAATTAATTTTTCTGTCCCTCTGTGAAGTAATCCAATATGTGGATCAGCTTTTTCTACTACCTCTCCGTCTAATTCGAGTATTAATCTCAGAACACCATGAGCAGCTGGGTGCTGAGGTCCAAAGTTAAGACTTAAAGATTTAGTTTTTTTGGTCATCTTTGTTTAAATTTTTTACCTCTTTTATATAATTTGTTCCTTCCCAAGGACTCTCAAAATCGAAGTTTCTATAATTTTGTTCAAGTTTTACAGGCTCATAAATTACTTTTTTATCTTTTTCACTGTATCTGACTTCGTTAAAACCAGTTAAAGGGAAATCTTTTCTCAAAGGGTGGCCTTTAAAACCATAATCAGTTAAAATTCTTCTAAGATCTGGATGATTTTTAAATTTTATTCCGTACATATCGAAAACCTCTCTTTCCATCCAATTTGCTGAAGGGAAAACCTTAGTAAGAGAATTAATAGTTTGATTGATTTCAAATTTAATCAAAAGTTTAATTCTTGTATTATTTTCGTGTGACAAAAAAAGATAAATAAGTTCAAATCTTTTATCGTTTTCAGGATAATCAACTCCTGCAATATCAATAAGTTGTTTGAATTTACAATATTCATTTAATTTTAAAAACTGGACTACGTCGATCAAGTCTTTCTCGTTAATTTCAATTAAAAGTTCTTCATTATTAATTGAGGAACTTTGAATCTTTGAAGAAAGTTCTGAATTGATCAATTTTTCCAAGGTTTGTAATTTTGAAATCATTATTATCTTTGCAATGAGCCTTCTCTTCTAATTTTTTTTTGTAGTTGTAAAATTCCATACAACAAAGCTTCAGCTGAAGGAGGGCAGCCTGGAATGTAAATATCAACTGGAACAATTTTATCACAACCTCTTACAACCGAATAGGAGTAATGGTAGTATCCTCCACCATTAGCACAACTTCCCATCGATACTACATACCTTGGTTCTGGCATCTGGTCATAAACTTTTCTAAGAGCTGGTGCCATTTTATTTGTTAAAGTTCCAGCTACGATCATTACATCTGATTGTCTAGGTGAGGCCCTTGGAGCTGCGCCAAATCTTTCAAGATCGTATCTTGGCATTGAGGTTTGCATCATTTCTACAGCACAACATGCAAGGCCAAAGGTCATCCAGTGCAAAGATCCTGTTCTTGCCCAGTTAACTAAATTATCACTTGAGGTTGTTATAAAACCTTTTTCAGCAAAATCTTTTGCTAAATCTTTAAACTCCTCGGGTATTTCTTTTTGTTTATTAGATTGAGTGTCGTTTATTATTCCCATTCTAAAGCTCCTTTTTTCCACTCGTATATAAATCCAATTGTTAATACCCCTAGAAAAATCATCATTGACCAGAAACCTAAAGCACCTATACCTCCTAAAGAAATAGCCCAAGGAAATAAGAAGGCAATTTCTAGATCAAATATGATAAAGAGTATTGCAACTAGATAAAATCTTACATCGAATTCCATTCTTGAGTCGTCAAAGGCTTCGAAGCCACATTCATAAGCTGATAATTTTTCTGGATCAGGATTTGAAGGTGAAGCTAAATAATTGGCTACTATAAAACCTAAGCTTAAAAATAGAGATATAAATAAAAATATTATTATAGATAAATATTCAGATAGAAAGTTATAAATCATTTTTTTTTAATCAATACCTACCTCAATGCACATTGCTCAAGGATTCTTATATTAATTATGTCTATTTATAACATTTCACCTCAAAGTGTACAGGACAGAAAGAAGCATTTTTGTTGACCAATAAATGCTTGTTTATTTCGATCTACATGAAAATGATTATCAATTTGTGGCGGGAGTGACCGGGCTCGAACCGGCGACCTCCTGCGTGACAGGCAGGCGCTCTAACCAAACTGAGCTACACCCCCACATTCATTGATTTAATGGTGGGCGGTAAAGGACTCGAACCTATGACCCTCTCGGTGTAAACGAGATGCTCTACCAACTGAGCTAACCGCCCTATTAAATAAAATCGAGATATACAATAAAAACTTTATAAAGTAAAAAAGTATTTAAATACTGATGCAATTTCCATAAATACGAGTATTATTAATAAACATGATAATTACTTGTAATTGCGGAGAAAAAAAATTTAGTCTTCCAGATAACTCTATACCAGTAGCAGGTAGAATGGTTCAGTGCGGCTTTTGCGGAAT
>CACPGV010000036.1 GCA_902633595.1 uncultured Pelagibacteraceae bacterium | reverse complement strand
TTTAAAGATCAAATTACAGTGAATATTGTTCAGAAAAATGAGAAAGATATTATTCCTAAAAAAATAAAGTTAGACTTAGTTTTCGAGGATAAAGATATTTTACTCATAAATAAGCCTAAAGGGATGGTTGTTCATCCTGGAGCAGGAAATAATAAGAATACTTTAGTAAACGCGTTACTTTATAAATATAAAAAAAATTTATCTGATATAAATGGAACATTAAGGCCAGGTATTGTTCATAGAATAGATAAAGAAACTAGCGGGCTATTAGTGGTTGCAAAAAATAATTTAGCACACTCAAATTTAGGCCGCCAATTTAGTAAACATACAATTAAAAGAAAATATTTGTGTTTATCTTGGGGAGTGGTTCGACCTCTTAATGGAAAAATTAAAACATTAATTACAAGAGATAAAAAAAATCGCCAATTGATGGCTGTAAGCGATGTTAATGGAAAAAAAGCAATAACGAACTATAAAACGATAAAAGTCTTCAACATAAAAGATATTCCTAAAATAAGTTTAATTGAGTGCGAGTTAGAAACTGGAAGAACGCACCAGATAAGAGTTCATCTCAAATATAAAGGAACTTCTTTACTTGGAGACAAAAAGTATGGAAAAAAAAATTTGAAATTCAAAAAAATAAATAATGAATTTTTTAATAGATTAACTAATTTATCTGGTCAAGCGCTACACGCTAAAACTTTAGGTTTTGTTCACCCTACAACAAAAAAGTGGATGAGTTTTAGTTCAGATTTACCAAATAGTTTTAAAAAAATATTGAAATTGCTTGAAAATTTAAGTGATTGAAATAAAAAAATTCATATATAATTATTAATAATGAGTGAAAAAAATCAAATTAGTAGTCTTCCAGTTCCTTCAGTAGGAGGTTTATCTATTTATTTAGCACAGATTAAGAAATTTCCTATGCTTGATGCAGAGGAAGAATATATGTTAGCAAAAAATTGGAGGGAGAGTGGTAATTTAAAAGCCGCTCATAAATTAGTTACCAGCCACTTGAGATTAGTTGCTAAAATTGCAATGGGATATCGTGGATATGGTCTTCCAGTAAATGAATTAATTTCAGAGGGAAATATAGGTTTAATGCAAGCAGTCAAGAAATTTGATCCCGATAAAGGATTTAGACTCGCAACATACGCAATGTGGTGGATAAAAGCTTCAATACAAGAGTATGTCCTGCGATCCTGGAGTTTAGTTAAAATGGGTACCACAACCGCTCAAAAAAAACTTTTTTTTAATTTAAAAAAACTTAAAAATCAGATTGCACCAGGACAAGATGGTGATTTAAAAGATGAACAAGTTAAAGAAATATCAAAAAGATTAGATGTTGAGTCTCATGAGGTTATAAACATGAACAGGAGAATGATGGGACAAGAAAAATCATTAAATGATCCTATTAAAAGTGGTGAGACAGACGAATGGCAGGATTGGTTGGTCGATGATAACTTAGATCAAGAATTAATTGTTTCTCAAAAACAAGAGTACGACGATAAAAAAGAATTATTAGATAGTGCAATGAAAATATTAAACGATAGGGAAAAAGAAATTATTTCTGCTAGAAGACTCTCTGAAGAACCAAAAACTTTAGAAGAATTAAGCAAAAAATATAAAATTAGTAGAGAAAGAATTAGGCAAATAGAGACCAAAGCTTTTGAAAAATTACAAAAAACTATGATTAATGCGAGTAAATCAAAAAACTTATTGCCTGCAAATTAATTATTAAAAGGATCTTCTACTAAAATTGTATCTTCTCTTTCAGGGCTCGTAGAAATACTTGATATTCTTGCCCCAATAAAATCTTCAAGGGCATGAATATATCTTTTAGCATTGTCTGGTAAGTCTTTTAAGTTTCTGATCCCTTCTGTTTTAGTTTTCCATCCAGCAAATGTTTTGTAAATTGGTTTTATATTAAATTGATCTTCGGATGCAGCTGGCAAATAATCAATTTTTTTTCCATTTAACTCGTATTCTACGCACATTTTAATTTCATCAAGCTCATCCAATACATCTAATTTAGTTAAAGCTATTCCATTTATTCCAGATATTTTTATTGTTTGTCTTACTAGAACTCCATCAAACCAACCACATCTTCTTTTTCTAGCGGTAACTGTTCCAAATTCTTTTCCTCTTTTTCCTAAGCTTTCTCCAATTTCGTTTTCTAGTTCTGTTGGAAAAGGTCCGCTACCTACTCTGGTAGTGTAAGCTTTAGTAATACCTAACACATAGCTAATCTTATCTGGGCCTGATCCTGAGCCGGTTGCAGCCATAGCAGGAACAGTATTTGATGATGTAACGAATGGATAAGTGCCATGATCCACATCTAAAAGTATACCCTGTGCCCCTTCAAAAAGTATTTTTTTCCTATCATTATTGAATTGATCCAGTTTCAACCAAACGGGTTGGGCAAATTTTAAAATTTCTGGAGCTATTTTAAGTAATTTTTTTTTTAATTCATCTTTTTCAAAAATTTTTTTATTTAAACCTTTTCTTATTGCATTGTGATGCTGTAATACATTTTTTAATCTGTTATCTAAATTACTTTTTGATCTTAAATCCATTACTCTTATTGACCTTCTTCCAACTTTATCCTCATAACAAGGTCCTATCCCTCTTCTAGTAGTCCCAATTTTACCTTTTCCAGCTGCATCTTCTCTTATTTCGTCCATTTCTTGATGAAATGGAAGTATAAGTGATGCGGACTCAGAAATCATAAAATTTTCAGGAGTTACATCTACTCCTTGTTTTTTGATTTCCTCAATTTCACTTAATAATGCCCAAGGATCAATAACAACTCCATTTCCAAGAATTGAAATTTTTCCTCTCCTCACAATTCCTGATGGTAGTAACCTCAACTTAAATACTTTTTTATCGATAACTAAAGTATGGCCTGCATTGTGACCACCTTGAAATCTTACAACTACATCTGCTTCACTAGATAACCAATCAACTATTTTACCTTTTCCCTCATCTCCCCACTGTGACCCTACAACAACAACATTTTTCATTAATTAAATTTTTTATTTATAGTGATAGAATTTAAATGATTTATTGGACCTTTTCCTTTTCCTAAGTTTAATTTAGATTTAATTGCTTCATTAACATATTTAATTCCAAGCTCACAAGATTTAATCAGATCTTTTCCACATGATAAATATGTTGCTATTGC
>CACPGV010000035.1 GCA_902633595.1 uncultured Pelagibacteraceae bacterium | reverse complement strand
ATAGCTGGATAAAATAAACAAAAAAATTAGCAAATAAGAATATATGCGCACAATAGTGCGCATATAAGATATATCTCACTTTTTAGTTGTATTACGGTTACAATAAAATTTCATACATGTTAAAAAAATATAAAATCTGGAGGGATAATGAAATATTTAAAACATGTAGTGTCAGCAATTATCGCATTATCTATTAGTAGTGTAACGCTAGCTAATGAGATCAAAATGGGTAAAGCTGATTGGGACACAGGCTATTTCCAAGCTGAGATATACAAACAGGCATTAGAAAAGATGGGCTACAAGGTTTCTGGTCCAACTGTAATGAAACCACAAGTCTTTTACGTTGCAGCAACTTCTGGAGACGTGGATCTTTGGGTTAATGGCTGGTTTGGAACTCACGATGGATATATCTCTGAGTCCAAAGGTAAAGTTAAGCCAGTTGGTTATGTAATGAAGGGCGGGGGAGCTCAAGGTTACTTAATTGATAAAAAAACAGCTGATAAGTTTGGTATTAAGTCTGTAATGGATATTAAGAAACACGCAAAACAATTTGACTCAAATGGTGATGGTAAAGCAGACATGGTTGCTTGCCCTCCAGGTTGGGGATGTGAAAAACAAATCACTAAACATTTTGCTGAGCTTGGCTTAGGTGATTTTATAAATCCAATACAAGCAGACTATTCTGCTTCTATGGCAGATGCAGTTTCTAAATATAAGAATGGTAAATCTATATTATTTTATACCTGGACACCGAACTGGACTGTTGGTGCTTTAAAGCTTGGTAAAGATGTTGTTTGGATTGAAGTTCCTTACAGCAAAACTAAACCTACAAAAATTGCTAATGCTACAAAGTCTGAAGTAAATTTAGGTTTCGGTGCCGATGATATTAGACCAGCTGCAAATGCAGACTTCTTAAAAGCTAATCCTAAGGTAGAAAAGATGCTTAAAAAAGCTTCTATACCTCTAGGAGATATTGCTGCTCAAAACTTGAAAATGAACAAGGGTGAGAAAAGTGAGAAAGCTATTAAGAAACACGCTGCTGACTGGATTAAAGCTAATCAAAGCACTTTCGATAGTTGGATTAAATAAGGATTAGGGTTAATTTTAATGAACTTAAAGTTAGCCCCTTCCGATTACGAAGTATATATCCCACTAGCGGAATGGATTGAAGGAAATATTAAAGAGTGGCTGTTCGCACAAAGGCCACTCTTTAAAAAAATCTCAGCACCTATCGATACAGTTTTGAATAGTTTAGAGACCATTTTAAACTTTATACCTTTTCCGCTCGTTGTAATAATTTTTGTATTTTTAGCCTATAGAACAAATGGAATTAAGTTTGCAATTTTTTCTTTAACAAGTTTAATCTTTATTGATCTAGTAGATCTTTGGTCTGAAAGCATGACAACTCTTGCCATGATTTTCACTGCGGTTTTATTTTGCATGTTAATCGGTATACCTTTAGGAATTTTAGCTTCCAGGAGTAACACTTTTGAAATAATTTTAAGACCCATACTAGATATTATGCAAACAATACCAAGTTTTGTTTACTTGATTCCTGTTGTGATGTTATTTGGCGTGGGTTTAACACCAGGAGTTGTTGCAACAATTATTTTTGCATTGCCTCCAATAATTAGACTTACCAATTTAGGCATCAGACAAGTCGGAAAAGGATTTAAAGAAGCTGGTTTTAGTTTAGGGTTGTCAAAGTTTTTAGTTCTTTTAAAAATTGAAATACCTTTGTCTTTAAAAACAATAATGGCAGGCGTTAATCAAACATTAATGCTTGCACTATCAATGGTTGTTATTGCTGCTTTAATTGGAGCAGGTGGATTAGGTTTGACAGTCTATATTGCGTTAGGAAGATTAGATGTTGGATCAGCTGTTGTGGGTGGAACAGGGATTGTAATATTAGCAATTATCTTAGATAGAATTACTCAAAAAATAGTAAAATCACATTAAACTTTTAAGTTTTTCAATATGTGACGGGGAGATCTCACAGCAACCGCCTAAAATGTTTGCGCCTAATTTATTAAACTTAATACAAATTTTAGCAAACTTATTTGGTGTTAAGTCTTTTCTTTTACCTAACTGAACTTTTGGATTATTAGAGTCGGGCTTCCAACCAGCAGGTATATGTTCAAAAGCGTTAATTTTAAAACCGTAAGGGGTTTTTAATTTTTTTAATCCTTTAATAACAAAAGACAAATCTTCAATAGAAACGCACGAAACAATAATTCCAAGAGGTTTATATTTTTCTAATTTTTTAACTACTGGTAATAGATTTTCTCCTGAGGGAAGTTTTCCGTTTTTCCTGATATGTATTCCAATTAAGATTTCTTTTTTAAATGATTTAATTGAATTAATTCCTAAAATACATTCTTTCAAACTAGACATTACATCCAAATAGAAAAAGTCTACATAGGGATTTAAATATTTAGCCTGAGATTTAAAATTTTTTTTTATGAAATTAATGTCTTTTCCTAGATCAGCAAAATAAGTAAAATTTTGCGGCGGTAAACTTCCTGCAATTAAAATTTTTTTTTTAGATTTTTTAACTGCATCTCTAGCTAGTTTTCCAGCTAATTTATTAAGCTCCGAGTATTTATGACTCAATTTATTTTCAATTAATCTTCTTTTTCTACTTCCAAAAGTATTAGTAACAATTACCTCTGCGCCTGCTTTTATGAAATCTAAATGGGTATTAACTAATAATTTATGATATTTTTTATGAAATAAAGCTGTTGCTCCCCAAATAGTTCCATGAGGCACTACACCACGATTTAATAACTCTTGGCCCATTCCACCATCAAGAATTCTAGTCGTTTTAAAAAAATCTTTATTTAAAGACACTGCTATAAACAAAAATAACTATGCCAAATATTATTAGCCACATGAACCACTGAGCTATCATTTTTGTTATTCCACCTTTGTCAATCCCTTTCCAGGGCATGAATGTATAGGTTGTAAGAGATACAAGAATTAAAAATAGTAAAAGATTTGTTAAGCTCATTTATCTTTGATTTAAAAGCATTACTTCCCTAACTTCTTCCCCTTTATATTTTGATAAAGGTCTAATTAATTTGTTAGAAGCATGTTGTTCCATGATATGTGCCGACCATCCTGTTATTCTAGACATCACAAATATAGGTGTATAAAAATCAATATCTATACCCATCATGTAATAAGTCGGTCCGCATGGAAAATCTACATTAGGATGAATATTTTTTTTATCTAACATTACTTGCTCAAGTGTTTCATACATTTTAGTATATTTATTTTTTTTTAATAATTTCGCTACTTTAAACATATAATGTTTCATAGTTGGCACACGTGAGTCACCAGTTCTATAAACTCTGTGCCCGAACCCCATTACAACTTTCTTTTTTGCTAAAGCATTCTCAATCCATTTTTGAGCACGTTCTG
>CACPGV010000034.1 GCA_902633595.1 uncultured Pelagibacteraceae bacterium | reverse complement strand
GCTCAACTTCATCAATTGAGAGGTCGTATTGGCAGAGGTGAAAAACAAGGTACTTGTATTTTATTATTTAAAGATAGTTTAAGTAAAAATTCTGTTAGAAGAATTAAAATTTTAAAAGAATCTGATGATGGTTTTTTTATCGCTGAAGAAGATTTAAAATTAAGGGGATTTGGAGATTTGATTGGCTTTCAGCAAAGTGGCATAAAAAATTTTAGATTTGCAGATCCTATCATTCATAAAGATTTATTCAAATTAGCGGAAAAATACATCCAAAATTTAAATGGGAATAAAAATCAAAAAAAATATTCCTTTTTATTAAGACTTTTTGATAGAGCTGAAATAATAAATTTTGGGTAGACTTATTCTATGTTAGTTGTGCCAGCAGAAACTATAAATTTAGAAGCTTGTTCAAAAGAAACATCGAGATAAATTAAATCTTTTTTTGGAACCATTAACAAAAATCCGCTAGTTGGATTAGGTGTTGTTGGAACAAAGATATTTACAATATCTTCGTTAAGTTTATTTTTTATTATACCCTCATTTTCTTTCGTGGCGAAGCCAACAGCCCAAACACCTTTTCGAGGATATTCTAAAAGAACAACACTTTTTTGTTTATTATCATTTTTAGTAAAACTTTCAGTCATTTGACCTATTGCAGAATAGATTGTTCTAAGAATAGGTATCTTTTTTAAAATATTGTTGAAAAATTCAAAAAATTTTTTTCCTAGGAAAGAGAGCGATAGCCAGCCAATAAAAGTAATTATCAATAAAGCAATTAATATTTCAACTCCTGGTATATCAAAAGGTAAGTAAGAATTAGGATTCAGTTCTTTAGGTATTATTTTTCCTGAAATTCTTATCAAGAAGAGTGTAAGGTATAATGTTATACCTATTGGTATTAAAACCACTATACCCGCTATAAAATTATTTCTTATTTTTGAAAAAATTGATTTTTTAATATTTAATTTTGACATAAATTAAGTATAGCTAGAATATATAATGAAAATAATAATTAAGATAAAAATTGCAATTAATAATTTATTATTTAAAATCATGTATCTCAAATGTATAACATAAATAGAAGAAAATTTCTTGGCTATTTTGGATGTAGTTGCTGTTCATTGGTATTACCATCTTGCTCAACAGTTCCTATTACAGAGAGAAAACAACTGAGTATAATTCCTGAGTCTCGTATCAATCAACAAGCAGCTGCTGCCTATGAAAATTTTAGAGGCAAAACAAAACTAATTACAAGTGGTTCACAATTGGAAGACGTTAGAAAAATTGGAAAAAAAATTGAAATAGCCGTCAGTGCATTTTTTGAAAAAGAAAATAAAGAGGATCCAACTAGAAATTTTGGTTGGGATTATGTTTTAGTTGACAATGATAAAGTTGTTAACGCTTGGTGTATGCCAGGAGGTAAGATCGCAGTTTACACTGGGTTATTAAAAGTTACGAAAAACACTGATGCGTTATCAGTTGTAATGGGTCATGAGATAGCCCACGCAGTAGCTAGACACTCTCTAGAAAGAATGAGTCATGCTATGACTATAAATTTAGGAACAACTGTTGCTGACATTTTTTTAGGAGGAGCGATTAATAGAACAAGAAATACTGTTGGACAAAATACTGGAATGGATATTTTTCAATTAGGTATTATGAATCCATTTGGTAGGAAACAAGAAACAGAGGCCGATTATTTAGGATTAATTTTTTCTTCTCTATCTGGTTATGATATTAGAGAATCTGTAAAATTGTGGCAAAGAATGGCTGAAAAGAATAAAGGAAAGGAACCACCAGTTTTTTTAAGTACTCATCCTAGTAGCAAAAAAAGAATAGAAAATTTAAATAATTGGATTAACGAAGTGATGATAAAATACCCACCAATAAAAGCTTGATTATTGGTGAGCCCTGATGGACTCGAACCATCGACACCCTCCTTAAAAGGGAGGTGCTCTACCAACTGAGCTAAGGGCCCTAAAGAATGTTCTTTTATATAGTTATTAATTAAATTTCAAATAATTAATCGAACAAATTTATATACTTTTTGTAAAATGCTTGAAAAGTGCCATTCTTTATATTTTTTTGAATTTCCCGCATAAATTGTTGGTAAAAATAAATATTATGTAGTGAAATGAGCATTGATGCCATCATTTCATTAGATTTAATTAGGTGATTTAAATAACTTTTAGAATACTTATTGAGCTCTTTTATATCACAATCAACATCCAGCGGCATTTTATCATTCTTATATTTTGAATTTTTTAAATTCACTTTTCCCTGCCAAGTAAAAGCTAATCCAGTCCTTCCAGATCTTGTTGGCATGACGCAATCAAACATATCTATACCCTCTTTCACTGCACCTAGTATATCTGAAGGCGTACCAACTCCCATAAGGTATCTTGGTTTATCTTTTGGAAGATAATCTGTTGTCTCATTTAAAATCTTAAACATATCAGATTGTTTTTCACCTACAGCTAATCCACCCATAGCGTAACCATTGAAATTAATTTCAATTAATTTTTCGATACTTTCAATTCTTAAATCTTTAAATAATCCTCCTTGGGCAATACCAAATAAAGCCTTTGATTTATTATTACCAAATTCAGTTTTACTTCTTTTAGCCCAATGAGTTGATACATCTATTGCGTTAGATAAAATCTTTTTATCTGTAGTTAATTTAGGGCATTCATCTAAAACCATTATGATATCAGAATTTATAGACTTTTGAACTTGTATACTTTTTTCTGGACTTAAAATTATTTTTTTTCCATCTAAATGAGAGTTAAAAATAGCTCCTATATTTAAATCAATTTTGTTAAATTTTGATAAAGACATAATTTGATAACCACCAGAATCAGTTAAAATAGGTTTATTCCAATTCATAAAATTATGAAGACCATCAAATTTATCTAATATCTTAATTCCTGGTCTTAAAAGTAAATGATAAGTATTACCTAGGATAATTTGAGTATTTGTTTTTAAAATATCATCCGTAAATATTCCTTTTACAGCACCTTGAGTTCCTACTGGCATGAATGCTGGTGTATCAATATCACCTCTTTGGGTAACTATTTTTCCTAATCTTGCCTTATCGTTCTGAGTTATTAACTCAAAAGAAAAATCTTTGCTTGGCATTAAGTTTTATTTTGATTTAAGAGAAATTATTTTGTCTGGCTCTGAAACTGAACCACTACTAGGATCACCTTTTTTAATCATATCAATGAATTCCATACCTTTAATTACTTTACCAAACGCAGAGTACTGTCTGTCTAAATGAGGTGCAGAGTCAAAACATATAAAAAATTGGCTATTTGCACTATCAGGGTCTGCTGATCTTGCAGCTGATATAATACCTCTAGTATGTGCAATATCTGTAAACTCAGCCTTTATATTTGGAAGATTCGATCCTCCTGTGCCTGCTAAGGATAAATTATAATCAGAATTATTTGAGTTTCCAAATTTAACATCACCTGTTTGTGCCATAAAACCACTTATCACTCTGTGAAAAACTACACCATCATATTTTCCGCTATTAGCTAGTTCTTTAAATCTTTTTACATGATTAGGAGCTTTCTCAGGATAAAGCTCAATTTCAACATCACCGTAAGTTAACTTTAAAATCATAAGATTGTTTTGGGCAAATATATTTGTACTTAATAAACTAAAAAATATTAAAAATAAATAGATAACTTTTTTCATTAAAAATTATTTTTAAGAACTTTGACAGTCGATTTGGTTACAAATCTATCAATATTACCTCCTAAATTTGCTATTTCTTTAACAAATTTCGATGAAATAATTTGATTTTCAACATCGGACATCAAAAACATTGTCTCAATATTTGAATTTAATTTT
>CACPGV010000033.1 GCA_902633595.1 uncultured Pelagibacteraceae bacterium | reverse complement strand
TACTAACAATCTTATGGAAGTGTTCAAGTCTTATTTTGTAATTTTTAAAACATATGACTTTGGAAGATATATTTACACAAGTTCTATAGTTTCAATTGGAACAGTAATTATTACTCTAATCTTTGCAATACCAGCGGCTTATGCAGTTGCAAGGTTAAACTTTTTTGGTAAAACTTTTTTATCTACCTCAATATTAGTTATATATATGTTTCCAGCTATAGTTTTGGTTATACCTCTTTACACTGTTTTTAGTCAGTTGGGATTAAGAAATTCAATTGAAGGACTTTTAATTGTTTACACTGCAACAACACTACCAGTAGCTATTTATATGCTTCAAGGATATTTCAAAAGTATTCCAAAAGAAATCGAAGAAGCCGGTCTTATTGATGGGCAAAATTGGTTTGGTATAATATTTAAAATTATTATTCCGTTAAGTTTACCAGCAATTGCATCGGTAGCTTTATATGTTTTTATGATTGCGTGGAATGAGTTTTTATTTTCATTAATGTTCTTGGATAATCCAAAATCATTTACATTGTCTAGAGCAATTAATCATTTAACTGGAGATGCTGAAACACCTAGACAATATTTAATGGCTGGTTCTGTTGTTGTGACTTTGCCAATTCTTTTGATTTTTATTTACTTTGAAAAATATCTTGTGAGTGGCTTAACTGCAGGAAGCGTTAAGGGCTAATGCAAGGAACAATAGAAATTGCAAAAGAAGTTTTAAAAAGTAATAGAAGACTTGGTTACACGCTACCTACAAATAACAAATTATATCCAGCACAGTGGAATTGGGACTCAGCTTTTATATCGTTGGGATACTCATATTTTAACTTAGAGTACGCAATTGAAGAATTAGAAAAACTTATATCAGGTCAGTGGGATGATGGCATGATACCTCACATAATATTTCATGATAATGACGAAAGTTATTTTCCAAATCACAAAACATGGGATTGTGGCAATAAGATACCCTCCTCTGGAATTACACAACCACCAATAATTGCAACAGTAATCAAAAAAATCGTAGACCAAAATAAATTAAATCAAAGTCAATTTAAAAGAGTACAGGCAATAATAAAAAAATTAAAAAAATATTTAGACTGGTTTTTTAATTACAGAGATATAAATAAAATAGGTCTTGCTTCAATTATACATCCTTGGGAAAGTGGACTTGACAACTCACCTATTTGGGACTCAGCTTTAGATAAAGTTAAAATTGAGGAAAATTTAACGTACGAAAGAAGAGATCTAAATATTTCTAGGAGTTCAAATAGACCACTTAAAAAGGATTATGATGGATATATAACTTTATTAAATCAATTTAAAAAAGAAAAATATAATCCAATTAAAATTGTAAATAATTCAATGTTTAATGTGATTGATATTGGGTTTAATTCAATACTAATTAGAGCCACAAAAGATCTTGTAGAGGTATCAAAAAAATTTAATTTAGATTTTACAGATCTAAAGAATAAAATATCAAAATCAGAAGAAAGTTTAATAAAATTTTATAAAGATGAAGAACAGAGTTTTTTTCCTTATGATTATAAGAACAAAAATTTAATTAAAGTAGATGCAATTTCCAATTATTTTGTATTGTTCGCCAACCTTCAAAATGAAGATATAAATAATAAGATTATTAATAAACTTAAACAATATAATTCACAAAGAGAATATTTTTTTACAACAGTTAACCCTAAAGATAAAACTTTTGAAGAAACAAGATATTGGAGGGGTCCTGTTTGGATAAATTCTAATTGGATAATTTATCAAGGTTTACTTGATAAAGATAAACAATTTTCAAACTTAATAAAAAATAAAACATTAAAATTGTTGGAAAATAAAAAATTTCATGAATATTATAATTATAAAAATGGTGAATGCTTAGGAGCTAATAATTTTTCCTGGTCAGCGGCTTTATATTTAGATCTAAAACTTAACAAATAAATTAAATTTTTTTACCTAATAGAGCAGCACCTCTTACTCCACTAGAATCGCCGTATAAAGGTTTTAAAAAAACAGTTTTTAAATTTGGTTCATTAATAAGTTTGGAGGTCATTAATTTAATTTCATCAAGAAAATTAATTTCATTGGATACCCCACCACCAAATACAATAGCATCAGGATCTATAGTTGTTATTATAATAATCAAAGATCTTGCTAGTTTTTCTTTATAATCATTTATGAAATGCAAAGCGTTTTTATTTTTGTTTCTATAATTAGAAAAAATTTCTTTAGCAGTGAGTTTTTCATTAAATTTAGAATAGAAGTTTTTTTCAATGGATTTTCCAGATAAATAACCCTCAATTCTATCTAAGAATTCTAATTTAGGTCTATAGCTTAAATTTTTGACATTTGCTTCAGGCATTTGATTTAAACTCCACTCACCACTCAATCCATTCGAACCAGTAATAATTTTTTTCTTTATAACTAAACCTCCACCACAACCTGAGCCTAAGATAACTCCAAAAACTGAGTCGTACTTACTAGCTGAGCCGTCAATTGATTCTGATAGACAAAAACAATTTGCATCATTTTCTGAGTAAACATTATTCTTAATTTCTTTTTTTAAATCTTGAACAATATTTTTTTCATTCAGCCACTGCGAATTATGAGCATTTTTAATTAAACCAGTAGTTTTATCAACGGAGCCTGGATGACAAATACCAACACTTAAATTATTTTCTTTTTCTTTTTCTAGGTCTTTTACTATTGAAATAATTTTGAGGATAGTGTGATTATAATTATTAGGTGTTGGTATCCTATCTCTAACTAGTTCTTTATTATTATTATCTAATAGAATATACTCTATCTTTGTAGCACCTAAATCTATACCAATCTGCATTATTGAGCAGAGAGCCTATTCATCTCTTTCAATTCTACTTCTAACTTGTCTAATTCTTCTCCACCAGCCATCATACTTAAAAGTTTTTCTCTGGATATATCCTTTTTTTCATATGTGCCCAAACTTTTACCTCTATTTAGGACAGTAAAACTATTTCCAACCGGATAAGCATGATGAACGTTATGGGTAATTAAAATTACTGCTAATCCTTGAGATGCTGCTTTTACGATATATTTTAACACAACCGAAGCCTGGTGAACTCCTAAAGCTGAAGTTGGCTCATCTAAAATTAAAACCTTTGCACCAAAATAAATTGCTCTACTAATAGCTAAACACTGTCTTTCACCACCAGACATCGTCCCAACAGCCTGTGATGGATCTCTAACATCTATACCGATTTGACCCATTCTTTCAGCTGCAATTTTGTTTGCTTTTTCGATGTCGAAGGTTTTAAAAAAAGGCGGACCTTTCATAGGTTCTCTTCCCATAAAAAAGTTTCTAGTAACACTCATAAGAGAAACTAAAGCTAAATCTTGATAAACTGTTGCTATGCCAATATCTAAAGCATCTTTAGGACTGTCGAAAGTTATTTTTTGCCCATCTACTATGATTTCACCTTCATCTGGTTTGTGAACGCCTGCTAATGTTTTAATAAGAGTTGACTTACCTGCACCGTTATCACCTAATAAGCACATTATCTCGCCCTTTCGTAATTTCATTGTGACGTTTTTCAAGGCTATTACTTTGCCAAAAAATTTACTTATATTGTTAAATTGGACAAGATAATCAGACATTATTTGCTTTCGGTAACCTTTCGTCTTATATAATTATTAAAAATTACTGCTATCAGCATCATTGCTCCTAAGAATACTTTAAACCAATCAGTATCTACATCCGTATAAAAAATACCCATTGATACAGTCCCAAAAATAATAGCTCCAAAGGCTGCTCCTATGGCTGATCCATAGCCTCCTGTTAATAGGCATCCACCTACTACAGCAGCTGCAATCGCTTCTAGTTCTTTAAGTGTTCCTCTCATGGTGTCAGCAGATCCTGCATCTAAAACTTGAATTGTTGCAAAAATTGTAGCTGCAACAGCTGTTCCTATAAATAAACTAATTTTAACTCTTCCAACTGGAACACCTACATTATTTGCTCCAATTTTATCTCCACCAGATGCAAAAATCCAATTGCCATATCTAGTTTTCATTAATATCCATGTTGTGACTATAGCTAAAAAAATAAACCAAATAACTGACGGTGGTATACCGGTTGCTAATGGAGTTCCATCAGTTCTTAATGCAATTAGTTTCATTGAACCTAGCCATGTAAACAACCATTTAAAGGTATCAGTAGCAAAGATCCACGCCACAGGATCGTTCTCTA
>CACPGV010000032.1 GCA_902633595.1 uncultured Pelagibacteraceae bacterium | reverse complement strand
TATTTATGTGTGGTATAGCCGGTTATATTGGATCAAAACAAATTGACAAAAGACAGATTTATCAAATTAAATCAATTTTGAAAAATAGAGGTCCTGATGCTAATGGTATTTTTCAAAAAAAAATAAATAATAAAAATTTATTATTTATACACACAAGACTTTCAATTATAGATTTAAAAAGTAGATCAAACCAACCTTTTTATTTTGATAATAGCATACTTGTATTCAATGGTGAGATTTATAATTACCTTGAGATTATGTCAGAACTGAAATCGCTAGGACATAAATTTAAAACAGAAAGCGATACCGAGGTTTTAATACATTCGCTAAGAGAATGGGGTATAGAAGCTGTGGAAAAGTTTGAAGGTATGTGGTCTTTTGCTTGGTTGGATCTCATCGAAAATAGAATTTATTTATCAAGAGATAGGTTTGGAGAGAAACCTCTTTATTTTTTTGAGTCGAACGAAGGCTTTTATTTTGGATCAGATATAAATATTTTTCCAAAAGTAATATTGAAAATTTGATTGATTGAGTCTTTATGTTCGATAACATTTGTTATGCCTCTAATTAGATCTTCAATATAAGTAAAATCAAGTTTTTCGTTTCCGTCACCTTGTATTCTTATTTCAGCATTATTTAGTGCATTTTCTATAAAAATTTGGCCAACTCTTCTACTAATACATCTTTCACCATAAAGCGCTGAAGGTCGCAAAATTGTATATGGTAAATCAAATGTTTGGTTATAAGCCTTTATAATTTTTTCTGCAGAGTATTTTAAAGCTCCGTAAATTCCTATAGGATCACAAATTTCTTCTTCGTCAACTTCTTTCTTTTTGAAATTTCCATAAACCATACTAGAAGATAAAAAAATAAAATGCTCAACATTATTTTTTGCATTATCTAGTGCATTTTCTAAAGTTCTCAAGCTGTGGTCAAAAGTTGAGTGAGGATCTTTATTTGATTTATTGGCGTGAGATACTGCAGCTAGGTGAATAACAATTTGAGGTTTAATATTATTAAATAAAGAAGATAATTTATGATAATTCCTTGCATCTTCTATATAAAATTTAATCTTCGCTTTTTTTAATAATTTTTGTCTTTCCTTTAAAATTGTAGAAGCTAATTTTGGATAAGGGAGTATAAGTTTATTTTGTTGAATAGCGTAAAGATTATTTACTGTTAACCCGTCTATAATTGAAACATCTGCATTTTTTTCTTTAAGTTTTAAAGCAAGGCTATGGCCGATAAACCCCGCACCACCAATAATTAAAACTCTTTTATCTTTAATTTTATTTGTCTGCATTCAATTTGTTTATAATATAGTTTAGTTTTTTGATAATATAATTTATTTGGTCATTTCTTAAGTGCGGTCCTACTGGTAATGAAAAAGAATAATCACTTATTTCGCTTGCATTTTTAAATAATTTTGAATTGTATCCATATTTTTTTCTGTAATACGTCATTCTTGGGACGGGTTGAGGATAATAAATACTAGTCCCAATTTTTTGTGATTTTAAAAAATTTATAATTTGTAACCTTTTTGTTTTTAATTTACCTTTTAAAACTAGATTTAAACAATAATGACTCTTAAAGAGGTTTTTATTAGTATCATTGATAATCAAAGTATTTTTCAATTTCGCAATTTTTTTTTTTAAAATATTAAAATTTGTAATTCTTTTTTTTAAAAATTTAGGAAATTTTTCTAATTGTTCAATTCCAATGCCAGCATGAATTTCACTCATTCTATAATTAAATCCTAAGTCGATAGCATCATAAAATCCTGAAATTTTTCTTTCACTAAAACTTTTATCTATACCAAATGCTTTTTTTACTCTTAATTTTTTTGCTAATTTATTATTTTTTGTAATTATCATGCCTCCTTCTGCAGTAGTAATATGTTTGACTGGATAAAAAGAGAAAACTCCAGCATCGCCAATAAGACCTGTATGAGTTTTTTTAAATTTTGCGCCTAAGGATAAAGCACAATCCTCAAGAACAAAGATTTTCTTTTTTTTTGCAACTTTCACTATTTTTGTTAAATCAACAGGAATACCTAAAAAATGAACAACACATATAGCTTTTGTTTTTTTATTGATTTTTTTGATAACTTTTTCTTGATCAATATTCCCTGAATTTCTATCACAATCTACAAAAATGGGTTTTGCACCAGTTAACTCGACCGCGTGGGCAGTCGCTGTGTGCGTTTGAGCTGGCACAATTACTTCATCTCCCTTTCCAATACCTAAAGTAAAATAAATAAGATGCATTCCAGCAGTGCAAGATGAAACAGATATAGCATTTCTAGCTTTAGTAAATTTTTTAAATTTTGCCTCAAATTCTACTGATTTTGGTCCATGAACGTATATTCCGCTTTTTAATATTTTTGAAACAGTATTTAATTCTTTTTGATCTACTAAAGGTTTCCCAAATGGGATTAATTTTTTCATTTTAAATTTTAAATTTTAAATTTTATTCTTTTTTTTTGCTTTAAAGATTTATCAATAGCTAAACAAGTTTTCATAGACGCGAATATTTCTTTTTTAGAAAGGATTTTAATTTTTCTTTTATTGTAAATAGAGTCAATAAAATCATTTAAAATTTTTTTTTTATAGTTATTTTTTTTTGAAAAAGACATTCGTATGATTTTTTTATTTGGATTTCTTGAAGAGAAAAACTCTAAATTGTTATTAGATAATATTAAAGTTCCCTTTGTGCCAAATATTCTCATTTGATGGTCATGAGGAGTTACTGATCCAAAATTTGATAAAACTTTTCCTGTCACGCCATTTTGAAAATTAATTAGACTTACAACATTATCATCAAATTTGAATTTTGAATTTAAAGAACAGAATTTGTTACCAATTGCAAATACTTCTTTTGGTAAAGATTTTAATATCCAAATCATTATATCGATAATATGAATACCGCCTCCTTGAGTTACAGAGTAAAAAGGTATTTTACCTCTCCACCCCTTAGTCAACTTTTCTAATCGTCCGTAGTTATAATCACCTTCCACATGATAAATCTTTCCAATTTTATTTTTCTCAATAATTGCTTTGATTTTCAAAAATTTTGGATGGTTTCTCAAAACAAAATTTGTTGAGAAATTAATCTTATTTGAATTAATTAAATTCTTTATTTTATGATATTGCAATTTATTTTGGCAAAATGGTTTTTCTATAAAAATGTGTTTTTTTTCTTTAATACATTCAATTACTTGTTCGTAGTGAAAATTATCGTAAGAAGCTATAGTGACTAGATCTATATCTTTATTTTTTAAAATATCTTTAAATTTATTAGTAAAATTACATTTTAATTTTGTTGCATACTTTTTTAATTTTTTATTTTTATCACATACTGTGATCAAATTAACTTTCTTATTATTCTTTAGAATTTTAGCATGTAGATAACCAAATCCTAAACCTACAACAGCACTATTTATAGTTTTTTTTTTTTTCATTTGTTTTGTTTAAGGTATGAAACAATCAAATTTAATGTATTCTTACTATTTAAACAGTAATCTTCACTATCTCTAAAATCATAACTTTTTTTTCCTTTTAAAATATTTAAAACATTTTCTTTAAATTTATCATAATTTGTAATTTTAAATTTATTGTTAAAATCATCATTTGGAAAGAAAGAGTCATTTCTATTGTTTGGACTCATAATAAGACAGGGAATCTTGTGACCAATCATTTCAAAAGCAACTGTAGAACTCCATGTACATAATACTTTTGAATTAAAGCAATAATTATACGAAGTCTGCCTATCTATCTCGCTTTTACCAATAATTATTTTAACATTCGAATTTGTTAAAATTTCATTTAATCTTTTATCCTCATCAAGAAAATTATTAGTTCTCTGTTTAATCGCTATTTTTAATTCTGGAAATTCAACAGATAGTTTAGATAACCAAGAGAAATGTTCATACCAATCATCAATAAATTTCTCATGTGTGTCTTGATAATAAGCCATCCTGCTTGCAAGATTTACAATATCATAATTATATACGTTGTTCACATTTTGATCTTTTGGTTTATTAAAATAATTTAAATTTAGATATAATGATCCAACTGGATAAATTTTTTTAACATCTGCTCCAACTTGGCTCAATCTTTCATGAGTTCTTTTTCCTAATGAAAAAAGTACATCGACGGTACAAAAAGATCCAGGCCCATTTAATTGAGTAATGTTTTTTTGCAATGATGATGTAATTAAACCGCCATGCTTTTTAAACAAATATTGTTTAATTTTGCTTGTATGTGTATTT
>CACPGV010000031.1 GCA_902633595.1 uncultured Pelagibacteraceae bacterium | reverse complement strand
GCATAAAACATCTAAAACACGTAGCTTTTTTTTTAAAATCAAATTTAAATAGATGACCATCAAAAGCACTTATTGCAGCGGATATAAGTATTTTTTTATTTTTTTTACAATAATCGTTTATGAGATATCTTGTTTCAAAATTATCAGTTCCATCACAAATAATATCATAACTTTTGGAAATAGATTTGATATTATTTGATGACACTTTAAATTTATAATTTTTAATTTTGATTTTTTTATAAATTTTACTTATTTTAGACTTTGCTTGTACAACTTTATATTTTCCTAAATCTGCTGAGTTAAATATGATTTGTCTATTTAAATTTCCAATTTCCACTTTATCGTGATCAACTATTCCAATATTACAAATACCTGCAGAAGCTAGATAAGTTAAAAGAGGACATCCTATTCCACCCATTCCAATAATTAAAACTCTAGCCTGATGAATTTTTTTTTGACCGGCAATACCTACCTTTTTGAGAATGATTTGTTTCTCAAATCTTTGAAAATCTTTGAGATTAAGTGACATTAATTTTTATTTAACACCTGTAGATCCAAATCCTCCTGAACCACGTTTTGTATTTTCAAGCGCTTCTACTTCTCTTATATTTGCTTTGATAATCGGACACAAAACCATTTGTGCAATACGTAATCCTTTTTCAACTACAAAACTATTATTTCCAAGATTAATTAATATTACTTTTAATTCTCCTCTGTAATCAGCATCTATTGTGCCAGGAGTATTTAAAACACTAATTTGATTTTTAGCAGCTAATCCAGATCTAGGTCTGATTTGTATCTCAAAATTTTTTGGAATTGAAACAGCTAAACCTGTAGGAATTATCTCAGATTTTCCAGGTTTGATTTCTATTCTATCTTCAACATCTGCAGATATATCCATTCCAGAAGATCCATCAGTTTCATATTTTGGTAGAGGGATGTTCTTTGATAATCTTTTAATTAATATTTCTGTCATCAACTAATTTATCTAATAAAATTTGGGCAATTTTATTAGCAATAAAACTTTTTTTATTCTTAGGAATTGTTTTTATTTTCCCTTTTTTATCTATTACAGATACTTTATTGTATTCAGAATTAAACCCAATATCTTTTTTTGAAACATCATTGGCAAAGATCAAATCACAATGTTTTTCTTTTAATTTAATAAACGAATTTTTATTTACATTTTGCGTCTCTGCTGAAAAACCTGCAACAACACGAGGTCTATTCTTATTATTTTTGGATATAAATTCTAATATATCGGTATTTTTGACTAAATTTATTGTTTTTAAATCTGGAGAATTCTTTTTGATTTTGTCTTTATTTCTCTCAGTTGGTTTTACATCTGTTACAGCCGCTGCGCATACCGCTAAATCAACTGGTAGTGTTTTTTTAACTTCATTAAACATTTCACCTGCTGAAGTAATTTTTTTTACTTTTATACTTTTTGGACTTATTAAATTAGTAGGTCCTGATATTAAGGTTGTTTCAATTCCAAGTTTATCTAACGCAATTGCTATTTCATAACCTTGCTTCCCACTAGACTCATTTGAAATATATCTTACAGGATCCAAATATTCTCTTGTAGGTCCAGCTGTTACTAGGGCTTTAAAATTTTTATTTTTAACAATATTTTTCTTATTCAAATAATTTTTTAAATAAGCGAAAATTTGTCTTGGACTAGACATTTTACCTTCTCCAAATTCACCACATGCCATTTCACCCTTTTCAGGTCCAATAAATAAATATCCAAAATCTTGCAAAGTTTTTAGATTTGATTGAGTAGCTTTATGTAACCACATACGCACGTTCATCGCAGGCACTAGTAAAATATCTTTGTTAGATGCCAATAAGACCGTAGTGGCTAAATCTTCAGCTTTGCCTATTGATAATTTACTCATAAAGTTAGCAGTCGTTGGCATAACAACAATGATATCTGCCCATCTTGATAAAGCAATATGATCTATTTCAGCCTCTGAGTCTTTATCAAAAATGTTTTCAAAAGTTCTAGTACCAGTTAGGGTCGTTAAAGATAAAGGAGTCACAAATTCTCTGCCACTTTTTGTAAGAATTGTTTTTATTTCAGCATTATTCTTTTTTAGTAATCGAACTAAATCTAAAGATTTATAGGCAGCTATCCCTCCACCGATGATAATTAGTATTTTTTTATTATTTAAAGTCATAACAACAAGATTAAAATACTAATAAAAAGACAATTACAATACCAAAAAAACTCATAACAATGTTATTCCTAAAGTTTTTAAGTTTCATTTGCTCTATTTCTAAATTTTTATTACCTACACCCAAATTTATTTTTCCCTCAGCCATTAATTTTAATGCGTAATCCGCTCTATCCATTAAACCAGGGAAATCTGGTATACGTTTAATAATTTCTGCTGAAGTGCTTAAGGCAGTATTAATAGTAGATTTTGGACTTTTTAAATTTTTAAGCCAGTCCTCTAAAACTGGTCTTGAAACCTCCCAAATATTAGTTTCAGGATAAAGCTTTCTAGCAACTCCCTCAACTACAACCATTGTTTTCTGTAGTAATAATAATGGCGGTTGTGTAGGCATATTAAATTTTTCTGTTATCTCAAATAGTTGGGCTAATAAATTTCCACCAGAAATATCTTTAATAGATTGACCAAAAATCGGCTCTCCAACTGATCTTAGCGCTTGAGCAAATTCCTCTTTAGAAGCATCTTGCGGTACTAAGCCAGCCTGAAAGTGAACTTCGGCAACTTTTACATAATCTCTCTTTATAAAACCATATAAAATTTCAGCCAAAAATTTTCTATTATTTTTATCTAATCGGCCCATAATACCAAAATCTACTGGAATAATATTTCCTTTGATGTCGACAAATAGATTTCCTTGGTGCATGTCGCCATGAAAAAAACCATCTCTAACCGCTTGTTTTAAAAAATGTTGAATTAAATCTTCGGCTAATTTTTTTAAGTTTATTCCTTGATGCTCTAACTTTTTATGTTCTCTAATTGACTCACCTTCAACTTTATCCAAAGTGAGAATTCTTTTTGTTGTATAATTCCAATAAATTTTAGGAACATTAAAACCAACATCTAGTTTTGTATTTTCATATAATTCATTTGCAGCAGCAGCTTCAAATCTGAGATCCATTTCAATATTTGTAATTTCTCTTAGGAGATAGACAACCTCTACCAGCTTTAATCTTTTTGCTTTTGAAATTGTATTTTCTACAATGTAAGCAAACAACATTAAAGCATCCAACTCTTCATTAAATAATTTTTCAATGTCAGGACGTAAAATTTTAATTGCGACTTGTTTTTCTTGGTTTTCGTTTTTAATTTTAGCTAAATGTACTTGAGCAATAGAAGCGGCCGCAATAGGTTCGCCTATTTCTATTATGTTCCGAAATTGGTTTTCACCAATTTCTTTTTTTATTACTTTTTTTGCCTCATAAAGATCAAAAGCAGGAACTTTGTCTTGAAGTTTCTCTAAATCCTTCGCCATTTGTTCTCCAATAATATCTGGTCTAGTGGCTAAAAATTGACCAAGTTTAATAAAGGTAGTCCCCATTCCTTGAAGCGCATCACACAATTTTTCACCTGGTTTTTTTTTATTATCTAGTCGATTTCTTTCGGATCCAATCGAAATTAAATTAAAAAACAAATTTATAGTAAGGGGTATTTGATGTACGTGATTAATAGTGTCTATTGCACCAGAAGTAGATAGTTTTCTTGCAATTCGAAACAACCTATAAATTCTTTTAAACATTTAAATTTTCCATCCTGAATGTATAGCCGAAACACCATTAGAAAGATTTCTATATTCTACATTAGAAAAACCGTTAATTACTAATAACTCCAATAGCTGTTTTTGATCATAAAATTCCTCTATACTTTTAACAAGATAATCATAAGGTTTAGATGAACCAACGACATATTTTCCTATAATTGGAATAGTTTTTGAATAATTTTTATAAAAAAAATTTAATACCTCATTATCTATTTTAGAAAATTCTAAGCACATAAATCGTCCACCTGGTTTTAATACTCTATATGCTTCTCTTAATGTTTTTTTGATATCAGTTACATTCCTTATTCCATAACTTATTGAGTAAAAATCATAAACATTATCTTTGACCGGTAAAGATTCTGCCTTAGCTTTAATCCACTTTATATTGTTATAATTTTTAAGATTGTTTTTCCCCTCATGAAACATTTCATTATTAGGTTCTATGCAGGTAATTTCAGGTATATTTCCGTTTC
This sequence comes from uncultured Pelagibacteraceae bacterium, assembly GCA_902633595.1. Taxonomy (GTDB): domain Bacteria; phylum Pseudomonadota; class Alphaproteobacteria; order Pelagibacterales; family Pelagibacteraceae; genus Pelagilacustribacter. Next base: position 196 of record CACPGV010000031.1, on the reverse strand, counting down.
TTTTTGAGAATAATTTTGCAATATCTCCCGTCCCTGATGCTACATCAATTAATCTTGCATCTTGAGCAGGATTCATCCAGTCAATAAATTTTTCTTTCCAGACACGATGAATGCCTAAAGACATTATGTCATTCATCAGATCATATTTTCTATATACTTTTGAAAATACTGAATTGACTAATTTAGTTTTATCTAG
>CACPGV010000030.1 GCA_902633595.1 uncultured Pelagibacteraceae bacterium | reverse complement strand
ACTTCATTAATACTACTGTCTTTACTTGCGCCTGAACTGTCTACTGTTCCTAATAAAGAACCCACGTTAACAGTTTCTCCTTCTTTTACCGTTATATTACCTAAAACTCCACTTATTGGTGAAGGTACTTCAACATTAACTTTATCTGTCTCTAGTTCTACAAGTGGTTCATCAGCAGAAACTTTTTCGCCTTGAGATTTAAGCCACTTTGAAACCGTAGCTTCTGTAACCGACTCTCCTAGTGTTGGAACTGTAATTTTTTCTGACATTTAATCTCTTAGTATCTTTTCTAATATTTCTTTTTGTTGTGCAAGGTGTTTGTTTAAATTTCCAGTCGCAGTTGACGATGATGCTTTTCTACCAACGTATTTTACTGATTTATCGCCAAAATTAACAATTTCTAAAGTCCTATCTATATAATTTCTAACTGTATTCCAGGCTCCCATGTTCTTAGGCTCTTCTTGGCACCAAATAAACTTAGCATTGGTATATCTTTTTAAAATATTCGCTAAAGTTTTAGCTGGAAATGGATAAAGTTGTTCAATTCTGACAAAAGTCACTCCATCGTTTTTATATTTTTCTCTTGCCTCAATCAAATCAAAATAGATTTTACCAGAACACATAACTACTTTTTTAATTTTATCGTCTCTTTTTTTAAGCTCTAATAAATTATTAACTTTTGAATAAGCGTCATCTTCAAGAACTCTATGAAAAGTACTTTTCTTGGAAAACTCGACAATGTTTGAAACACATTTTTTGTGTCTTAACAAAGATTTAGGTGTCATAACAATTAATGGTTTTCTAAATTTCCTGTGCATCTGTCGTCTTAAAACATGAAAATAATTTGATGGTGTTGTGCAATTTACAACTTGGATATTTTCTCCTGCGCATAATTGTAAAAATCGTTCTAATCTTGCAGATGAATGCTCTGGTCCCTGGCCTTCATAACCATGGGGCAACAACATTACTAAACCACTAGCTCTTCCCCATTTTGACTCTCCAGAAGAAATAAATTGATCAATAATAATTTGAGCACCATTGGCAAAATCACCGAATTGTGCCTCCCATAAAACTAAGGTTTCTGGCTCAGATAGAGAATACCCGAATTCAAATCCTAAAACTGCTAATTCAGACAATAAACTATCAATAATTTCAAATCTTTTTTGACCATCTGAAATATTATTTAAAGGTATATATCTCTCATGATTTTCCTGATTTCTTAGCACTGCATGTCTTTGGCTGAAAGTACCTCTGCCAGAATCTTGACCGGATAATCTAACTGAAAAACCCTCAGTGAGTAGAGTTCCAAAAGCTAAACTTTCAGCTGTTGACCAATCAATAGCTTTACCGTCTTCTAAAGCTTTCGTTCTTAAATCTAATATTTTTCTCAACGTTTTGTGTAAATAAAAGTCTTTAGGAACAGTGGAAATTTTTTTACCGATATCAATTAATTTATTCTTATCTACACCACTTTGCCCTCTTTTATCTTTTCCAAGACCAGGCTTAAATCTCGACCAGGCTCCCTCAAACCATGTTAGATCTGATTTATAATTTTTAGATATCTCAAATTCTTTTTCCAAGAAAGATTTGAAATTAGATTTTTCTATGTTTATCTCTGCTTCGGAAGATAAACCTTCGTCACTCATTTTTTTTCCGTAAATAGTTAGAGTTGTAGGATGGGATCTAATTTTTTTATACATGATAGGTTGAGTAAATGAGGGTTCATCACCCTCATTGTGCCCGAATCTTCTATAACAAACCATGTCAATAACAACATCTCTATTAAATTTTTGTCTATATTCAGTAGCAATCTTTGCGCAATGAACTACTGCTTCTGGATCATCTCCATTAACATGAAATATTGGAGCTTGAGCAGTTTTTGCAACATCAGAAGGATATGGTGAAGATCTTGCAAATCTTGGTGCTGTTGTAAAACCTATTTGATTGTTTACAATTATATGTATAGTTCCTCCAATGTTGTGGCCTGGAAGACCAGACATAGCAAAACACTCTGCAACAATACCTTGACCCGCAAAAGATGCGTCTCCATGCATTAAAACAGGAATAACTTTTTTTCTTTCTTTATCCTTATGAAAAAATTGTTTAGCTCTCACTTGACCTAGTACAACAGGATTTACTGCTTCAAGATGAGATGGGTTATCTGTCAAACTTATATGAACTGAGTTTCCATCAAATTCTCTATTTGACGAAGCTCCTAAATGATATTTTACATCACCTTCGATATCTTTATTAGCACTAGAGGTCTTTCCAAAAAATTCACTAAAAATAGCCTTAAACGGTTTTCCCATTACATTTGCTAAAACATTTAATCTACCTCGATGGGGCATACCTATCTTAATTTCCTTTGCTCCTAGATTTCCACCTCTTTTAATTATTTGTTCCAATGCAGGTATTAAAGACTCTCCACCGTCTAAACCAAATCTTTTTGTACCAACAAATTTTACATGTAAATATTTTTCAAATCCTTCAGCTTGTATAATCTTATTTAAAATTGCTTTTTTTCCATTTTCTGTAAAAGATATTTTTTTTTCAGGGCCTTCAATTCTATCTCTGATCCAAGCTTTTTCATCTGGATCACCCATGTGCATAAATTCGTATCCTATGTTTGAAGAGTAAGTTTTTTTTAGAATTTTTAAAATCTGGTTTAAATCAGCATGCTGAAGACCAAGAACGCCATCTAAAAAAATTTTTCTGCTATAATCTTTTTTTGCAAATCCGTAACTTTCTGGCTTAAGCTCAGGATGCTCCTCTTTTTTTTGAATTGATAGTGGATCTAAGTTTGCAATAAGATGCCCTCTAATTCTGTAAGCTCTTATAAGCATGATAGCTCTTACAGAGTCTTTGGAGGCTTGTTGAACTGAGTCTACTCTTAAATCTTGAGGATTTATTTCAGAATCAAGATTTACTTCTGATTTAATTTTTGGTTTTTTTATATTCTTTTCGGGAGACCAACTAGGTCCTCTTAGATTTTCATAAACTAGTTTTTCATCATCACTTAATCCTTCAAAAAATTTTCTCCAACTTTCAGGCAGCGAGTTAGGGTCTGAAATGTAGTCCGCATAAAACTCGTTAATAAATTCAGAGTTATTGCCGACTAAGAAGGATGTTTTTTTATATATAGTATTTTTATTTGAAGAAGACATTAAAAATTTATTCTAACATAAATTAATAAAAATCAACCATTTAGTTTTTGATAAAGTGTCTTACCTATATCAGCAGGTGATTTTGAAATAGTAATTCCAGCAGATTTCATAATTTCTATTTTATCCTCTGCACCTCCTTTTCCTCCTGAGATAATTGCTCCTGCGTGCCCCATTCTTCTTCCTGGAGGTGCTGTTAATCCAGCAATAAAACCAACCATTGGTTTTTTGATTTTTTCTTTCCTTAAAAATTCTGCGGCCTCTTCCTCTGCTGAACCTCCTATTTCCCCTATCATCACTATTGATTTAGTTTCTTCATCTTTTAAAAAAAGCTCTAAACAGTCAATAAAATTTGTTCCATTAATTGGATCTCCACCAATTCCTATACAAGTTGATTGACCCATACCATTAGCAGATGTTTGATCTACAGCTTCATAAGTCAATGTTCCAGATCTTGAAACTATACCTACTGTCCCTTTCCTGTGTATATTTCCTGGCATAATCCCAATTTTACATTCATCTGGTGTAATTATTCCAGGACAATTGGGCCCAATTAATCTTGAAATACTTTTATTTAAGACTTGTTTTACCTTAAGCATATCTAAAACTGGTATACCCTCAGTAATACAAACAATTAATTTTATCTCAGCTTCTATTGCTTCTATAATTGCTGCTCCTGCAAATTTTGGAGGTACATAAATCATAGTGGCATCTGCAGATGTTTTTTCCTTTGCTTCTTGAACAGTATTAAAAACAGGCAAGTCTAAATGTTTTTGACCTCCCTTATTCGGAGTAACACCTCCTACTAATTTTGTTCCATATTTCAAAGCTTGTTCTGAATGAAAAGTTCCATGTGTACCCGTAAAGCCTTGGCAAATTAGTTTTGTGGTTTTATCTATTAAAACTGACACTATTCTATTGCCTCAACAATTTTTTTAGCAGCATCATTTAGATTTTCAGCAGATAAAATTTTTAAATTAGATTTATCTAATATTTCTTTTCCTTCTCGAAAATTTGTTCCAGCTAATCTTACCACTAAAGGTACAGAAAGATTAATTTCTTTGGCAGCATCTAAAACTCCTTTCGCAAGTACATCGCATCTCATTATTCCACCAAAAATATTAATTAAAATTCCTTTTACATTTTTGTCTGATAAGATTAATTTAAAAGCTGCAGATACTTTTTCTTTTGAAGCCCCGCCGCCTACATCTAAAAAGTTAGCAGGCTCTTTACCATAAAGTTTAATTATATCCATCGTTGCCATAGCTAAACCAGCGCCATTCACCATACACCCTATGGACCCATTAAGTTTTAT
>CACPGV010000029.1 GCA_902633595.1 uncultured Pelagibacteraceae bacterium | reverse complement strand
ATAACTCATTTGCACGCTTCCCAATTAATTTGAAGTAAATAATCATAAAAATTATCAATAACGTAACTATAACTATTGAAACCGCCGACCCCATTCCAATATTAGAAATGGCAAAACCTTGTTGATAAACATTAATCGGCAATGTTCTCGTGCCTGATGCCCCGCCTGTTAATAGAAAAATGTCCTCAAATTTATTAAAATTCCAAATAAATCTAATCATAAATAATATAGATAAAATTGCTGTTATCTGAGGAAGAGTAATATTAATAAATTTCCTTAGTGGACCTGCTCCATCAACCTCAGCAGCTTCATACAAATCTTTTGGTATAGCTTGCAATCTTGCTAGAATGAATAAGAAGGCTAGGGGAAAATATCTCCAAATCTCAAACATTATTACCGTAGTTAACGCCAACCTTAACTTAATATCAAAGCCGAGTATATTTAGAGTCAAGTATTTTTGGCCCAATAAATTTATAGGTTTGTCAATGATGCCAAAATTAACTAGCAAGGCATTTAAAGTGCCGCTATTTGGATCTAACAATAAAGTCCATGTGTATGCTAACGCAACTACGGGTCCAACATATGGAAACAGCAAAATACTTCTCATAAAAGTCCTTCCATAAAATTTTTGATTAACTAACTGTGCAGCGAACATTCCAAAAATTATAGCTCCTACCGTTCCAAAAAAAGTAAAATAAAAAGTAGTTAATAATAAATCTAAAAATTCATTTTCATTAAAAACTTGCTTAAAGTTCTTTAAAGTAAATTTGGTCGTTAACAAAATATTGTCAGCATCACCAGATAATCTTGGTTTTTGTGATTTAATGATATTTTTATCAATTACTTCATTGTTAATATTTTTAATAACAATCTCCAAATTTTCTTTATATTTAGCTTTCCAATTTCCTAAATCACATTCAATTTTTTTTGATTTAAATGTACATCTCGAGTCAAGATTTATAGGTTCAATATTTTTTGGGAGTTTATCTAAAAATTCAATATTATTTATGTCCTCAATTAATGAACTGTTTCTTAGCCTGTAAACTATTTTTAATTTTGTTTTATCTTCCGAAATAGTTTTTACTATCTTTTTGGCTCTTGGTTCAGGAATTCTAATATCTTTTAATTGTACTTCTTTAAAACTTATCCAAATATTTGCAAAAATTGGAAATAATACTATTGCGAAAACTAAAAATACCGCTGGCAACAAGAGCGTATAAGCTGTTCTTTTTTCTATTTTTGATAAAGTATCTGTCATAAAAAAAGCGGATAATATTATATTACCCGCTTTTTAAAAATAATTTTATTAAAATTTAGCTAATTCAGCGTTAATTTTATCAACTGCCTCGTCAACTGAAATATCATCATCAATAAATTCTCTTGTGATTCTATTTAAGAATTGTGCATTAATGATTTTTGATGCTCTAGAGAGTTCGCCTTCTTTCACACCCCATCTGTTAGCAGTATCTAAACCTGCAACAATGTTATTAATAACATCACCAGAATAGAGTTCTGTTAAAGGTTTTTTTCTATCAACACCAACTGGAAGTTTACTCCAGGCTTTTGTAAACGCTGCTGGATCACTAGCATTTCCTCTTCTTACAGGAAATTTACCTTCTGGCGCGATAGATAATGTAGCTGTGTAACCTTCATCCATTGAGTATTCTATGAATTTTTTAGCTTCATCAGTATCAGCATCAGCAGTAATACCAAAGTATCTAACATCTGCCCAAGCAGCACCAGATTTATTATCTGGACCACTGAAATTTGTTATAAATCCAGTTTTTGATGCAAGTTCCGGTGATGTTGGATCACTATTTATTGTTGGTGGAGCAGAATCTCTTAATCCTGCTAATTCATCCATAATAAATGGTGACCATATAATCATTGGTGTTTTACCAGCGAAGTAAAGTTCTCTTGATTGTTTCCAGAATAACTCTCCTGGAGGGCTAGCTTTAGCTAGTTCTTTATAAAATACTAAAGCATTTTTAAGTTCTTTACCTTGTTTCTTAGTTCCACCTTTTTTAACAAAGTTAACTCCATTAGCTAAAAGTACATGTTCAAGCACTTGGCTCATAAAGTTTTCATCTGTTTTAGTAGCGGCAACGAATCCAAATCTGTCTGCATTAGATAAAGCTTTTACAGCTTTAGAAATGTTTTCATAATTTGTTGGTGGTTGAAGATTAAATTCTTTGAATAAATCTTTTCTGTAAACAACCATCTGTGTCCAGCCATCAACTGGTACAGCAGCAATTTTTCCACCTTTTTTTGCCATGTTAAGTGCACCTGGAGCAAAAGTATCTTTGCCCAAAGATTTAACAACTGCGTTATTAGCACTTACATCCAATATTCCAGCTTCTGCCCATGGTAATACATATTGAAGAGTATGGTAAATAACATCTGGTAGATCACCTGCAGCTGCTGCAGCTGTAGCTCTTTTTCCAAGATCTTTTTCCTCAACAGGAATTACTTCTACCGCAATGCCTGTCTTTGCTTCGAAAGCTTTAGCCATCTCTTTTTGCTTTTCCATTCTTGCAGGCTGTACTTCAGTCGTCCAGAAAGTTATTCCGGCGTAACTAGAGTTAGCCATAAGAGTAAAAGCAAATAAATAAATTAATATTTTTCTCATTTTTTCTCCTATTTAAATAATTAATTTAATAAAAACCTACCAAAATTGAAGAAAAATTGAACCCTTTAAAAAAACCGTAGAAGCTTACGAGTTTTTACATTAATTTATTTTTTTGGGAAAATTTAAACTAAAAACCTTAAATTAAACTAAAAGTTGTATGGCAAATATTGAATTAAAAAATATTGAAAAATCTTTTGGTAAAAACAGAGTAATTAATAAATTTAATATTAAAATTAATGATGGTGAATTTATTGTTCTAGTAGGTCCTTCAGGATGCGGAAAATCAACACTGCTTAGAATGATATCAGGTTTAGAGTCAATTGATAAAGGCGAAATACATTTGGACAACAAAATAATAAATAATTTGATTCCTTCGAAAAGAGGAATTGCCATGGTTTTTCAATCATACGCCTTATACCCACACATGAATGTTTATGAAAACATGTCTTTTGGTTTAAAAACAGAAAAACTTGAAAAAAATGAAATTGATAAGAAAGTAAGAGATGCTGCCAAAACTCTTCAAATTGAAGATTTGCTTGAAAGAAAACCCGGACAGCTTTCAGGCGGTCAAAGACAGAGAGTAGCCATTGGTCGAGCAATAACCAGAAACCCGAAACTTTTTTTATTTGATGAACCACTTTCAAATCTAGATGCAGCACTAAGATCAGAAATGCGTGTCGAAATATCAAAATTACACAAACAGCTGAACACGAATATGATCTATGTAACTCATGATCAAATTGAAGCAATGACACTAGCTGATAAAATTGTTATTTTGAATAATGGAAATGTCGAACAGGTCGGAGCTCCAGACGAAATTTACAATAATCCAAGCAATATATTTGTAGCTGAATTCATAGGCGTGCCAAAAATGAATATTTTAAGGAATGGCATCGAGTCTTTATTAAATAATTTAAATTTAAAGTCAGACTCGTATCTAGGGATAAGACCGGAACACATTCATACCAACGGAGACGGTGAAATAAAACTTGATATAAAAGTTGATCTTATTGAAAATCTAGGATCTGAAAAAATTATTTATGCAACTTTTAAAGGTCAAGAATTAAGAATTAAGACATCTGATAATATCTCACAAAACCTTAAGCAAATTTCATTTTCTAAGAACAAAATATTTTTATTTGATAATAATAAAAAAAGATATCATATTTAGACTGTTTTATTTCAATATTTTATTGACTTCTTTGCTTGAAAATATTTTTGGCATTTGACAAGACGTTTTTATATTTACTCGTTTACCTATTTTTGCTGCGTACATAATTGATTTAATTATGTCTAGTACGTGGAGCGAAAGTTCGCCATTACATCTATGTTTTTTTTTATTTTCAATACAATATGCCATCTCTGCTAAACCAGCTCCTCTATAATTTGCATTTATTGGCGCTTCATTAGCCCTAAGACTTTTTTGGCGAATGTTAATTTTACCAAGAGGCATTTTGTTTGTTTTAAATTCTTTCCAATTACCGCCTAGTTTTTTACAGACAAATACAGACCCACCAAACATATTTGGGTCTGGTACTAGAATTGATCCTTTATCTCCATATAATTCAATATGATTTCTATGATGTGCTATAACATCAAAAGATAGAGTAAATCTTATTATTGTTCTATTTTTAAAAAAAATTGTCCCAAGGTAAGTTGTTGGACAAAATACTTTTACAGATTTACCTTTTCTAGGACCAATTCCTATTATTCTTTTTTTTTTATTCCACATTAAACTTCCCCAAACTTGTTTAGCAGGACCAAGTAAATTTATTAATGCTGTTAAATAATAAGGACCCATATCAATAACTGGACCACCTTCCTTTTTTGCAAACCAAGGCTCTGGATTTGGATGATAGGATTGAATA
>CACPGV010000028.1 GCA_902633595.1 uncultured Pelagibacteraceae bacterium | reverse complement strand
TGAAAAAATATAAAAATATAGATTAGATAAACAATTACTCTTTTCATCTTATTGTTTAATTATCTAAACTTCCCCACTCATCCTCATTTTGAATAGAGTTTCTAATTTTATTCTCTCTACCCTGCAAGTAAACACTTTTAAGCGAAGTATATAGGTCAAGAGAATTTTTTTCTAAACTTTCAAAGTTTTTGTCGTTGTCGGCTCTAAAATCCACTGCTGTAACTCCTTTAACTGAAAAATAATCTATATTATTTCCAGAAACTCCAAATAACTCATTTTCTCTTATAGTTATATGAGCGAATGGATCAACAAAAGTATCAGCTATTAATCCAAAAGAATCGCGAGCAGTTGAAGGACCTAAAATAGGCAACACTAAATAACAACCTGGACCAACTCCGTATGTTCCTAAAGTTTGTCCGACATCCTCTTTATGAGTTTTTAAACCCATTTTCTCAGCAGGGTTTAATACTCCCAACACACCAACAGTAGAATTAACTATAAAGCTTCCTGTAGAATGTCCTACTTGTTTTATATTACCTTGAAGCAAAGAGTTTGGTATCGATAATAGAGTGGCAATATTGGAGGTAAAATTACTTGTTCCATTTTTAATTGGATCAGGCAATTTATTATAACCTTTAGCAACTGGCTTTAAAATAGCTTTATCAAAAGCCATATTAAATTTAAAAATTGATCTACTTACTCCCTCGAAACACTCGTCAGCAGCTTCAGAATTTGGAGTTGTAAAAGAAATTACTAATAAAGCAGGTAATATAATTTTTAAAAATTTAAATAATCTCATATAATGGCTATATATATAATTTTGACCTATAATCTATATAAAATTTAGCTTAATATTAGTCAAATATTCAACAAAAAAGGTTTAATAAATTATAATGAAAATAAGATTAGATCTTTCAACAAATTACTCAAAAAAAAGAAGGCTAAAAAGGAATTTAAAATTTGTTATAATTCATTATACAGGAATGCAATCTGAAATTGAATCTATAAAAAGGCTTAAAGATCCAAAATACAAGGTCAGTTGTCATTATATAATTAATAGAAAAGGGGACGTTACTCAAATGGTGAGAGAGGAAAATATTGCTTGGCATGCTGGAAAATCTAAATGGAAAAAATTTAAAAACCTCAACAATTATTCCATTGGTATTGAGCTAGTTAATAAAGGTCATCAGTTCGGATATCAGAATTTTACCCATCAACAAATTTTCAGCCTTATTAAACTATGTAAAAAAATAAAAAAAAAATATCTTATTAAAAAAGAAAATTTTTTAGGCCACTCTGATATAGCTCCTTTAAGAAAAGTTGATCCGGGAGAAAAATTTCCTTGGAAAAAATTAAGTATATTTAAAATTGGAAAGTGGTATGAAAAAACAAGTAATAAAATTGAGGTTAATCCAAAAAAAATAGAAACATTATTTTTTAAAAACTTACAAAAATTAGGTTTTAGATACTTCTCAAGCAACAAAAGCAATCCAAAAAATAAAATGATAATTAAGGCTTTCCAGCGTCATTATCTGCCAAATTGTATTTCGGGAAAAATAGATCAAAAAACTTATAAAATTAGCCATTTTTTAACAATTTAATTTTTAATAACTTGATTATTTACGAATAATTGAATAAATGTCTATCGCCAGATAATTGGATTGTCGCTATTAGAAATCTAGTAGAGGAAAGTCCGGGCTCCATAAAGACACAGTGCCAGTTAATAACTGGCGAGGGTGACTTCAGGGATAGTGCCACAGAAAATAAACCGCCTTATCAAGGCAAGGGTGAAACGGCGAGGTAAGAGCTCACCGGTTTTTTGGTAACAAAAAACGCATGGCAAACCCCACTGGGAGCAAGGTTAAATAGAGAAGACAATGTGTGTAAACACTAAAAACAGTCTTTAGTTAGTCTTCTGGGTTAACCGCTTGAGCTTAAGTGTGAATTTAAGCCTAGAGAAATGACATCTTTAATGACAGAACCCGGCTTATAGATTATCTGGCAAAACCCGCCAATAATAGTGTTCTTCTTTTGTACCAAGGAAAATTTAAATATATTGACTAATCTATAAAAACCCATAATATCCCAATTATTCCCAATATGGAGGGTGCATTGAATAATATTAACAGTAGTAGGTTTTTAATTAAAAATGTTTTTATCAAGTTACGAGAACAAAATAGACAAGAAAGGACGTGTGTCAGTGCCGGCAACATTTAGATCTCATTTAAATTCAATGGGTTACAATGGTTTTATAAGCTATCCTTCCTTCAACTATTCTGCTTTAGAGGCTTGTTCCCAGGATAGAATAGAAAAACTCTCAAGCACTATAGATTCTCTAAATCCTTTTGAGGAAAAGAGAGATTTCTTTGCAACTTCAATATTATCAGAAAGTGAAAATTTACAATTCGATACAGAAGGTAGAGTCTCCATATCAGATAAATTACTAAATCATGCAAAAATTAAAAATAATATTTTATTTGTCGGTCTTGGAAAAACATTCCAAATTTGGGAACCAAAAAACTTCGAAAAATTCAAAATAGTTGCAAGAAAAAAGGCTTATCAAAATAGATCAAATTTAAAATGGGAAACTAAACAGAAGGGAGAGCTATTATGAGTATAAATATTGGCGGAGGGGAACTAAAAGAATTAAAACCTAGAATACTAGTTTTAGGAGTTGGAGGTGCGGGAGGAAATGCAATTAATGCGATGATCGAGTCTGGTATGGAAGGAGTAGAATTTGTTGCAGTAAATACTGACGCTCAGGATTTAAAAATGAGCAAAGCTCATGCAAAAATTCAAATTGGAATGAATTTAACAAAAGGTTTAGGAGCTGGAGCAAAACATGATATTGGTCAAGCAGCAGCAGATGAGTCTTATAATGAAATTACAAGTTATATGCAGGGTGCAAATATGGTTTTTATCACTTCAGGTATGGGGGGTGGCACAGGAACTGGTGCATCACATGTTATTGCTAAGGCAGCAAGAGAATTAAATATTTTAACGGTTGGTGTAACGACTTTACCTTTTTCTTATGAAGGACCTAAAAGAATGAGGAGAGCAGTTGAGGGTTTAGAGGAATTTAAAAAACATTTAGATACGGTTATAGTTGTACCCAATCAAAACCTTTTTAAAATTGCAAGTGAGACAACTACTTTTGAAGAGTCGTTTAGTCTATCAAATAATGTTTTAAAGCACGGAGTGCAAAGCGTTACAGATTTGATGGTTAGACCTGGGATGATAAACTTAGATTTCGCAGATGTTGAAACTGTAATGAGCTCGATGGGTAAAGCTATGATGGGAACAGGTGAAGCAGAAGGAGAAAATAGAGCTATGGCAGCTACTGAGATAGCTTTAAATAATCCACTAATTGATGAGTACTCTCTTCAAGGTGCAAAAGGCTTATTAATAAATATTACAGGTGGAAACGATCTTACTTTATTTGAGGTTGACCAATCAGTAAACAAAATTAGAGCAGAAGTTGATCCAGAAGCAGAATTAATATTTGGAGCAATAAAAGATGAGACTATGACGGGTAAAATAAGAGTTTCTATTGTTGCTACTGCACTTGATGGTCATAAAAATGAGAACAAAACAGTTTTAAATATGGTTTCAAGAATTCAAAACAGAAATACAGGTTATTCTGAAAACTTATTTTCTCAGAGCACAAGAGTTGAAAATAATGCATTGAATTCAATCGATGGTGCTACGGCATTGAAACTTGATGAAAGCTATCAATTACAAGAAGAAGACCAAAGTAGTTTAGTTAATAATGTTGAAAATGAATTAGAAAATGAAAATTTAATTAATAATTCAACACATACAGAAAAAGGTTCAGTCGATATTCCATCTGGAGTTTCAATTGAAAGTGCATCATACATAGAGAGTAACAACTTTCAGGAAAATGATAGTGTCTCACTAACAACTGAAAATAAGGACGATGAACATACCCCAAAATTATTTTCTGAAGGGCAGGATTTTCAATCAGAGGAAACAAGTATAGAAACTGCAGAGGAAGAAAACAAAGACACCGATCAGCTTTTCAATCAAGACTCAAATGAGGAAGAAGATTTTGAAATTCCTGCATTTTTAAGAAAACAAAAGTTTTAATGACCCAATCTTGGATTAATGAACAATCAAACTTCATCACTGGAATTCTCCCATTTTCCAGTGATGTTGAATGAGGTTTTAAAAATATCTTCTCCATCCACTAAAGAGAAATTTATAGACTGTACTTTCGGAGGAGGAGGTTATTCCAAAGAAATATTAAAGTTTTCAAAGACCAATGTTTTAGCAATTGATAGAGATAAAAAAGTTTTAGCTGAAGTTAAAAAAATATCAAAAAAATATCCTAGAAGATTTAAATTTCATCAATTAAAGTTCAGTCAGTTGGAAACTATTTCAATTGATAATGTTGATGTTGTAATTTTTGATTTAGGCTTATCATCAATCCAATTAGATGACTTTGATAGAGGTTTTTCTTTTAAGTCTAATAAAAAATTAAATATGACAATGGGCTTAAATGAGATATCTGCTCTAGACGCAATAAACAATTTGAGTGAAACAGATTTAAAGTTAGTAATCAAAATCTTAGGTGATGAAAAAGAAGCAACTAAAATTGCGAGAAATATTGTCAATCATCGAAATATACATAAAATTCAAAATACAAATGAGCTGGTAAAAATAATTGAAAAAAGTAAGAAAAGAAATTATTCAAATAAAATTAACCCTTGTACTAAGACTTTTCAAGCTCTCAGGATTTTTGTCAACAAAGAGTTAACTGAATTAATTAAAGGAATTATAAATGCAACTAGAAAATTGAAGCCTGGTGGTAAACTTTTAATTATCAGTTTTCACTCTATAGAAGACAGAATTGTAAAATATTTTTTCACAAACTTTTCAAAAAATAGATCTAGACCATCAAGATATTTACCTGAAACTAAAGCTGCAAATATAGGTTTGTTTGAACCATATAAGAATAAAATTTTAAGACCGTCAAACAATGAAATTAATCAAAATAATCGATCTAGGTCAGCCAAATTAAGATTTGCAATCAGAAGTAAAAATAAATTCGAATATCCATTTGATTTAATAAAAAAATTTAAGAATTATTTAGATTTGGAGTCAATCAATGTTTGAAAAGAAATTTATCATTGCATCATCTATATTTATTTCAT
>CACPGV010000027.1 GCA_902633595.1 uncultured Pelagibacteraceae bacterium | reverse complement strand
ATATAACTGAGAGATTGTTCTCTATTTAATCTTAATTTTACGCTGTCAAAAGTAAGCATCTTATTAATTGTAAAGTGACTGCCTGTATCTCTAAGAAATTCAATATAATTCAATTTTGTTAACCAATTTGAGTTATCTACAAATATCGGGGAAGTATTTTTATTTGAAGTATCTAAAATTTTATTAAAAACTTTTTTTATACTTTTAATATTATTTTTAATTTCAGTTTCCTTTATTAATTTTCTTGTAGTATCTTTACCCGATGGGTCTCCTATTAAAGTTGTACCGCCACCTAAAAGTACAATTGGCTGATGACCATATTTTTGCATTAACTTTAAGATCATAATTTGCATTAAACTACCAACATGTAAGCTGCTAGCAGTACAATCAAAACCTATATATCCAGATATTGATTTTTTATTACAAATTTCCCCTAATTTATCTAAATCAGTACATTGATTGAGAAACCCTCTATCTTGCAATTCTTGTAAAAATTCATTTTTCATAGTGCTATTTACTTTGGCAACTATTATACAAAAATTGTTATAAATAAATAAAAATATGCAAAAAAGTTGGATCTCTTTAGGCTTAATGAGCGGCACTTCAGGGGATGGTGTAGACGCCTCTATAATCAGGTCTAATGGGATAAATCAATATGAATTAATTAAAGATAAGTATTTTGAATATGATTTAAAAATTTATAGAGATATTCACAATTTAAAAGAAAAAATTCATAAAATTGAACATCTAGAAAAATATAAAGATGAAATTGATATTTTAGAAAGAAATATAACAATTTTTCATGCTGAAATAATTAAGCAGATGAGTATTAGCGAGAACACTATTATAGGATTTCATGGTCAAACTATTTACCACAATCCTGAAGAGAAAATTTCAAGACAATTAGGAAACGCAAGACTATTAAATCAATTAATAGATAAAAATATAGTTTTTAATTTTAGAAAAAACGATATTTTAAACGGTGGACAGGGAGCTCCATTAACGCCAGTTTTTCATCATTTAATTAGCTTAAAAAAAAAAATTAAATTACCCGTTTGTTTTCTTAATATAGGAGGTATCTCTAATATTACTATTATTAAAGATACAGAAAACTTATCTGAATTAATAAGCAAAGATATTGGACCAGGAAGCTGTCTAATAGATTCTTGGGTAAGAAAAAACTCAAACAAAAAATTTGATGAGAATGGAAATCTCGCTTCAAGTGGAATAAAAAATGAAATAATTTTTGAACAAGCCCAAGAGTTATACGCAAATAGAAATAATAAAAAAAAATTATCCTTTGATGTAAATGATTTTGATATATCTTTTATTAGAGGTTTAAGCCTAACAGATGGCGTTGCCACCCTTACAGATTTTACTGCAAGTATTATTGGAGAAGAGTTATCTTTATCATTAAATGAATTTAAAGAAAGTTTAAATATATTAATTTGTGGAGGTGGCAGGAAAAATAAAATTTTGCTTAAAAAAATTAAGGAAAATATATCTACAAATATGAATTTAAAATTAATTGATGACTATAAAATTAATGGTGACTTTATAGAATCTCAAGCTTTTGCATATTTAGCAGTTCGATCATTTCGAGGATTACCGATTTCTTTTCCAAAAACCACCGGTTGCAAAAAACCTTGTTTAGGAGGAGAATTAATAAGTAATTAAATTAAAGCAGTTTTTTCTTTCAAATACTTTTCTATTTCTGATACTAGATCTTTTTCTTTATCTTTAAAAAAATGATTTGAGTTTTTTATTTTTGAAAAAATTACTTCAACACCTTTTTGACTTTTAATTCTATTATCTAATTCATTAATACTTTCTTTAGTTACTAGCTCATCATTCTCACTGTAAATAACTTGTCCTGAGGTTGGACATGGAGCTAAAAAAGAAAAATCATAAACATTCGGTTGCGGTGAGACAGCAACAAAATTATTAACTTCAGGTCTTCGCATAATCAACTGCATACAAATTAGAGAACCAAATGAAAATCCAGAAACCCAACATTGACTATAATCCAAGTTTTGTCTCTCAATCCAATCTAATGCTGCCGCTGCATCAGATAATTCACCTTGACCGTTGTCAAAAACTCCGTCACTTTTTCCAACTCCCCTAAAATTTATTTTTATTACCGAAAAACCATTTTCTAAAAAAATATTATACATTAGTTGAACTACCCTATTACTCATTGTTCCACCATATTGTGGATGCGGATGCAAAACTATTGCCACTGGTGAACCGAATTTTGGATTTTTATAATATTTAGCTTCAAGTCTTCCCGCAGGTCCTGGTATAAAAATTTCTAAACTTTTAGTTTTCATAATTGATAATGATTATTATTTTTAAAAAAAAGTAATATTTTATAACATGTTTTTATGCGGCAAATATTTTTTTTTAAATCATACCAAATTAGTAGGAATTAAATGAAAAATGATATATTACAACGCTAATTTATGAAATTAACTTCTAAAGGTAGATACGCGGTAATGGCTATGGCGGACCTTGCTCTGTTTAAAGACGAAGGTCCTGTCAGTTTGACAGATATTTCTTTAAGGCAAAATATTTCTTTAGCTTATTTAGAGCAAATATTTATCAAACTTAAAAATAATCATTTAGTAAAAAGTGTTAGAGGCGCAAAGGGTGGCTATGTGTTGGAAATTTCACCAGATGAGATAAAAATTTCTAATATAATTTCAGCAGTAGATGAAGAAATAAGGACTTTGAATTGTAAAAAGGAGTCCAAGAAGGGCTGTAATAATAAATCTTCAAAATGTATTACGCATAATTTATGGGATCAACTTGATCAGCATATTAATAATTTTTTTGAAAAAGTAAAATTGCAAGATTTAGTAAAAAAAAATCAAACTTTAAATAGATGAAAACGGAAGATTTAAAAAATACCCAGGAATATAAATATGGTTTTACTACAGAAGTAGAAAACATTAGAGCACCCAAAGGGCTTAACGAAGAAACTATAAAATTTATTTCTAAAATAAAAAAAGAACCAAAATGGATGTTAGATTGGAGACTTAAAGCTTACAATAGATTAAAAGCTTTAAAAGAACCAAACTGGCAAAAACCTAAATATCCGAAAATAAATTATCAAGACTTATATTATTATTCCGCACCGAAGAGTGCATCTGAAAAGCCTAAAAGTTTAGACGAAATTGATCCAAAAATTTTAGAAACTTATAAAAAACTTGGTATACCATTAGTAGAACAACAGAGATTAAATGGAATAGCTGTGGATGCAGTATTTGACTCTGTCTCGGTAGCCACGACTTTTAAAGACGAATTAACAAAAAAAGGAATAATATTTTGCTCTATATCAGAAGCAATTCAAAAACACCCTGAACTTGTTAAAAAATATCTTGGTTCAGTAATACCTTTAAGCGATCATTATTTCGCTACTTTGAATTCTGCTGTATTTACGGATGGTTCATTTGTTTATATTCCTCCCAATACAAGGTGCCCGATGGAACTATCAACTTATTTTAGAATTAACGCCTCAGAAACAGGTCAATTCGAAAGAACTTTAATCATTGCAGATAAAGGTAGCTACGTAAGTTATTTAGAAGGATGTACAGCTCCCATGAGAGATGAAAATCAACTTCACGCAGCTAATGTAGAATTAGTTGCTCTAGATGATGCAGAAATAAAGTATTCAACTGTTCAAAATTGGTATCCAGGTGACAAGAATGGAGTAGGGGGAATTTATAATTTTGTAACTAAAAGGGGAGCATGTAGAGGTAAAAATTCAAAAATTTCGTGGACACAAGTTGAAACAGGATCAGCAATTACATGGAAATATCCTAGTTGTATTTTACAAGGAGATAATTCAGTTGGAGAATTTTACTCAATAGCAATCACAAATAATTTTCAAAAAGCTGACACGGGTACAAAAATGATACATCTAGGGAAAAACACAAAAAGTAAAATAATTTCTAAAGGAATATCTGCTGGTAACGCAGATAATATGTATAGGGGGCTTGTAGATATTAAAAATAAAGCCAGTAACTCAAGAAATTATACCCAGTGTGACTCACTATTAATGGGTAATAAATGTGGGGCACATACCGTTCCTTATATTAAAAATAATAATGCAACATCAACAATAGAACATGAGGCAACAACAACAAAAATAAATGAGGATCAACTCTATTACTGTAATCAAAGAGGATTAGATCAAGAAGAGGCTGTTAGCTTGATTGTTAATGGATTTTGCAAGGAAGTCCTACAACAACTGCCCATGGAATTTGCAGTCGAGGCACAAAAACTTGTTTCAATTAGTTTAGAGGGGAGCGTAGGTTAATGTTAAGTATTCAAAATTTAGAGGCTAAAATTGATAACAAAAACATTTTAAATGGATTGAATTTAAACATTAACCCTGGCGAAGTTCACGCAATAATGGGCCCCAATGGTTCAGGCAAAAGTACTTTGGCAAATGTGTTATCAGGTAAAAATGGTTATGAAACAAAAGGCCAAATTAAATTCAATGGAGAAAATCTTGGTGAACTCACCACAGAGGAAAGAGCTCAAAAGGGAATATTTTTAGCGTTTCAATATCCCTTAGAAATACCAGGCGTTAACACAAATATATTTTTAAGAACTTCTTTAAACGCTGTGAGAAAAGCAAAAGGTGAAAAAGAAATAGACACTTTAAGTTTTCTTAAATTGATAAAAGAAAAAGCTTCCGAATTAGGAATTGACGAAAAATTTTTATCTCGTCAATTAAATGTTGGCTTTTCAGGGGGAGAAAAGAAAAAAAACGAAATTTTACAAATGAAATTACTTCAACCTAAATTATCAATTTTAGATGAAACAGACTCTGGTTTAGACATTGATGCCCTAAGAATAGTCGCAGATGGAGTTAATTCGTATAAAAATAAAGATAATGCTTTTTTAATTATAACTCACTATCAAAGACTTTTAGACTATATCAGACCAGATTTTATTCACGTCTTGTCAAACGGCAAAATTGCTAAAACAGGTGGTTCAGAACTAGGTATCGAACTAGAGAAAACAGGATACGCAAATATAGGTTAAATGAAACAGTTTTACGATTTTAAAGTTGAAAAAATAAAAGATCTTTCACATGAAGATAAAAATTTAAGGAGAGAAAATCTTGATCTTTTTTATAAAAATGGATTTCCAAATAAAAAAGAAGAAGATTGGAAATTTTCAGATTTAAATTCTATTTTAAGTAAAAATTTCGATAATATTACTAATAAAGATTTTTTACTTGATAGTAAAAAACTTAACTTAATCAACAAATTTAAACATAATTATATTTATCTGCTAGATGGCAAATTAATTTCCAGTGATTTTACTCATGAGGACAAGAATAAAATTTCTATAATAGATTTTAAATATAAAAATAATGTAACTATAGATAAAAATAATTCTCTAAATCTTCTTAATAA
>CACPGV010000026.1 GCA_902633595.1 uncultured Pelagibacteraceae bacterium | reverse complement strand
TTAGCAGATGCTTTAAAATATATTTTTAAGGAAATAATTATCCCAGCAAGCGCTAATAAAGCTGTTTTTATTTTAGCTCCAATTGTAACAATGACTCTTGCTTTAGTTGCCTGGGCGGTGATCCCAATGAGTGAAGACTTTGTTTTGTCTGATATCAATGTTGGCATATTATATTTATTTGCCGTTTCTTCTCTTGGGGTTTACGGAATAATTATGGGAGGGTGGGCTTCTAATTCAAAATATCCATTCTTAGGAGCTATAAGATCTGCAGCTCAGATGGTTTCATACGAGGTATCAATTGGAATTATTATTATTAATGTGCTTTTGTGCGTTGGTTCTCTAAATCTTAAAGATATTGTCTTAGCTCAAAAAGAGTTGTGGTACGTGATTCCTTTATTTCCAATGTTTGTAATTTTTTTTATTTCCGCTTTAGCAGAAACAAATAGACCACCTTTTGATTTAGCTGAAGCAGAAGCAGAACTAGTTGCCGGTTATCAAACTGAATATTCTGGAATGATGTATGCAATGTTTTGGCTTGGAGAATATGCAAATATACTTTTAATGTGTGCTATGGGAGCCATATTATTTTTAGGTGGTTGGTTACCAATTATTGATATCTACCCATTTAATTCAGTTCCAGCACCAATTTGGATGATATTGAAAATTTTATTTTTATTTTTTTTATTTGCACTAGTTAAAGCAATTGTACCAAGATATAGATACGACCAATTAATGAGATTAGGTTGGAAAATTTTATTGCCTTTTTCCTTGATATATCTGGTGCTAACTGCAAGTTTTTTATTTTATTTTGATAAACTTCCGAAAGGAAACTTTTAATGACTTTGGTAAGAATTTTTAAAACTATTTTATTAGTAGAGTTTGTGAAAGGTTTAATAATGGCTATTAGAGAGATGTTTAAAAAATCAAAAACTATAAATTATCCTTTTGAAAAAGGAGCAATTAGTCCGCGTATGAGAGGTGAACACGCTTTAAGAAGGTACCCTAATGGAGAAGAAAGATGCATTGCGTGTAAACTTTGCGAAGCAGTTTGTCCAGCTCAAGCAATTACCATTGAGTCAGCTGAAAGAAGTGATGGTAGCAGAAAGACTACTAGATATGATATCGATATGCTAAAATGTATTTACTGTGGTTTGTGCCAAGAGTCTTGTCCCGTAGACGCAATAGTTCAAGGTCCTAATTTTGAATTTGCAAAAGAAACGAGAGAAGAACTTTATTACAATAAACAAAAATTGTTAGACAACGGGGATAGATGGGAGTCTGTTTTAGCTAAGAACATTAAGTTAGATAAACCTTACAGATAAATGTTAACCCACTCTATCTTTTTTTATTTTTTTTCAGTAATAGCTATTTTTTCTTCCTTAATGGTTATTACTTCAAGAAATACCGTAAACTCGGTTTTCTTTTTAATCTTAGATTTTATTTCAGTAGGATGTCTTTTTATCATGGTCGGAGCTGAATTTTTAGGTATGATAATATTAATCGTCTATGTAGGAGCGGTAGCAGTACTATTTTTATTTGTAGTAATGATGCTTAATGTAGCTGAGCAAAAACAGTCTTGGTTTATTGGGAAAAAATCAACACATATTCCTATAGGACTGATTGTAAGTGTACTAATTCTTTTAGAATTATTAGTGGTTGTTGGTGGTTGGAAATATAAAGACGATCTTATGTCCAGCAATACATTATATTTATCTGATGTTTCTAACACCCATCAATTAGGTCTAGTCATGTACACTGACTACATTTTATACTTTCAATTGTCTGGGGTAATACTTTTGCTTTCCATGATTGGAGCTATTCTATTAACCTTTAGACAAAGAAAAGGAGTAAAAAAACAAAGTTATTTTAATCAAATTTCTAGAAATCCTTCGTCATCAATTGAACTCAGAGAAGTTAAATCAAACCAGGGAGTTAAAATTGATGATTGAAATTGGACTTGGTCATTATTTATCCTTAGGAGCTATTGTATTTTTTTTAGGAGTAATAGGTATTTTTTTAAATAGAAAAAATGTAATTGTCATTTTAATGTCAATTGAGCTGATTTTGCTTGCTGTAAATATAAATCTTATATCTTTTTCAATTTTTTCAGGTGATATAGTTGGGCAAATTTTTACAATGTTAATTTTAACTGTTGCAGCAGCTGAAGCAGCCATTGGTTTAGCAATAATTGTAATTTATTATAGAAACAAAGGGTCAATTCGAGTTGAAGATATTCACGGCATGAAAGGATAGATGGAATACGCTATCATTTTTCTTCCTTTGTTAGGTTCAATTTTAGGCTACCTAGGTAGAAAACTAGTAAAATACTTTGCAGAGATAACCACTAGTTTATTTGTAAGCTTGTCTGCTATTTTTTCAATAATACTATTTTGGAAAGGATTGCAAACTGGAGAGTACGGTAATTACAAAGTATTTGAATGGATTAGTTCTGGAAATTTTGTAGCTAACTGGTCAATTAATATTGATCCATTGAGTTCAGTGATGCTTTTGGTAGTAACTTTTGTTTCAGCATTGGTTCATATTTATTCAATTGGTTATATGAGCCATGATCCTCATAAACCAAGATTTATGTCTTACTTGTCTCTATTTACGTTTTCAATGCTTGTACTCGTTGTCTCAGATAACTTTTTACAATTATTTTTTGGCTGGGAGGGGGTTGGTTTATGTTCTTATTTATTAATTGGATTTTGGTATAAAAAAGAAAGTGCAAATAATGCTGCAATTAAAGCTTTTATAGTTAACAGGATAGGTGATTTTGGTTTAGCAATAGGAATTTTTCTTATTTTTTTTTATTTTGGAACTATAAATTTTAAGGAAGTTTTTGATGCTGCTCCTCAACTTATAGAAAATAAATTAGTATTTTTTGGCTTCGAGTCATCTTTGATTACCTTAATTTGTGTATTTTTATTTATTGGGGCTATGGGTAAATCTGCTCAATTTCTCTTACATACATGGTTGCCAGACGCAATGGAAGGACCGACTCCTGTCTCAGCACTAATTCATGCCGCTACAATGGTAACTGCAGGAGTGTTCTTAGTGGTGAGATGTTCACCACTTTTTGAATATTCCGAAACTGCTTTAAATTTAGTGACTATTGTTGGAATGATAACAGCGATTTTTGCAGCGTCCATTGCCTTAGTTCAAAATGATATTAAAAAGATAGTAGCATATTCTACCTGTAGTCAATTAGGATACATGTTTTTTGCTGCTGGTGTTGGCGCTTATCATGTAGCTATGTTTCATCTTTTCACTCATGCTTTTTTTAAGGCATTGTTATTTTTAGGATCTGGTTCAGTGATACATGCCTTCAAAGATGAGCAAGATATTAGAAATATGGGTGGGATTAGAAAAAAACTTCCGTTTACTTATGCTTTAATGTTAATAGGAACACTAGCTTTAACTGGCTTTCCCTTTTTATCAGGATTTTACTCGAAAGATGCAATAATTGAGTTTGCTTATTTAAGAGGCTCATCATTAGGAAATTATGCTGCTTCAATTGGAATATTTACTGCGTTTTTGACCTCAATATACTCTTGGAGACTATTTTTTAAAACTTTTCATGGCTCCTACAATAATAAGAACATACCAATTAATGAAACTCACGAGTCTCCTTTTGTAATGTTAGCTCCATTATTGCTTTTAGCAATAGGAGCAGTTTTTTCTGGATTTTTATTTAAAGAAACATTTATAGGGCATCATAGTGCCGATTTTTGGCAAGCATCAGTATTTTTTTTGAATGAGATTAAACATGATCCTATTCCTATTTGGTTTTTATTTTTAACACCAACTTTGGTAGTTATATCTATTCCAATTGCCTATTATTATTTTATTTTCAATACTAAAATTTTAGATGACTTCAAAAAAACAAACCTGCCACTTTATTATTTTTTACTTAACAAATGGTATATAGATGAATTATATGAAAAGCTTTTTGTATTTCCTGTAAAAAAAATTGGATCTTTTTTCTGGAAACAAGGGGACCTAGGCTTCATAGATAGATTTGGACCTGATGGCATCTCAAAACTGATTAAAAAACTTTCTAACAAAGCAGGTCTTTTTCAAACAGGTTTTATTTATGATTATGCTTTTGCAATGCTTATAGGTTTGTCGGTTTTATTAACTTATTTAATTTTAAATTAAAATGAATTTCCCAATTTTAACAACTCTAATATTTTTGCCATTAGTGAGTTCTGTTTTTATTTTTTTATCAAAAGCGCGAAAAAATGATAATAGTGCAATTTATATTTCTCTTTTTAGTAGTTTAGCTACATTTATACTGTCTTTATTTGTTTGGTTTTCGTTAGATTTATCATCATCGGATTTTCAATTTTTAGAGGAAAAATCTTGGATAAATGATTTTATAAAATTTAAATTAGGTGTTGATGGTATCTCGATTCTTTTTATAGTTCTTACAACATTCATAACTCCAATTTGCATTATATCTTGTGTAAATAGCGTAAAAACAAGAGTTAAAGAGTTTCTGATTGCAATTTTAATACTTGAAACATTTATGTTAGGGGTTTTCTGCTCTTTAGATTTAGTAGTATTCTATCTTTTTTTTGAGGCAGGATTAATTCCAATGTTTTTAATTATAGGAGTTTGGGGCGGACCTAAAAGAGTTTATTCGGCTTTTAAATTCTTTCTTTTTACCCTTTTAGGTTCCGTTTTAATGTTAGCGGCTATAATATTTATTTATTGGTTAACGGGCACAACAGACATCACACAAATATACGAGATAAAAATACCTAAAGAATATCAAAATATATTATGGCTAGCTTTTTTCAGTTCTTTTGCAGTGAAGATGCCAATGTGGCCTGTTCATACTTGGTTACCAGATGCACATGTTGAAGCACCGACTGCGGGTTCCGTCATATTAGCTGCAATACTTCTTAAAATGGCGGGTTATGGTTTTTTAAGATTTTCTTTACCTATGTTTCCTTTAGCATCTGAATACTTTACACCATTAATTTTTACCTTAAGTATAATTGCAATTATTTATACATCATTAGTAGCTTTAATGCAGGAGGACATGAAAAAACTAATCGCCTACTCCTCTGTTGCTCACATGGGATACGTTACTTTAGGTATTTTCACTTTTACAAAACAAGGTATTGAGGGAAGTATTTTTCAAATGATAAGTCATGGATTAATATCTGCAGCACTTTTTTTATGTGTGGGAGTTGTATATGATAGACTGCACTCAAGAATGATAAGTACATACGGAGGATTAGTAAATTATCTACCAAAATATTCTTTTTTATTTATACTATTTGCTTTAGCAGGTTTAGGCCTTCCAGGAACTTCAGGATTTTTAGGTGAGTTTTTAGTTTTGACCGGGGCTTTTCAAAAAAATTATTTAATTGCAATGCTAGCTACTTTTGGTGTTGTTCTGGGAGCAGCCTATATGCTCTGGCTTAGCAAAAGAGTTATTTTCGGAAACACAAATAATAATGAAATTAAAACTTTGAAAGATGTTAATAAATTAGAGACATTGATGTTA
>CACPGV010000025.1 GCA_902633595.1 uncultured Pelagibacteraceae bacterium | reverse complement strand
AAAAAGTTGATGGTGAAATCCCAAGGCTCAACCTTGGAACTGCCATCAAAACTTTTTAGCTAGAGTGTGATAGAGGTAAGTGGAATTTCTAGTGTAGAGGTGAAATTCGTAGATATTAGAAAGAACACCAAATGCGAAGGCAACTTACTGGGTCACTACTGACACTGAGGAGCGAAAGCATGGGTAGCGAAGAGGATTAGATACCCTCGTAGTCCATGCCGTAAACGATGTGTGCTAGACGTTGGAAATATATTTTTCAGTGTCGCAGCGAAAGCATTAAGCACACCGCCTGGGGAGTACGACCGCAAGGTTAAAACTCAAATGAATTGACGGGGACCCGCACAAGCAGTGGAGCATGTGGTTTAATTCGAAGATACGCGCAGAACCTTACCAACACTTGACATGTTCGTCGCGAAACTAAGAGATTAGTTTTTTCAGTTCGGCTGGACGAAACACAGGTGCTGCATGGCTGTCGTCAGCTCGTGTCGTGAGATGTTGGGTTAAGTCCCGCAACGAGCGCAACCCCTACTTTTAGTTGCCACCATTTAGTTGGGCACTTTAAAAGAACTGCCAGTGATAAGCTGGAGGAAGGTGGGGATGACGTCAAGTCCTCATGGCCCTTATGTGTTGGGCTACACACGTGCTACAATGGTACTTACAATGGGATGCAAAGAGGCGACTCTTAGCTAATCCCTAAAATGTACCTCAGTTCGGATTGTACTCTGTAACTCGAGTGCATGAAGCTGGAATTGCTAGTAATCGCGGATCAGCGCGCCGCGGTGAATACGTTCCCGGGTCTTGTACACACCGCCCGTCACACCATGGAAGTTGGTTACACCTTAAGGCAAAGCTTATACCTTTGACTACGGTACGATCAGCAACTGGGGTGAAGTCGTAACAAGGTAGCCGTAGGGGAACCTGCGGCTGGATTACCTCCTTTCTAAGGAAGACCAAAATATTTCTTTTGGTCTCAAAAAATAAAGTTAATGTGGCCGTCCTCATTTCTCTTCTTATAAATTAAAGTGTCTCATAAATGCTTAGGGGCCGGTAGCTCAGGTGGTTAGAGCGCACCCCTGATAAGGGTGAGGTCGCACGTTCGAGTCGTGCTCGGCCCACCATTTTTCACGGGGGATTAGCTCAGCTGGGAGAGCGCCTGATTTGCATTCAGGAGGTCAGCGGTTCGATCCCGCTATCCTCCACCAAAGACACTTTTAGTTTTTTTAAATTGTAAATAATGAATATCAATTTTGATTGTTCAAAAAGTAAGAACAATCAAACAATATCTATATCCGATTGTTCGAATAGATGAACAATCATAAAATATTCGAATTGATGAATATTTTAATAAAAATTTAATTTAGACAGAAAATTATTTTCTGTGCATAAATCAAGCGTTTAAGGGCGTATGGCGGATGCCTAGGCACTGAAAGGCGATGAAGGACGTGGTATACTGCGATAAGTTTCGGGGAGTTGTATGCAGGCTTTGATCCGAAAATATCCGAATGGGACAACCCACCACTTTATGTGGTACTTCAAACTGAATTCATAGGTTTGAAGAGCTAACCCGGAGAACTGAAACATCTAAGTAACCGGAGGAAAAGAAATCAATTGAGATTCCGTTAGTAGTGGCGAGCGAACGCGGAACAGGCCAGTAACAATATTAAGATAACCTAAATAGTTTGGAAAAACTAACCATAGAGGGTGATAGTCCTGTAGGGGTAATGCTTAATATTGTTCTTGAGTAGAGCGGGACACGTGTAATCTTGTTTGAATATAGGGGGACCACCCTCTAAGCCTAAATACTCTTCAGTGACCGATAGTGAACTAGTACCGTGAGGGAAAGGTGAAAAGAACCCCTATTAGGGGAGTGAAATAGAACCTGAAACCGTATGCCTACAATCAGTCGAAGCTCTTTTTAGAGTGACGGCGTACCTTTTGTATAATGGGTCAGTGACTTAATTTATCCAGCAAGCTTAAGCCGTAAGGTGTAGGCGTAGCGAAAGCAAGTCTTAAATGGGCGTTAGTTGTATGAATTAGACCCGAAAACGAATGAGCTTACCATGAGCAGGTTGAAAGCAGGGTAACACTTGCCGGAGGACCGAACCAGTTGACGTTGAAAAGTCTTTGGATGACTTGTGGTAAGGGGTGAAAGGCCAACCAAATTCGTAGATAGCTGGTTTTCCGCGAAAACTATTTAGGTAGTGCGTTGAGTAAATTGATGTTTGGAGGTAGAGCACTAAAGGGGCTAGGGGAGAGAAATCTTTACCAACCCTCATAAAACTCCGAATGCCAAACATTTTACCTCAACAGACAGACTGTGGGTGCTAAGGTCCATGGTCGAGAGGGAAAAAGCCCAGATCACCAGATAAGGTCCCTAAATCATGATTAAGTGTGAAAGGATGTGGAGATTCCTAAACAGCCGGGAGGTTGGCTTAGAAGCAGCCATCCTTTAAAGATAGCGTAACAGCTCACCGGTCTAATAGAGTTTCTGCGCCAAAGATGTAACGGGGCTCAAATCATGTACCGAATCTGTGGATTTATAATTTCTTCGGGAATTATATCTGGTAGCGGAACGTTCTGTAAGCCTGTAAAGGGATACCCGTGAGGGATCCTGGAGGTATCAGAAGTGCGAATGCTGACATAAGTAACGATTAACAGAGTGAAAAACTCTGTCGCCGAAAATCCAAGGGTTCCTGCGCAAGGTTAATCCGCGCAGGGTTAGTCGGTCCCTAAGTCGAGGGCGAGAGCCGTAGACGATGGAAACAAGGTTAATATTCCTTGACCAGGTGGAAGTGACGGATTTTGTAAGTTGTTAACTCTTAATGGATTGAGTTAGCCGCGAAAAAGTCCCAGGAAATAGCTCCATCATTAGACCGTACCCGAAACCGACACAGGTGGATTATTAGAGTATAATTAGGCGCTTGAGAGAATGATGTTGAAGGAACTCGGCAAAATGCCTCCGTAACTTCGGAAGAAGGAGGACCCATTTTTAGGCAACTAGAAGTGGGTGGCACAAGCTAGGGAGATGCGACTGTTTATCAAAAACACAGGGCTCTGCTAACACGTAAGTGGATGTATAGGGTCTGACGCCTGCCCGGTGCTGGAAGGTTAATGCGATCAGTGCAAGCTGATTTCTGAAGCCCCAGTGAACGGCGGCCGTAACTATAACGGTCCTAAGGTAGCGAAATTCCTTGTCGGGTAAGTTCCGACCTGCATGAATGGCGTAACGATATCTCCGCTGTCTCCAACATCAACTCAGTGAAATTGAATTCTCCGTGAAGATGCGGAGTTCCCGTGGTTAGACGGAAAGACCCCGTGCACCTTTACTACAACTTTATATTGGTGTTAGGAATGATATGTTTAGCATAGGAGGGAGACTTTGATGTTTTGGCGTCAGCCAAAACGGAGTCACCAGTGAAATACCTCTCTTATTATTCTTGACATCTAACTGCATGCCGTAATCCGGCTGCAAGACATTGTATGGTGGGTAGTTTGACTGGGGCGGTCGCCTCCCAAAAAGTAACGGAGGCGTGCGAAGGTAGGCTCAGAACGGTCAGAAATCGTTCGTAGAGTGCAATGGCATAAGCCTGCCTGACTGCGAGACTGACAAGTCGAGCAGAGTCGAAAGACGGTCATAGTGATCCGGTGGTTCTGAGTGGAAGGGCCATCGCTCAACGGATAAAAGGTACGCCGGGGATAACAGGCTGATACCCTCCAAGAGTCCATATCGACGAGGGTGTTTGGCACCTCGATGTCGGCTCATCACATCCTGGGGCTGGAGCAGGTCCCAAGGGTTTGGCTGTTCGCCAATTAAAGTGGTACGTGAGCTGGGTTCAGAACGTCGTGAGACAGTTCGGTCCCTATCTGCCATGGGTGTAGAAGAATTGAGAGGATTTGTCCCTAGTACGAGAGGACCGGGATGAACATACCACTGGTGGACCGGTTGTAGCGCCAGCTGCAGTGCCGGGTAGCTAAGTATGGAAGGGATAACCGCTGAAAGCATCTAAGTGGGAAACCCACCTCAAAACGAGTTCTTCCTATAGAGCCGTAGTAGACCACTACGTTGATAGGCTGGGTGTGGAAGCGTGGTAACGCGTGTAGCTGACCAGTACTAATAGCTCAATTGGCTTGATTTATGCACTGAAAAAAATTTTTTTAAAATTTTAATCTTCAATTGAATTTGTATTAAATTCATATCATAGATAAACTTATCAAATGATTATTCTAGGTATTCACGATGGACACGATGCTTCAGCTGCTCTAATGGTAGACGGCAAGATAGTTGCTGCCAATCAACAGGAAAGATTTTCTAAACTTAAAGGAGACTATGGTCTACCAGTTGATGCAATTAAAAACTGTTTCAAATTAGCTAAGTTAAGTTTCGACGACGTAGACCATGTTTCATTAGCTAGTAAAACTCTTAATCCCGTTTTATTAAGACTAAAACGTAATGCGAACTTTAGTGTATCAGACTGGATAAAAGAACAAGAAGATTACTGGTTTCCAGTAAAATTGCAGAAAAAAAAAGTTAATTATTGGAAACTTTTTAAAAATTCTAAAAATTTTAAACAAGATAAAATTTACAATTATGATGGAGTTCTTTCATCATATATGAATTATAAAATTATGAATACTTTTTTGAAAAGAAGAGTTAATACAGTTTCAAAATTTTTAAAAATCGATAAATCTAAAATCTCAACTCAACTTCATGAGGACTGCCATAAATATTACTCCTATTATTTTTTTGATAATAGAAAAGATGGTATTCTACTCACCTCCGAGGGCGTGGGAGATTATTCAAGCGGTTCAGTCTCAACTGTTAAAAAAAATAATTTCAAACTAAAAGCTCATACTAAGGAAAATCATTTAGCACATATTTATCAATATATTACTTTATTATTGGGAATGAAACCAAATCAACATGAATACAAAGTCATGGGCATGGCTCCTTATGCGCAAAATTATGAGATAAAAAAATGTCTAAAAACTTTCATGCAAATATTAGAAATTAAAAAACTAAATATTGTTTATAAAAAAAAACCAAAAGATTTATTTTTTTATTTTAAAGATAAATTTAAAGACTGTAGGTTTGATGGTATTGCTGGAGCTTTACAAGTTTTTTTAGAGTTAAATCTATCTAAATGGATAGATTCGTGCATCAAAATTTTAAAAAACAAAAATATTTACTTTTCTGGCGGTGTCGCTCAAAATATTAAAGCTGGAATGTATGTTTCCCAGAATACAAAATTAAAAAATATTTATATTCCTCCTGCTGCAGGTGACACATCTCTAAGTATAGGAGCGTGTTATTTATTAGCACACCAAATTTGTGATAGAAAAAAAATTGATAAAGATAATTACATTAAACCAATCGATAATCTTTATTTAGGTTTTAGGAATGATCAAGATCCAGAAAAATATATATTAAAAAACAAACTTAATAAAAAATATATCTTTAAAAAAGATTACACTAATAAAGAAGTTGCAAAAATGTTATCCAAAGGATTAGTTATCGGAAGGTGTTTTGGTCAAATGGAATTTGGCTTAAGGGCTTTAGGCAATAGATCTATTCTTTGTGACCCAAGAAAATTTGAGAATATTTCAATTATAAATAAAAAGATAAAAAAAAGAGATTTTTGGATGCCCTTTACTCCCACTATCCTCTTTGAAGACAGAAATAAATTTATATCAAATCCTAAAAATTTGGATGGTAGATTTATGTCCATGGCCTTTGAAACAAAGAAGTTTGCTCATAAAAATCTACAAGCAGCAATTCACCCATACGATAAAACCGCTAGAGCTCAAATATTGAAAAAAAATGATAATATAGAATACTTTAAAATTATTAAAGAATTTAAAAAAATTACTGGAGTTGGAGCTTTGCT
>CACPGV010000024.1 GCA_902633595.1 uncultured Pelagibacteraceae bacterium | reverse complement strand
TGAGCTCTTTCTTCTGCTTTTTTTAAATCAAATTTTACTCTTTTAATTACAGTGTCCTCTCTAAATTTAATAAATTCTGATATAAATTCTTTTAAATTTAAAATCTTTGGTTTGTTATTTACAATTGCTAAAGTATTAAAACCAAATGAACTTTCAATGTTAGTTAGTTTATAAAGTTGTCTTCTTATTGTTTCAGGTTCAACTGCCTTTCTTAATTCAATTACGACTCTTATACCTTCTCTATTAGATTCGTCTCTTATGTCTCTTATGCCTTCAATCTTTTTATCGCGAACTAGCTGGGCTATTTTTTCAATTAAAAAAGATTTATTTACTTGATAAGGTATAGATTTAATAATTAATGTTTCTCTACCGCTTTTCTTTTCCTCTAAATCTATCTCTCCTCTTATTTTAAATGATCCTCTACCCTTATTATAACCTTGTTTAATAATATCTTTTCCAATTATTATTCCTCCTGTAGGAAAGTCAGGACCTGGAACATATTTCATGAGTTGGGCGATGGTAATATCTTTGTTATTAATATAAGCGATTGTTCCATCAATAATTTCACCTAAATTGTGCGGAGGGATACTTGTGGCCATTCCAACAGCAATACCTCCTGCTCCATTAACTAAAATGTTAGGATATTGTGAAGGTAAAACTTCAGGCTCTTTCTCTGTTTCATCGTAATTACTTCTATATTCAACAGTTTTTTTTTCTAAATCTTCGGTTAAAAATTGAGCAATTTTTCCAAGTTTTGTCTCTGTGTATCTCATTGCAGCTGGAGGATCTCCGTCTATTGACCCAAAATTACCTTGACCAGTTATTAATGGGACACTCATAGAGAAATCTTGAACAAGTCTGACCAAAGCATCGTAAACTGATTGGTCTCCATGAGGATGGTACTTACCTATGACATCTCCAACTATACGAGCTGATTTTCTAAATGGTTTTGACCAATCATAACCACCTTTATACATTGCATAAATTATTCTTCTATGAACTGGTTTTAATCCATCTCTCACATCTGGTAATGCCCTGCTAACTATTACACTCATGGCATAAGATAAATATGATGAACTCATTTCATCTTGAACAAAGATAGGTTTAAAAGATTTATTGTTCTCTAGAATATTTTTTTCCATGAAATTTTAAAAAGGAATTTCATCGTCTAAATCTGAGCTATCTTGATTTAGATTTTCGTTAGGTAATGAGCTTTTGTTTTCTGAGACTAAATTAGAATTATTATTACTTCCTTTACTATCAAGCATAGTTAAACTTGAATTATATCCTTGAAGAACTATTTCTGTGGAGTATTTATCCTGACCTGTTGACTCATCTTTCCATTTTCTGGTGCTTAATTGGCCTTCTACGTAGACATTAGCACCCTTCTTAACATATTGTTGTACAACGTTGATTAGTCCTTCATTAAAAATTACAACTCGATGCCACTCTGTTTTTTCTTTTCTCTCTCCACTAGATTTATCTTTCCAGCTCTGGCTTGTGGCTAGACTTAATCTTGCAACACTTTTGCCATTAACCATCTGTTTTATCTCAGGATCTGCGCCTAAACGACCTATTAATTGTACTTTATTTAAACTTCCAGCCATACTAATTCTTGAATATTAATTGAATATTTATTTATTAATTAAACATTTATATCATAATAAGCTAATAAATATAAGGAGTATGTTAATTTAGGAAAAAAATATGTTGAAAAAAATCGTTGTAAAAGGCGCTAAAGAACACAACTTAAAAAATGTTTCTCTTGAAATACCAAAAGAAAAATTAGTTGTCATAACCGGTCTTTCTGGGTCAGGAAAATCATCTTTAGCATTTGATACGATTTATGCTGAGGGACAAAGAAGATATGTTGAAAGTCTTTCATCTTATGCAAGGCAGTTCTTAGATAAAATGAAAAAGCCTAAAGTAGATCTAATTGAAGGTTTAAGTCCAGCTATATCTATTGAACAAAAAAATACTTCAAAAAATCCTAGATCTACAGTGGCAACTGTAACAGAAATTTACGACTATATGAGAGTTTTATACGCTCGTATAGGAATTCCTTACTCACCATTTACTGGCAAACCAATTGTTTCTCAGCCCATAAGTGAAATGGTTGATAAAATAAGAAAATTACCAAAAGACAGTACAATTTATTTACTTGCTCCAATAGTAAGAGGCAGAAAAGGAGAATATAAAAAAGAGATTTTAAACTATAAAAAAAGAGGATTTACCAAGATTAAAGTTGATGGAAAATATCTAAATATAGATGAATTCCCAAATTTAAATAAAAAAATAAAACATGAAATTTCAATAATTGTCGATAGAGTTATTTTAAACTCAAACCTTGGTAACCGATTAGCTGATAGTGTTGAGACAGCTGTAAATCTTTCAAATGGATTATTAATTGTTGAATATGAGAATGAAACATTACCAAAAAAATTCAGAAAACGTGAGACTATTACATTTTCCTCAAAATTCTCTTGTCCAGAAAGTGGTTTTACAATTGAAGAAATAGAACCAAGACTATTTTCTTTTAATTCTCCTTATGGAGCTTGTGAGGAGTGTGAAGGAATTGGTCATAATTTAAACGTAGATCCTAATCTGGTTATTTCAGATCCAAAAAAAAATCTTCAAGATGGTGTTATTGATCCTTGGGCTAAATCTACGTCTTTATATTATGCTCAAACTTTAGCTTCTATAGCAAAGCATTATAAAATTTCAATGTCAGATCCTTGGAAAAAAATACCTAAAAAAATTCAGGACATTATTCTTTATGGATCAGACGAGGAAGAAATAAGATTCTCCTATGATGATGGATATGAGGCTTATACAACAAAAAAGACTTTTGAAGGTGTAATTAATAATCTTGAAAGGCGATACCTAGAAACAGATAGTGAATGGAAAAGAGAAGAAATATCTCAATACCAGAGTGAATCAAAATGTGAAAAATGTAAGGGAATGAGATTAAAAGATGAAGCCCTTTGTGTAAAAATAAATTCTTTAAATATTAGTGAAGTAACTGAAAAATCAATAGATGATGCTCAAAAGTGGTTTGAAAATTTACAAAATGTACTTACTGAGCGTGAAAATAAAATCGCTCAACATATATTAAAAGAAATTAATGAGCGATTAAATTTTCTTTTAAACGTTGGGTTAAATTATCTTACCCTTTCAAGAGAGTCTGGAACGTTATCTGGTGGTGAGGCTCAAAGAATAAGATTAGCTTCTCAAATAGGTTCCGGTCTAACTGGAGTCTTATATGTGCTTGATGAACCCTCTATTGGATTACATCAAAGAGATAATAAAAAATTGATTACAGCACTTAAAAAATTAAGAGATCTAGGTAATACTGTTATCGTAGTTGAGCATGATATTGAAACTATGGAGAATTCAGATCACATTATTGATATAGGACCAGAGGCCGGATTAAACGGAGGCCAAATTGTTGCTGATGGTACAGTTCAAGAAATAATTAAAAACTCTAAAAGTATCACAGGAGATTATTTATCTGGAAAAAAATATATTCCAGTTCCAAGAAAAAGAAGATTGGCAAAAAATGGGAGGTTTATAGAAATTAGTGGTGCAAGTGGAAATAATCTTAAAAAAGTTAATCTCAAAATTCCAGTTGGCACATTTACATGCGTAACTGGAGTTTCAGGAAGTGGAAAATCCACTCTTATTTTACATACTTTGTACAACGCGTTTAATCTAATGTTAAATAAAAATAAAAGCCGTAAAGTACCTAAAGCTTTCACTGGGTTTAAAGGAACAGAGCTTATAGATAAAATAATTGATATAGATCAATCGCCGATAGGAAGAACGCCTAGATCAAATCCAGCTACATACACAGGTGCTTTTGGACCGATAAGAGAGTGGTTTGCAGGATTACCAGAGTCTAAAGGTAGAGGATATAAAGTTGGAAGATATTCTTTTAATGTGAAAGGAGGTAGGTGTGAAACTTGCGAAGGTGACGGTGTGATTACTTATGAAATGCATTTTTTACCAGATGTATTCATTCCATGTGATACCTGTAAAGGTGCTAGATATAATAGAGAAACATTAGAGATTAGATTTAAAAATAAAAATATTGCTGATGTATTAGATATGACCGTTGATGAAGGATGTGAGTTTTTTGAAAATATTCAAAATATAAGATCTAAATTAATTACTCTTAAACATGTTGGTCTTGGCTATATGAAAATTGGTCAACAAGCAACGACGCTATCCGGCGGTGAAGCGCAAAGAATAAAACTGGCTAAAGAACTATCTAAAAGACCGACCGGAAGGACTCTGTACATTTTAGATGAACCGACAACAGGTTTACACTCTCACGATATAAAGAAATTATTGGAAATTCTTCAAGCATTTGCGAATACAGGGAATACAGTTGTAGTCATTGAACACAATCTTGATGTTATTAAAACAGCAGATCACATTATAGATATGGGTCCAGAAGGTGGAATTAACGGTGGAAAAATTATTGCAGAGGGTACGCCAGAAAAAGTATCTACGGTAAAAGAAAGCTACACAGGTAAGTTTATAAAAGAAATAATGGGCAATAATTCGATGAAAAAAACTGCCTAAAAAATTAGCTTTAAGGAACTATCTTTTCTTCCTCTTTTTCTAGAGTTTTGTGACTTACTTTAAACATTTTTAAAATGGGAGAGGCTACAAATATTGATGAGTATGTACCTATCAATACACCTAATATCATTGCAAAAGAAAATCCTCTTAAAATTTCTCCTCCCAAAATAAATATTGAAAATAAAGCTAACAACGTTGTAACAGAAGTAATTATAGTTCTGGCTAGTGTCTCATTAATTGATAAGTTTGCAATGTCGCTTACATTCAATCTATGATATTTACCAAGGTTCTCTCGAATTCTGTCATATATCACAACGGTATCATTCATAGAATAACCAACAATTGTTAGTACAGCAGCAATAATGGAAAGATTAATTTCTAAAGATAAAATAGAAAAAATACCTAAAGTAATTACAACATCGTGAAATAGTGCAATAATTGAACCAATGCTAAATTGCCATTCAAATCTGATCCAAATATAAAAAAGCATAGCTGCAAGTGATAACGAAATGGCAATAATTCCGGATTGCAAAAGTTCTGCACTGACTTTTGGACCTACGTTTTCTACTCTTCTAAAATTAATATCAGAATTTAGACTATCTGAAAGATTTTTTTTAATCTTAGGTATAAGTTTATTATTATCTCCCATTTGCTCGACTTTAACTAGGTAGTCTCCATCTTTTCCAAATTTTTTAACATTTATGTCACCTAAATTCATATTTTTTAAAACATCTCTTATAGAAGAAGCTTCTATATTATTTGATCTAAGCTCAATAAGAGTCCCACCCTTAAAATCAATTCCATAATTTAATCCTTTAAATATTATAAAAATAGTACTTAAAAAAAATAACACTAAAGAAAAAATATTTGCATGCTTAAATTTTGATGAAAAATTTATATTTGTCATTATATCTTTATCTCTTTATTTTTTGTATTTAAAACGATTAAAGAAGTAAGATGTCTAGCTAAAAAGTATGCAGTGAAAAGAGTGGTTACAATCCCAATTCCCAAAGTAATTGCAAAACCTTTTACTGGGCCAGATCCAAACGCGAATAATATAACAGCAGCAATTAAAGTTGTTATATTTGCATCAAGGACTGTAATTTTTGCTTTAGAATAACCAGAGTCAAAAGCATGTATAATTGATTTTTCAGTTTTTAATTCTTCTCTTATTCTCTCAAAGATTAATACATTTGCATCGACAGCCATACCTACAGTCAAAATTATTCCAGCAATACCAGGTAAGGTTAAAGTTGCTTCCAAGATTGTAAGCACTCCAGTCAACATTAATAAATTTGCTATAAGAGCTGTATTTGCAATCAATCCAAAAATTTTATATTTATAAAGCATAAATGCTATCACTAAAACAAATCCTACAATTAAAGAGGTTATTCCTGATTTAATTGAGTCTTCGCCTAAATCTGGGCCAACAGTACGCTCCTCTACAACTATTAATGGGGTTGGTAAAGCCCCTGAACGAAGTAATAGTGATAAATCTGTTGCCTCTTGAAAAGTAAAATTACCTGAAATCATTCCATTTCCAGAAGTAATTGGTTCATTAATGTTAGGGGCACTAACGATTTCTCCATCTAAAACAATAGCTAATCTTTTTCCAACGTGATCCGTGGTTGCTCTACCGAATTTTTGTGATCCTGGCCTATCGAGTGTAAAAGAAACTGTAGGCTCATTATTTTCATTATTTATATTTGGCTGAGCATCAATGAGATTTTCACCGCTCATTATTATTCTCTTACTGACGTTAAGTCTTTCACCGTTTTCAGTAACAAGCTCATCCGTACCAAATTCATTATTATCAGCAACAAGTCTAAAATTTAATTGAGCTGTCTTTCCTAATAAGGATTTTATTCTTTCAGGATCTTTTAATCCTGGTAATTCAACAAGTATTCTCTTTTCACCTCGCTGTAAAATTGTAGGCTCCTTAGTCCCAACATCATCTATCCTTCTTCTAACAATTTCAATCGATTGCTTTAAAGCAGAATTATTTATAGTTAGCAAACCAAATTTAGAAAAAAATATC
>CACPGV010000023.1 GCA_902633595.1 uncultured Pelagibacteraceae bacterium | reverse complement strand
GAGTAACTCCAGGTTACGTTAGATTATCAATCGGTATCGAGCATCCAGATGACATCGTTGCTGATATAAAGCAAGCTTTGGCTGCTTAAAAATTGATTTAGTGGCCCCAATTATTTATAGTGGGGCCACTCAATGGTCAAACAAATCAAATCATCAGAAATAAAAAAATTCATCGATAAAAATCCTAATACTATTTTGCTAGACGTCAGAACAGAGGATGAGTGGAACACAATTGGTAAACCCGATACAAAAGACCTAGGTATTGAATCTGTCTTTATAACAATTTCAAAAGACCCAAGTTTTTTAGACAAGGTTAAACAAAGTATTGATAAAAAAAAACAAGTGCTGGTAATGTGTGCAGCGGGTGGTAGGTCCATTATTGCAGCTAACCTTTTAGCAGCAGAGGGTTATAATTCTTTAAATATTTCTGATGGGTTTAGTGGAAATGGTCAAGATCCTGGTTGGAAGAATTTAGGATTACCTTCTATTATAGATAACTGATTTTTTAGCTATTCTTTCAATCAAAGATATTTCTTTTTTTTTTGTAATTTTAGGAAATTTTTGTGCAATTTCTATTTTCTTCTCTGCTAGTACAGTATTTGCTAATGATATTTTTTTTTTCGCTATTGTACAAAATTCAGACCTTGTCATTTCTAAAGAGGAAATGCAGGTTTCTTTTTTTCTCTCAGGATTTTTAGTTTCAGCATAAGCAATAACGTGTTCTAAAGGAGTTTTTCCTGTCTGTTTTTTAACCCCATAACTTAACGCTGAATTTAAACTGGATTGAACAAATCTTCCGTTTGAGGCACCTGGACCGAGTAATGCTAACGATTCAGCGCAACCATTCAAAAAGAAAATAATTGATAATAAAAGCAATATTTTTTTCATGATAAATACTTGTTTTGATTGGTTTGATATATCGGCTTAATCTTTAAATAAAAGTTAATTTTGAGTGTATAAATTTTTATTAACACAACCTAAGGTAGTTAAGATATTAAATTTTAAATGCTGAATTTGTTTTAGAATTAATTAATCTAAATACTTAATTTTAGATTTATTATTTATATTAGACTGTAGTGATGAAGTAAGATCTTTCATAGATCTTTCCTTAGATTTCTTCAAGATCTTCGATTTAGATATTTTCAATTGCTTTTTCCGAATATCGCAAATTTCTGAATTAGTTTTTTCTGCAAATGATAAGCAAGGCTCTTTCTTTTTCTGCAGATTTTTTTCCTCAGCATATATCATTGCATGTTCCA
This sequence comes from uncultured Pelagibacteraceae bacterium, assembly GCA_902633595.1. Taxonomy (GTDB): domain Bacteria; phylum Pseudomonadota; class Alphaproteobacteria; order Pelagibacterales; family Pelagibacteraceae; genus Pelagilacustribacter. Next base: position 5,441 of record CACPGV010000023.1, on the reverse strand, counting down.
CTAGACTTTTTCCAGTTTGTTTTTTTACTCCATAACTCAGTATTGATGACGTGGCTGATTGAGCTATCTTTCCACTACCAGTACCTGTAGTAGCTGGACCAATTAGAGCCATCGACTCAACACACCCACTTAAGAATACTGACATAGCTAATAAGCTAAATATTTTTTTCATACTCCCTTTATATAATTCTCTTATTTTAAGCAGAGATTTGCTCGTAATAAAACAAACGAATCACTCAAATTGAGTTTATATATAATACAACCTGTAATGGAAGTGCTTATCTATGATATTACTCTTAAAGGCTTGTTTCTCAGGCAACTTTCTAAACTTTCAATCATTTGCGAGTAAAATTTTGCGTAATTTTCAGCAGTTACGTAACCGATGTGGGGTAATAACAAAGCATTAGGAAGAAATCTTAATTTATGATCCTGTGGAAGAGGCTCTTTTTCGAAAACATCCAAACCTGCTCCAGCAATTTTTTCATCTTTTAATGCCTCTACTAAATCGTTTTCATTAATAATTGGTCCTCTTGAAGTATTAACAAGAAAAGCTGTTTTTTTCATCATGCCTAATTCTTTTTTACTAATAAGATGTTTGTATCTATCACCCAATACTAAATGAATTGAAATAATATCTGAATTCTTTAATAAATCCTCTTTGCTCATCGGTAGTACACCCAACTCATTTGCACGCGAGAGGTTTAAATTTTCGCTCCAAGCACAAACTTCCATACCAAAGGCTTTAGCAACTTTTGCCACCTGAGTGCCTATTTTACCAAGGCCAATTAAGCCGAGCATTTTTCCTTTTAACTCCAAACCTATAGTTGTCTGCCAATAACCTTGAAACATATTATCAATCTCTTGTTTCATATTTCTATACAAGCCTAAAATTAAAGCCCAAGTTATTTCAGCAGCGGGGTTTGAATTAATATCTGTTCCACAAACGATAATATTTTTTCTTTTTGCAACTTCCAAATCAATAGATTTATTCCGCATTCCTGAAGTCATTATATATTTTAATTTGGGTAAACTTTCGATCAACGTTTTGGTCATGGGAGTTCGCTCTCTCATAATTAATAAAGCCTCGAAATCCTCAAGCTCAACTATTGCCTCTTTTTCACTATTAAAAGGATTAGTAAATATTTTAAATTCAAATTTATCTTTATATTTATCTACTTCAACAATTTGTTGAAAAGCATTTTGATAATCATCTAAAACAGCAACTTTAACCATATGTTTTTTTATTTGATAAATAAATACCTGATATTATAAAAGCAGCTCCTACAAAATGGAATAATTCAAAATTTTCCTTAAAAATAATTATAGCCATAAGAGCGCTAAATAACGGCATCAATTGAATAAACATAGTAGCACGATTTGGCCCGATAATTTCTATTCCTTTTTGCCAGCAGTAGTAAGCAAAAATAGCTGGAAAAATTACAACGTAAAAAAGGATAAGAAAAAACGCTTTGTTAAATTTAACCTCTAAGCCTATAGATTGCTCATAAAAATATTGTGGAATTAAAAATAGTATACCAACGGATACCATTAATTGAATTAAAGAAAATTGAGAAAGTTTAAATTTATATTTTTTAAGTAATGTTGAATATAACGACCAGGTGATAACACAAACTAACATCCATAAATCACCTTTATTAAAGTTTAAAGAAGTAATCCTCTGTATCTCACCATTAGATATAATTGAACTAATGCCTAAAATAGATAAAATTAAACCAAAAATTTGTAAAAAATTTGTTTTATCAATTTTCATTAATGACGATAAAATAATTGTAATAGCAGGTATCGCTGCAAGAACTAAAACAGCATTAATAACTTGAGTATAATTAAGAGCAAAGTAAACAACAGAATTAAAAGTGCTTATGGTTATTATGCCCATAAAACCAATTACCAAGAAATTCTTTTTTATATAATCCAAATTATTATAAATTTCTTTATACGTAAAAGGTAATAAAATAAACCAGACTGAAAACCACCTAAAAGCATTTAAAGTAAGCGGAGGAACTTCAAATAAATATGCAAATTTTCCAACTATAAAATTACCAGACCAGCATAAAGCGGCTACAATTAGTAATATGTAAGCTAAGTATTTTTTAAACAGAAATTTCCTAATTAAATCTTTTTGAGCTGTAAGGAGTTAAATCTAAATTTGTTTTCTCTCCAGCAACTACCCTAGAGATAATTTTGCCTGTAATAGCGCCTAGAGTCCAGCCTAAATGTTGATGACCAAATGCGTAAATAATATTTTTATTTTTTAAAGATGGCCCCATAATAGGCAAGAAGTCTGGAAGTGTTGGTCTAAAACCCAACCACTCATCTTCATGTTCTCCCAACTGGGGGAGTAATTCTTTTGCACATTTAATTATATAGTCAATTCTTTTTTCTGATGGTGGATTTTTTAACCCTCCCAATTCCACTGTTCCCACTGCTCTTAATCCTTGGTTCATTGGTGTCATACCAAAACCTCTGTCTAAAAATATAACAGGTCTTTGAATAAGATGATCTTTGCCTTTAAAATGAACATGATATCCTCTTTCTGTATCTAAAGGTATTTTTTCACCTAGTTGATCTGTTAAAGACTTTGAAAAAGCACCTGAAGCCACTACTGTTTTTTCAAATTTATATTCATTGCTCTCAGATTTAATAACGGTTTCATTCATATTTATTTGTTCTAAAGATTTAATATTTGTTTGAATAAATTTACCACCTCTTTCTAAAAAGAGTTTAAATATCTCTTTTAAAATCCCATGAGGATCTCTGGCGTGCATGGCGCTCTCATAAATTACTCCAGCATCAAAAACAGGTTTTAAATTTGGCTCTAAATCTAAAACTTCTTTTTGAGTTAAAAGTTTTTGTTCTATACCTAATTCTTCCCTAACTTTAATTTCTAGTTTTCTACTTTTGAGATTTTTATTAGTCCAAATATAAATGATACCTTTTTTTTCAACTAAACCAGTTGTGTCAATTTCTTGAAAGATTTCTTCATAGGCATCATTCGATAAACTTAAAATTTGATGCATATACTTAGCTGTGTGCATCATAGATTTCTGATTACAATTTTTAAAGTAATGAAAGAACCAGTTAAACATTTTTGGTATATAATTCCATTTCAAAGCTAGGGGACCATAAGAACTCATTAACATTTTTGGAACATCACTTAACACATCTGGTCTATTAAATTGAAGAACAGCATAAGGAGAGAAATGTCCTGCATTCCCGTAAGACGCTGGTTTAAATTCTTTTGATAAAGGATCGTGTCTATCGAAGATAGTTACTGGTATACCTTTTTTAATTAATTGAAGACCTGTACAAACTCCTTGGATACCAGATCCTACAATACCCACAGATTTGCATTTATAATTTTCCACTTAGAAATTATATTGCAATGTTAAAAAAAATAGTAGTGCGGTAGATTAGGCGATAGCTTCTTTATTTACAACGTCAGGTCTATCTTCAGCTTCTGACGGGTCTTTTTTGTCTTTTTTCTTAAATAAAAAGTCACCTGTTAATTTAGATTTTGAGCTGTTTGTCTTTTTAATATAGCCATCAATATCAGCGCCATTCTCAGTTCTTAAATTATTGCCAAATTCAATGTCACCTTTAACTGTTCCTGTAGAACCAACAACGATATTCTGTGCTGAAACTTTACCATCTAAATGACCGTGAATTTCTACATCGTCAGCTTCGATTGTCCCAGTAATAGAACCTGTGTCTCTTATAACTAATTGTTTGGAGTAGACTGGGCCTTTTACTAAACCTGCAACATCAATTGCTCCAGAGCTATTAATTGTTCCTTCGATACTAACAGTCTCACTTATTAGTGATCTCTCTGAGTCTTTAATTTTATTTTTTTTATCGCCGAACATATAATTATATTTAAACTAATCATCTATGAACAAATTTTACAAGTTATAAATAAAATAAAATTTGCTCATTTTAGGTCTTGAGTTAATTAACTGGGACATCCCTGTAAATCTTACAAGACATAACTATGCCTAAACCAAACATTATAGCCATCATAGAAGAGCCTCCGTACGACATAATTGGAAGTGGTGAACCTACTATGGGTAGCAAACCTAGTACCATCATCATGTTTACAACAACATATATAAAGAAAGCTGTAGCAAAACCGTAACAATATAATTTACCAAAATTACTCCTCGTTATATTTCCTATTCTAACGATCCGGTAAATAATTAAGGCATATAGCAATAGAATGAAAAATGATCCAAAAAAACCAAATTCCTCAGAAAAGAGTGTGTAAATAAAATCAGTATGTTTTTCTGGTAGATAATCTAGATAACTTTGAGAACCATTTAAAAAACCTTTACCAAATAATCCTCCAGAACCTATAGCAATTTTAGATTGGATAATTTGATATCCGGCACCTAAAGGATCTCTTTCTGGATTTAGGAAAGTTAAAATTCTTGATTTTTGATAAGGTTTTAAAAATGAAATTGCTACCGGCAATAAAGCAAGCATAGCCACCCCGGAATAAATAAAAAATTTTGCTCTAACTCCAGCTAACCAGGCAACAACTATGCCTCCAGCTGCAATTAGAATTGAAGTTCCAAGATCAGGTTGTGTTGCAACTAAGATAATTGGCCCAACTAGAACTGTGATTGGTAAAATTAAATGTCTAAAAGAATTTACATTTTCAATTGAAATACGATGATAATATTTGGCTAGAAACAAAATTAGACTAATTTTCATTAGTTCTGAAGGTTGCAAATTCATAAAGTAAAGATCTAACCATCTTTTAGACCCGGAAGATGTAAGACCAAAATATTTCACAGCTAGAAGTAAAATAAAAATTCCAACATAAATTAAATAACTAGTGTCATGCCAAAATCTTATTCCGATTAATGAAACCACAAAAAACATTCCAAAAAAGACAAAAAAACGAAGAATATGACTATTAGTATGATATTTAAATTCTCCGCCATCTGTAGAGTACATCGCGAACATACTAGTGATGCCTAAAACTAAAATTGACAATACTAAGATATAATCAATTGAAAATATTTTATCTCTTAAACTTAATGTGGACTGAATAGATCTTGGCTGTAACATTAGACAGGTTCTCCAGTTAATTGATTTATACGCTCTCTTAATTCATGTCTTTCAAGAACTTTCTTAATTACTTTTCTTGCAATAGGAGCAGCAGCTTTACCACCAGACCCCCCATGTTCAACTAAAACACTAATTGCATATTGTGGATTTTTATATGGAGCAAATGCCACGAATAGTGCGTGGTCCCTATCTTTATACTTTATGTCTTTTTGTTTAACTTCAGCTTCTCTTTGAGCTTCAGTGAACCTTTTTATTTGTGAAGAACCAGTTTTACCAGCAAAGGTATATTTAGGATTTTCAAATCTGTGTCTGTATGAAGTTCCTCCTGGCTCATTAGATGAAGAAAACAT
>CACPGV010000022.1 GCA_902633595.1 uncultured Pelagibacteraceae bacterium | reverse complement strand
TTCAAGGTAACATACTTGACCTTCTTTACGCTCCTCTGTCAGCTGCTGAGGTTACTGTCTCCATTTCTCTTGCAGCGGTTACTAGAAGTGTAATGATAGCTGCAGTTTCGATAATTGTTTTTAAACTTATTATAAAAATAGAAATCACAAATTATCTATTACTTGTTATATTTACTCTTCTTTCATCCTTCATACTGGGGAACATAGGAATAATAGCTGGTTTATGGGCTGAAAAATTCGATCACATGGCGACTGTAACAAATTTTGTGATTGTTCCTTTATCTTTCTTATCAGGCACTTTTTATTCAATAGACAGATTGCCAGAATTTTTACAAATTGTAAGCAAAGCTAACCCATTTTTTTATATGATAGACGGATTTAGATATAGTTTTATTGGGCAAGCAGATGGATCAATTACAGTTGGTCTAGTGTATTTGACAATTTTAAGTGTTGTAAGTTGGTTTATAACTTACTTGTTGTATAAAAATGGTTATAAAATAAAGTCTTAAAATGAGCTCGATATTAAAAACTTATAATAGAAAAAAAATTTCTTTTAATAGAGGAAAAGGAAGTTTTCTATATGACACAAAAGGTAAAAAATACTTAGATTTTGTTCAAGGTATAGCCGTAAATTGCCTAGGTCACTCTCATAATCATTTGATTAAATCTATTTATAAGCAATCAAAAAAACTTTGGCATGTTTCAAATGCTTTTATCATTCCTGAACAGGAAAGATTAGCAAAAAGATTAACCCAAAAAACTTTTGCAGACTATGTTGCTTTTCAAAATTCAGGTGCTGAAGCCACAGAAGCTGCAATAAAATTTGCAAGAAGATATTTTTATTCTAGAGGTAAACCAAGAAAAAATAGAATTTTATGTATTAATAATAGTTTTCACGGCAGAACTCTCGCAACTATTTTTGCTAGCAATAGTAAAAAAGCCATAGAAGGTTTTGGTCCTAAAGTTGATGGTTTTGATCATTTTAATTTTGGCGATCATAGAGGTTTAGAAAAAGCTATTACAAGTAGAACTGCCGCTATCATGGTTGAAACTATTATGGGTGAGGGTGGAATAAAAGTTATTCCAGATTTTTGTTTAGTTGGATTAAGAAAACTTTGTAATAAAAAAAAAATATTACTTATTCTTGATGAAGTTCAATGCGGAATAGGTAGAAGCGGAAAGTTTTTTGCATTTGAGCATGCAAAAATAAAGCCTGACATTGTTCCAATTGCAAAAGGAATAGGGGGCGGTTTTCCAATAGGCGCCGTATTAGTCAATAAAAAGGTAGCATCAGGAATGAAACCAGGAACGCATGGCTCTACATTTGGCGGCAATCCATTAGCGATGAGTGCAGGGAATGCAATTATGGATGTTATGTTTAAAAAAGGTTTTTTAATTAACGTTGCTAAAAATGGAAAATATTTTCTAAGTGAATTAAATAAACTTAAAAATAAATATCCTAAAATTATAAAAGAGGTTAGAGGAAAAGGATTATTGCTGGGTTTATGTTTACATAAAAATCAAGTTCCCTTTATTGATAAACTATTGAAAAGTAATCTGCTTACAATTAGAGCTGCAGAGAATGTTGTCAGACTTTTGCCTCCTTTAAATGTAACAAAGCAGGAAATTAATTTAAGCTTAAAAATAATAGATAAGGTTTGCAAAAACTATAGATGAAAAATTTTATAAATATATCAGATCATTCCTCGAGTGATCTAAGAGCCATTATTGATGAGGCTAAGACTAGAAAACTTAGTAGAAAAGGATTTAATAAATCTGCTCCTGATGACGACAAACCTTTCGAGGGAAAGTCTATGGCAATGATTTTTGAAAAGCCCTCAACAAGAACAAGAATGTCTTTTGATATTGCTGCTAAGCAATTAGGTGGGTCTTCTATTATTTTAAATCCAGATGGAATTCATTATGGCAAAGGAGATGAAACATTAAAAGACACGGCAAAAGTTTTAACCGAATATGTAGATATAGTTATGCTTAGAACATCTTCGCACAAGAATTTAGAAGAGTTTGGTAAACATTTAGATATTCCAATTATAAACGGCCTTTCTGATAAAAGTCATCCATGTCAGATTATGTCAGATATTTTAACATATGAGGAAAGCAATGGTTCTATAACTGGTAAAACAGTATCTTGGTTAGGAGACGGCGATAATAATATGTCTAATTCTTTAATCGAAGCAGCCGGTAAATTTAAATTCAATTTAAAAATTGGTTGTCCTAAAAAATATGCTCCTGGAAAAAAAATATTAGGGTGGGCTAAAAAAAATAAAGTTAATCTTTTGATAACTCAAAAACCTGATGAAGCTGTAAAAAACTCAGACTGTGTGATGACTGATAAGTGGGTATCGATGAATGATAAAGTTAATAAAAAAACAAAGAAGAAGATTTTAAAACCATTTCAAGTTAATAAAAAATTAATGAAAAAAGCTAATTCAAATGCAATTTTTATGCATTGTTTGCCTGTAGGCAGAGGTGAAGAAGTTACCGATGAAGTTATTGATGGAAAGCAGTCTGTAGTTTGGAGACAGGCTCTTAATAGAGTGCATGCACAAAAAAGTGTAATTAAGTGGTGTTTAGACTAAGGTAATGCTTTAGGACTATCGCTTTTTGAATTCATATAAAGAATTACTGAAGCTCTATCTTTTTCTTTTCTTAAACCAGCAAAAGCCATTTTTGTTCCTTTTACGTATGCTTGAGGTTTGATTAAATAACTATTCATTTCCTCAAAAGTCCATTCTTTACCGTAGGCAACCATAGCTTTTGAATATTTATAATCACTTACTACTCCAGCCTGTCTACCTATAACGCTCCATAAGTTAGGACCAATCATATTTTTTCCTCCGGCAGCAATCATGTGGCACGCAGTACATTTTTTAAAAACTTTTTCTCCATGCGCTAAGTCACCCATTGCTAAAAGTGCTTTTATATCTACTGCTTCAACAACTTTTGCAGCTTCTTGACCAGAAGCAGTTGTAGACGCAACCTCTAATCCCTCAACTTTGTAAGCTGACTCTTTAGGTTTCTCGACGTGGAATAAAATATCAGTGAATTTTCCAATACCAATTATAATCAATGCAGTAAGAAGAACCGCACCTATAATTTTATTTAATTCAAAACTGTCCATATTTTTGATAAATACTTTAGTGACGTATAGCATGACTTTTATAAAAAAACTTAAAATTACTTAATTTTTTTTGCGTCTTTGGGACGCATAATTATGGACAAAATTGCAATAATAATACCTTCAAGATTAGACGCTGTAAGATTACCAAACAAACCCTTGGAACTAATAAAAAATAAAGAGATGATTCTTCATGTTTATGAAGCCGCACAAAAATCAAATACCGGAGAGGTTTATGTAGCTACACCTGATCAAAAAATCATAGACATAGTTAATAAAAATGGAGGAAAAGCAATTCTCACTGAGGTAAATCACCAAACAGGCACTGATCGAATTTATGAAGTTTTCAAAAACCATTTAAATAGTAAACCTGATTTAATTGTAAATTTACAGGGAGACATGCCCAACATAGATCCTAAAGCAATAACAAATTTAGTTTCTTATATGAACAAAGGAAAATGTGACATGGGAACTTTAGCAAGTACATTTAGTTCTGAGTCAGAATTAACAGATGAGAATAACGTTAAAGTTGCTACAAAAAATAAGCTAATAATTAATCAATTTGATCAAGCTATAGATTTTTTCAGAAAAGATATAAAAGAATATGAAAACTATTTTCATCATGTAGGTATTTATGCCTTTACTAATAAAGCATTAGTAAGGTATGTAAGCTTGAAAAGATCAAAACTTGAATTAGAACGAAATTTAGAACAGCTCAGAGCTTTAGAAAACTCAATGTCAATTCACGTTGGATATGTAAACTCTTCTCCTGTAAGTGTAGATACTAAAAGTGATTTAATGGAAGTAAGAAAGATAATGGAAACAAATGAGTAAGATGAAAATTGCAATACAAGGTGAGTTAGGCGCGTATTCTCACATAGCTGTAGAAAAATTATATAAGGACGCAGAAATAAAAACCTGTGCAACATTTGAAGATACTTTTAAACAAGCTTACAACGATCCTAATTGTAAAATAGTAATTCCAATTGAAAATTCTCTAGCTGGTAGAGTAGCTGATATTCATTATTTATTACCAAAATATAAATTACAAATTCATGGTGAATACTTTCTTCCTGTAGAGCATAATCTTCTTGGAAAACCCGATGCGGCCATTAAAGATATTAAATATGTAAGAAGTCATGCTCAAGCTATTAGTCAATGTCAAAATATTATTACAAAAAATAATTTTCAACCAATTATTTCTGTAGATACTGCCGGTTCAGCAAAAGATTTGGCCGAAGGTAATGATAAAACTATAGCAGCGATAGCATCAGATCTCTCGGCAAAAATGTACAAATTAAAAATTTTACAAAAAAATATAGAAGACGATAAAGGAAACGTTACTCGTTTTTTAATAATGGGAAAAAATATTGAACAACCTGAATATGATAAAAATAAAAGATACATAACCAGTTGCATCTTCAGAGTAAAAAGTGAACCATCGGCTCTTTATAAATGTCTTGGAGGATTCGCCACCAATCAAGTAAACCTTACAAAACTAGAAAGTTTTTCTGTCAAAAATACTTTTGATCAAGCAAACTTTTATTTAGATCTTGAAGGTCATTTAGAGCAAGCTGGAGTAAAAAAGGCATTAGAAGAACTTGGCTTTCATACAGAAACTTTGGACATACTTGGAGTGTACGAATCTTCAAAATTTAGGCAAAAATAGTCCACAAAATTCAAATCTAGTCTTGTAGTATTTAAATTGATCTTGATATACTCATATTGAGGTTGGCATCAGGTGGATGTTTCATAAACCCGGTCAGGTCTGAAAAGAAGCAGCCGTAGTGAAAATTTTTCAGGTTGTTGCCTGCCTCTTAAAAATGACAAATAAAATTCTAGCACTTAAATATAGACCTCAAGAGTTTAAAGATTTAATTGGCCAAGAGGTAATGGCACAAACAATTACTAACGCAATTAAACTTAACAAAACTCCAAATGCATATTTGCTCACTGGTATTAGAGGGGTGGGAAAAACTACAACAGCACGATTAATTGCTAAAGCTCTAAACTGTACTAAAGATTTTATCAAAGGAGAAAAGTGTAAAACGGGTGAGTATTGTCATTGCGCTGAAATTATTAGCTCTAACCACATGGATATTTTAGAAATGGATGCAGCTTCTAAAACAGGTATTGATGATGTTAGAGAATTAATTGAGAATTCAAAATATAGTCCCACAAGTGCAAAATTTAAAATATTCATAATCGATGAAGTTCATATGCTCTCAAAGCAAGCTTTTAATGGTTTGTTAAAAACTTTAGAGGAGCCACCACCAAGTTTAAAATTTATTTTAGCTACAACAGAAGTGAGAAAAATACCTGTTACTATTTTATCTCGTTGTCAAAGATTTGATCTTAAAAGAGTAAGTGTTGAGCAACTATGTAAACACTTAAAAATTATTGCTGACAAAGAAAAAGGTAAAATATCTGAAGATGCTATTAAATTAATCGCTAGAACTTCAGAAGGATCTGTCAGGGACTCTATTTCGTTGCTTGATCGAGCGTTAATATCTCAATCTATTAATGAAGGTAAACAAATAGAAGAGCCCGATGTAAGACAAATGCTAGGGTTAGCAGATAAAAGTAAAATAATATCGTTATTCAAAGAAGTGTTAAGTGGTAATGAAAAAGATGCTTTAAAATTTTTACACGAACTCATTAATGATGGATTGGATGCAAAAAACTTTTTAAACGACATTCTTGAGGTGCTTTATCTATTTAGCAGAAGAATAAGTTTAGGACCAATTGAAAAAGATATGTCTATATCAGAAGCAGAAGTACAAATGGTTGATCAATATTCTAAAAATATAGACATGCAAGATATTGGTTTATTTTGGCAACTAACCATTAAAACCATCGATGATTTAAGAATTGTTGGGAATGAAAATTTATCGTTAGAAATGTTTATAATGCAATTAGTACATTTAAAAAATATTGATGCGAGAAAAGTAACTCAAAATTCAGAAACTAATCAGCAATCTGAGGAAAGCTTGGTTGGTAAAAAAATTGATGATAAGCCACTTAAGACCAACATTCCTAATCAAGTTAAAAATCAGCTTAAAAGCACTGATCAGATAAAAACTAATCCTGTAAAAAATTTATTAAAAGATAATCAAAGTGCAAAAATAGAAATAACAAGTTTTCAAGATTTAATTGACCAGGCAAATAAAGAAAAAGAAATAGAACTTAAGTACGATCTTGAGAGAAATGTAAAATTAGTAAGTTTTAATAAAGGCACAATTGATATTAGTTTCAATGAAAAACTCAACAAAAATTTCATTAAAAATCTTACAGAAAAATTGCTTCTATGGACGGGTGAAAGATGGATTATATCTTTAAGTAAAAATGCAGATGCAAAAAGTGTATATGAAAAAAACTTAGAAGATAAAAGCAACAAGGTGGAAGAGTTTAAGAAAAGTAAAATCGCTCAGGATATCCAAAAAGCTTTTCCAGATGCTAAATTAATTGATCTAAAAGAAGAGGAATAAATGACTGACTTTTCCGACATGTTATCAAAAGCCAAAGCCATGCAAGAAAAAATGAAAGAGGCTCAAGATCAAATTAAAAAAATTGAAGTGGAAGGAGAAGCAGGAGGCAATCTTGTCAAAGTTGTTTTATCAGGAGATTACGTACTTAAATCAATAACGATTAGTGATGCAGCTAAAAAAGAGAACCAAGAAATAATAAATGATTTAATAATTGCTGCCTATAATAACGCTAAAGAAAATCTAAAAAAGAAATCTGCAGAAGAATTATCTAAAGCAACAGGTGGACTAAATTTACCTCTA
>CACPGV010000021.1 GCA_902633595.1 uncultured Pelagibacteraceae bacterium | reverse complement strand
TGTTTCCTCAGTAATTTCTGCAGTAAGTGTTTCGGGATTTAAAGATCAATTTTTATTTTACGGTTTTTTACCAAAGACACAAAATGAGCTTGATAAAGTTTTGAACACATTATCTCAAAGCGAATATGCCCAAGTTTTTTTTATACCCTCAAAAAAAATTAACATTTATATTAAAAACTTTAAAAAATATTTTTCAGGAAGAAAGATAGTTATTGCTAAGGAAATGACTAAGATTCACGAAGCTTTTATTAGAGAGGATATTGACGACTTAAAACTCTTTGAAAACAATCTTAAAGGAGAATTGACAATAGTTATCTCAGAAAATGTAAAAAAAGCTGATAGTTTTGACGAAGAAAAAATTGTGAATAAAGCCAAAAAATACCTTAAAAAATATAGTTTGAAAGATACTGTTAATTTAATCTTTGAAACGGAAAAAATAAATAAAAAAAAAATTTATAAATTGTGCTTAAAAATTAAAAATGAAAAAAATTATTAGCTTAGTATTGATATTTGTTTTCACATCCTGCACTTCTGCCTCTCAATTTGGTACAGGGGTAAATATAACTTTCGACCCTAGAACTATAGGGATGCAAATTGATGATACTATCATGCAAAAAAATTTGAGCGCAAGATTAGCACTATATGACAAAAAATATTTTATCTCAATTCAGTCAGAAGTTCTTGATGGAAGGATATTTTTATCAGGAAAAGTTGACGAGCCAGAGGAAAAGATCAAGATAACTAAGATGGCTTGGGAGACAAAAGGCGTTCGTTCAGTCAAAAACGCCATTACTATAAAGGGTCAAAATAACTTCAAAAGTACTGCTAAAGATATTCTCATAACCAGCCAATTGAGAGCAGCATTAATTTTTAATAAAAACACAAAAGCTAGAAACTATACTTTAGAAACAGTGAATAAAAATATTTACATTTTTGGCATAGCAATGAATGAAGAAGAAAAAAAGGAAGTAATCAATGAAGCAAATAAAATTTATGATGTCAAAGAAGTTATTCCGTCTATCTATCTTGCAACAGAGTTAAGCCGTACAAAAATTTAATTTGAATAATCAATTACATCAGACGAATAGGAAGCAATAGAGGCTAAATTTAAAATTTCTGAGGTGCTTGCTCTTAGAGGGGCAACTTCAATAGGCAAGCCTAACCCAATTAAAAGTGGTCCAATTAATTTACCACCACCAAAAACTTTCATAAGTTTTGTTGATATAGCAGCACTGTGCAGTGCAGGCATAATTAAAATATTTGCATTTCCCACAATTTTAGAAAATGGATATATTTCTTGATAAATTGGGTTAAGAGCAACATCTGGTTGCATTTCACCGTCAAAATCAAAATCGACTTTCTCTTTCTTTAACATTTGAATCGCATCCCTTACATGTTTAGTGTTTTTTGAAATAGGTTTTCCAAAAGTAGAGTGAGATAAAAAAGCAACCTTTGGATCGAATCCAAATAATCTGGCAACACGAACACAAGACTTGGAAACATTTACAAGTCTTTCAGATGAAGGAAAATCTTGTACATTGGTATCAGCAACTAGAATAGTTTTTCCTTTTGAAACAATCATTGTCATTCCAAAAATCTCTTCTCCAGGTCGGGCTTCTACAACATATTTCAATTTTTCAACCGAGGCGGCGTAGTGCCTAATATTTCCAGTTACCATTGCATCTGCATCTTCACATGCAATCATCGATGAACCCCATGCTATTCGATCATTTCTTACTAATCGGTCAACATCTCTTTCTAATTGTCCTTCTCTTTGAAGTTTTTTATACAAATGTTTAACGTATTTCTCTCGTTTTTCTTTATCTGTAGAGTTTACTATCTCAATCTTATAATTTTCATCTAAACCAATTTTCTTTAATTGATCTCTTATTCTTTTTTCCACTCCTATCAATATTGGAATACCTAATTTATTTCTTCCAAATTCAATAGCTGCTTTAAGCATATTTTCATCTTCACCTTCTGCAAAGATAACTCGCTTAGGATTTTTTCTGATTTTTGCATTAATACCTTGCATTAGTGACATTGACGGATCTAAACGATTTGAGAGTTGATCTTTGTATAATTCAAAATCCTCTATTTTTTTTCTAGCTGCCCCACTTTTTATCGCCGCTTCTGCTACAGCAGCAGGGATAACACTTATTAATCTTGGGTCAAAAGTAGAGGGAATTATATAATTTTTTCCATATCGTGGACGGTCTCCACCGTAAGCAGCAACAACTTCGTCTGGTACATTTTCTCTAGCTAAAAGAGCTATTGCATTAGCTGCAGCCACTTTCATTTCCTCATTTATTGCTTTTGCTCTTACATCAAGAGCGCCTCTAAAAATATAAGGAAAACCAATTAAATTATTTACTTGGTTTGGATAATCAGAACGCCCTGTAGCAATAATTGCATCATTTCTAACTTCTTGAATTAATTCCGGCTTAATCTCAGGATCCGGGTTAGCGCAGGCAAATATTATAGGGTTTTTGGCCATAGATTTTACCATGTCTTTATTCACAACATCTTTTGCCGATAAACCCAAAAATACATCAGCATTTTTCATAGCCTCATCAAGAGTTCTAAATTTACTATCAATTGCAAAAGCAGATTTAAACTGATCAATATTTCCTCTTCCCTTATAGATCACTCCTTTGCTATCACACATTATTAGATTGTTGTTTTTAACACCTGAACTTTTAAATAAATTTGCACAAGCTTGAGCAGACGCTCCTGCGCCATTAATTACAACTTTTACCTCAGCAATATTTTTCTTTGAAATGTCCAAGGCATTAATTAAGGCTGCAGTAGTTATAATTGCTGTTCCGTGTTGGTCATCGTGAAATACAGGAATATCCAAAATTTCTTTTAACTTTTGTTCAATAATAAAACAATCTGGTGCAGCAATATCCTCAAGATTTATACCTCCAAAGGTTCCACTTATATTTTTGATAGTTTCAATAATTGAATTAGTATCTTTACTATCAATCTCAATATCTATCGAGTCAATATCTGCAAATCTTTTAAATAAGACTGATTTTCCCTCCATCACTGGTTTAGAAGCTAGCGAGCCAAGGTTACCTAAACCTAAAATTGCTGAGCCGTTACTAATTACGGCAACTAGATTTCCTTTACTTGTATAATCATAAGCTAAGTCTGGATTTTTAGAAATTTCCTTAACTGGAGCAGCCACTCCTGGAGAATAGGCAAGGGATAGATCTCTTTTTGTAGTTAAAGGTTTTGAAGAACCAATCTCAATTTTGCCTGACTTACCTTTTATATGAAAATCAAGAGCTTCTTTATCTGTATAATGATCAATCTCAGTTTTTTTTGGCATTTAATTAAATGAGTATGTAATATAAAAAATCATAATTCACTAAAAATTTATGGCCTAATTAAGAATATTTATGAACCTATTATCATCTACTTCTATATTCAGTTTTTTTACCTTAATCAGTAGAATTCTAGGTTATGCTCGCGATATTCTAATAGCTGTTTTTTTAGGCGCGTCGATTTATGCAGATGCTTTTTTTGTAGCCTTTAGATTACCAAATACCTTTAGAAGGTTATTCGCTGAAGGAACTTTTAATGCTGCTTTCATACCTAGTTATGCTGCTGTAAAAATAGAGAGTAAAAGTAAGGGAAAAAGATTTGCAGATGACGTTTTAAGTAGTTTATTGTTAATTTTATTATTTATAGTTACCATTGTTGAAATTTTTACTCCCTATTTAATTTATATTATCGCCCCAGGATTTACAGAAAATCAGGTTAAATTTGATTTAGCCATAGAGCTAACAAGAATTACTTTTCCATTTTTATTATTTGTAAGTTTATCATCCTTTTTTGCTGGTATTCTTAATTCTAATAACAAATTTGCAGCTGCTGCGGCCTCACCGATTATTTTAAATATTATTTTAATTTCAAGTTTAATAGTTTCATACTATTTAGAATTAGATTTTTCTAAACAATTATCATACGGAGTTACCTTAGCTGGATTAATTCAATTACTTTTTTTAGTTTATGTGACACTTAAATATTATAAGCCGGATTTAGTATTAAATTTAAAACTAAGCAGTAAAGTAAAATTCTTTTTTAGAAAACTTTTACCAAGTATTTTATCTTCAGGAGTTACACAAATAAATATTTTAGTTGGAACAATAATTGCCTCCTTCCAGTCAGGTGCTGTTTCTTATTTATATTACGCAGATAGAGTTTATCAAATTAACTTGGCTATTGCTGGAATAGCTGTAGGCACAGTCTCTTTACCTGTGCTTTCGAGAGCTTTTAAAACTAAAAATCTAAAAAAAATTTCAAACATACAAAATAAATCCTTTGAATTATCATTATTATTATCAGTTCCAGCAAGTTTTGGATTAATTTTAGCTTACGAAGAAATAGTCAGTGCTTTATTTGGATACGGATCTTTTTCAAAGGATGATGCTGCATTAACGGCAGAGGCTCTCAAATATTTTGGTTTTGGCGTACCTGCTTTTGCATTAGTTAAAATCCTATCAAATTTTTATTTTGCTAGGGATAATACTAAAACACCTTTTTATATTTCTATGTTTATGGTAATTTTAAATATTCTTATAAGTGTAAGTTTTTTTTCTAAAATAGGATTTATCATTATTCCAATTGCTACATCTATATCAACTTGGATTGGTGTTTTTATTTATTTGTATTTACTAAATTTAAAAAAAGCTCTTCTTTTGAAAAATCAATTAATATTCAATTTTATCAAAATATTAGTTTCAACAATCTTAATGTCTTTAGTATTGTCATTTGCCCTTGATAGTTATGCTAATTATTTAGAGTATTTTTATAAATATAAAGCTATTTATTTAATATCAATTGTTAGTTTTGTTGGTATTCTTTATTTGTTATCGTGCTATTTATTAGGAATATTAAAACTTAAAAATTATAAAACAAATTAGATGAGTGATAAAAAGTTAGTATTTTCGGGAGTCCAGCCTACTGGTAATTTGCACCTAGGAAATTACCTTGGTGCACTTAAAAATTTTGTTTCACTCCAGAAAGAAATGGAATGTATTTATTGTGTTGTTGATCTTCATGCAATAACAACCTTTCAAAAACCTAGTGATCTTCTTGATAATGTTTTAGAGACAACGGCTACCTTTATAGCAACAGGATTAAATCCAGATAAAAGTATAATTTTTAATCAATCTTCAGTATCGGGACACGCAGAACTCGCCTGGATTTTAAATTGTGTTTCGAGAGTTGGTTGGTTAAACAGAATGACACAATTTAAAGATAAGGCTGGATCGGATAAAGAAAAAGCAAGTGTCGGACTTTATATTTATCCAAATTTAATGGCAGCAGATATACTTCTTTATAAAGCTACTCACGTACCTGTTGGAGCAGATCAAAAGCAACATTTAGAACTATCCAGAGATATTGCTCAAAAATTTAACAATGATTTTAATTGCCAAAATTTTTTCCCTACACCTGAGCCATTGATACCAAAAAAAATTTCTAGAATTATGAGTTTGAGAGACGGTACTAAAAAAATGAGTAAATCTGAAGAATCTAGTTACTCAAGAATTAATTTAAAAGACACTGCTGATGAAATAAGTAAAAAAATTAAAAAAGCAAAGTCAGATTCAGAGTCAATACCTGACAATTTAAAATTGTTAGAAAAAAAACCAGAAGCACTAAATTTATTGACCATATATTCTGAGTTGACACAAAATAACTTAGATAAAGTTATCTCGGAGCTAGCAGGGAAAGAATATTCTGTTTTAAAAACAAAATTATCTGATGTGCTAATAAGCGAAATAACTCCTATTGGTAAAGAAATAAAAAAATTACTTGATAACAAGTCGCATTTAAAAAATATTCTGAAAAAAGGCAGTGAAAAAGCTAATGTAATTGCTGAGGAAAACTTAAAAAATATACGTGAAAAAGTAGGCTTGATATAATATAAGGCAATTATGATACAAACTGAAGCTACACCTAATCCAAATTCACTAAAGTTTTTGTCCGAAAAAACAATTTCAGCAATAGGGACTGAGGAGTTTCAAAAGATAAAGGAAAACGAGGTATCTATTCCTTTCGTTAAAGAACTTTTAAATTTCAAAGGAGTTGAGCTAATTCTTTTATCGGAAAAGTTTTTGTCTGTTAAAAAAACTGAGGAAGTTTCATGGAATGAGTTAAAACCAATGGTAATTTCACACTTAAATGATTATTTTGAAAAAAATAACGATCCAATATTAAAGAATAAACAAAACATACCTAATAATGCAGAAACTAATGATGAAACTATTAACAAAATTATTGAAGTTTTAGATACCAAAATCAGGCCAGCTGTGGCAAGAGATGGAGGAGATATTAAGTTTAAATCTTTTGAAGAAGGTGTTGTTAAAGTTGAACTACAAGGAAGTTGTTCAGGTTGTCCAAGCTCTTTAATGACTTTAAAACAAGGTGTCCAAAATCTTCTCAAACATTACGTAAAAGAAGTTAACTCAGTTGAGGCCATATAATGAAAAAAAAATTAAGTTATAGAGATAAGCTTTTAGAGTTAGCTCATATATATGACGTTAAGGAAATTAAAGATTATGTAAGGAGTAAAAAAAACTTAACAACAGGACAGATAGAACTTATTCTGAGAAAAAGTAAAATTATTATTCCAAAAGATTACAAATCAAATTTTTTTAGAGATAACTTCCTAAAACCATACTCAAAAGCAAAATCTGACTTAGCAGAATTTAAAGATGAGACAATAAAAGATAAGAATAGACTAATTCGTAGAGCCACAAGCTTTAAGGAAGATACAGCAAGAAAATTTAATAACGTCTTCATAAGTCTTTGGAAAACTCTTGGTAGAGCTGGGATAAACTTTCTTAATATTTTACCAAAATTAGGAAAAACAATTTATTTATTTCTTGGCAATATTTTTACAGATTTATTTAATGGAATTTATAATCAACAATTAGACCCAAAAAAAGCTAAAAATGTAATAATTGGAATTGTTACTGTAGTTGTTATTACTACAATAGCTTTCAATG
>CACPGV010000020.1 GCA_902633595.1 uncultured Pelagibacteraceae bacterium | reverse complement strand
TTTTTTGTTTAAATTTAAACTTTTCCAAAAAAAATAAACTGATAATGCCCAAAAAGGAAGCTGGCTCACATTTACATTAAATTCAGGGGTAGTAAAATTATAAAAATAAATTCCAGATAATATTAAAACTGATAATAAAGAATGTAATTTATTTTCAAATATTTCGTTTGAAAATTTCCATACGATAAAAAATGCTGTTACTATAAAAATTTGACTTAGTAGATAAAATGACCAGTCATTTCCTCCAAATATAAAATAAAATATTTCGACAGCAAAAGCACTAAAAGGCGGATGTTTGCTAAAACCCCAATCTAAATTGCTTCCCCAAGCTAAAGCCTCTATTGTATCTAAAGGGAGATTTAGATTCGAGACTGAGGGAATTAACGTCCATAAAAATAGGTGTGAAAAAATAAAAAGATAAAATACCTTAGTTATGTTTTTTTTTAGTATCATTTGAATATGAAATTATTACAATTTATAAGCTATTGACACGACTAAAATCAAACATATACTCGCCAAATTCAAAAAATGGTAAAAAAAACCACTACTAAAAAAAAATACATTCCAAACGCTAAGGAAAAATATATGTGCGCTAAGCATAAAAAATTTTTTACCGAAGAATTATTAAATTGGAAAAGGGATATTATTAAAGCAAATAATTTAGGTAACTTATTAAATTCTTCTGATGATAATGTTTCTTCTGCAGATATTGTCGATCAAGCGTCTTCTTACACTGACAAAACGGTAGAAATGAAAGCTTTAAATAGAAGTAGAAAATTAATATCTAAGATTAATTCAGCATTGCAAAGACTTAAGGAAGGTACTTACGGTTTTTGCGAGGAGACTGGTGAACCTATTGGTTTAAAAAGACTTATGGCTAGACCTGTGGCTACTCTTTCAATCGAGGCACAAGAAAAACATGAAAGAGATGAAAAAATTTTTGTTGAAGATTAAATTTGAGGAATTTTTTCACCTTGATTTAGAAGGTCGTACCCTTTTTGTACTGCCTCTCTTTTTGATATTTCTTCGTACCATCTAGTTAAATTTTTAAATTTTTTTAAACCAATATCATGCCATTCGTGACGAGCAATCCATGGAAAAGTTGCAATATCAGCAATTGTGTAGTCTTTACCAGCTAAATACTTTGATTGTGATAATCTTTCATCAAGTTCTTTGTAAATTCGCTCTGAAATTTTAAAATATCTTTTTTCACCAAATTCACTTTTTCCAGGATTGTAATGATGAAATTGATGATGTTGACCTAACATAGGTCCAACATAAGCCATCTGGCCCATTAACCATTGATTTATAATTGTTCTTTCACTTTTTTCGTAGAATTTTCCACTTTTCTCACCAAGATAAATTAGAATAGCTCCTGACTCAAATAAACTTGTTTTTGTTTCATGGTCAATAATAACTGGAATTTTGCTGAAAGGACTTATCTTTTTGAATTCAGGCTTAAATTGCTCATCTTTATAGATATTTACTTTTGTAACTTTGTAATCAAAGTTAATTTCTTCAAGCATGATTGAAATTTTTTTACCATTAGGCGTGTCTGCCGTTAGTAATTCGATCACTTTTTTCCAAGTCTTTCTTGTATCGTTTTAGAAGCAGTAGTGAATTCAAATCTATATTTTTCATCAGGTCTTGCTCTTTTAAAGCAATCAACCGATGCCAAGGCAGCTTCATGAAATCCAGATAAAATAAGTTTCAACTTTCCTGGGTAATTACAAATATCTCCAATTGCAAAAATGCCTTTTTTATTGGTCTCAAAGTTTTGTGAATTAACTTCTATTGTTTTTTTATCCATATTTAAACCCCAATCTGCTATTGGACCAAGTTTCATAACTAATCCAAAAAAACTTAAAATAATATCAGTATTTATTTTCTCAACTTTTCCATCGTCGAATTTAACTGAGATAGATTTTATAGACTCATTTCCTTCCACAGACTCAAGTTGACACGGTGTTTTAATAGAAATTTTTCCCTCATTTTCCAATTTTTTAATTTCAGATAAAGTATGAGGTGCACCTCTAAATTCATCTCTCCTATGTATTAAAGTAATTTTTGATAAGTTAGATAACTCTAAAGCCCAATCTAAGGCTGAATCCCCTCCTCCAAAAATAGAAATTTTTTTATTTTTTAATTCTTCTTTATTTTTAACTGCGTAGAATAAGGATTTACCCTCAAACTTTTCTATCTCTTTAAGTGATAGTTTTCTTGGCTCAAATGATCCCACTCCTCCAGCAATAATAATATTAGGTGTAGAAAATTCATTATTTTTATTTGTTTTTACAATCCATTTATCTTTGTCTTGTCTAACTTCTTCAACTCGTTCATTGAAAATAAATTCAGTATTAAATGGTTTAATTTGTTCTAATAAATTTTTTGTTAACTCTTCACCAGTACACTCTGGGACTGCCGGAATATCATAAATTGGTTTATCAGGATATAATTCTATACATTGCCCACCCGCTCTATCCAAATTATCAATCACTATAGCTTTAAGTCCCTTTAAACCAAGTTGATGAATAGCAAATAAACCAACCGGTCCTGCGCCAATAATTACTGCGTCTGTTTTTTTCATTAAGATTGTTGTGATGGTGTAGTAACTTTTAATCCATCTAATTCATCAGAGACAATTAATTGGCAGCTTAATCTGCTATTTTTTTTTGGTTCAAATGCCATGTCAATCATATCTATTTCGGCCTCCTCGGGTTTAGAAAGTTTATCTAACCATTTTTCTTCGACATAAACATGGCAAGTCGCACAAGCCATAGATCCACCACAGTCAGCGTCGATGCCTGGTATATCATTTTGAATGGCTCCTTCCATTACAGTTAGACCATTTTCAACATCAATAGTTTTAGAATTTCCTTTATTATCTTGATAAGTAATTTTTGGCATTAGTATGCTAAATATACTGAGATAATGACTACCCAAAAGAATGCATAATATAAAATATAGCCTTTAACTGTAAAAGGCATTTTTTTAATTTTGCGTTTTCCTTTTCCTTTATATGGTTTTGAGAGTTCCATTATTTTTAATATAAGTATCTAATAAAAAAGGGCAAGTACACAAAATGTACCCGCCCTTTTTTTTATAAGTTTTATCTATTATCTAGATGCTAATCTTGTGTTTTGCATTGCTGCTGCCCAGATAACTAGACCAAAAGCGATCTTGTTAACAAAGTCAGCTAAATTGTAAATTATGTTTAAAGCATTTGCATCAACACCACCAGTTAGGTAACCGAAAATATATCCTAAAGGATAAATCGCCCAACCGATTGTTACGATTATTCTCATAGCACTGAAAGCAGTAGTCATTGACTTATTTCCAGCTTTTGCTGCTAATTGTCCCGCTTCACCTGAGAATATTTCAAACAAGATGTAAATCCATCCAGCCATTCCAATTACGAAACCTACAAATGGTTGTATGTAACCAGCTTCACCTAGGTAACCACCGATTAACATTACTAATGAACCAATTAATAGCTTCCAGAATATAGAAGTTGGCACTTTTCTTACAGCTGCCAAGATTAGATAGAATTCAATCATTTGAAGTGGCACTGTGATTAACCAATCAATATATCTGTATACTGTTGGTGTATCACCTGTACTCACCCAAACATCTCTCATGTACATGTAGTGAACAAATGCAACACCAGTTACAAGTCCAGCTACTGTTAAAGATGTTCTCCAAGATGCAGCTACTGTGTTTCTTTCTGCAAAAAAGAATACTGTAGTTGCGATCATTCCCATAGACACAAGCCAGAAAGATATTCCTACGAAATCTCCTGTCTCAAGCATAGGGGTTGCTGCATTAGCTGCGCCTGTTAAACCTAGTACGGCTACGGCTGCTAGTGCAAGCGTTTTAAATTTACTCATGAAAACCTCCCTCGTTTGTTTAGTTTTCCTTTTAGTTTATATATAAACCACTCGGACAAACGGTAAATCTAACCATCACCGAGTAATTGGAGGGAACATAGTAAAAAACAAAGTTACAGTGAAGTGTTTTTTTTATTAAAAACCCGCAATTTTATTGGTTTTTCTATTTTTTTTTGGGGATATTTATGAAATACTCCCTTAAAAGTAGAGTTTCTGGAGGAATGATTTGAATCAAAAATACAAATATATTTATCAAAAATCTATAGATAAAAGAGAAGAATTTTGGAAAGAAGTATCAGAAGATATATTTTGGTACAGAAAACCAACAAAGATTTTAAATTCTGATAACCCTCCATTTTATAAATGGTTTGAAGATGGTGTTACGAACACTTGTTACAATGCATTAGACTTACACATTGATGAAGGTAGAGGTGATAAACTTGCGATTATTTATGACAGTCCAATTACCGGTGCTAAAAAAAATATAACATACAATGAATTAAGAGATCGTGTCGCTTTATTTGCTGGGGCTTTAAAAAATCAAGGAGTTAATAAAGGTGACAGAGTAATTATTTATATGCCTATGATACCCGAGGCTGTAATTACAATGCTTGCATGTGGAAGAATTGGAGCAGTACATTCTGTTGTTTTTGGTGGCTTTGCAGCTAATGAACTAGCAAGCAGAATTGATGACTCAAAAGCAAAACTTCTAGTAACCGCCTCATGTGGTTACGAACCTGGCAGAACAGTACATTATAAACCGTTAGTTAACAAAGCTCTTGAGCTTGCAAAGCATAAACCAAATAAATGTATAATTTTTCAAAGAGAAAAAGATAAAGCTGAGCTAGATCCTAAAATGGATATCACTTGGGATGATGCACACAAAGATGCAAAACCTGCTGAGTGTGAAAAGATGAATGCTAATGATTACGCTTACATACTTTATACCTCAGGGACCACAGGTCTACCAAAAGGGATCGTAAGAGATATTGGCGGGCATATAGTTGCTCTGAAATGGACTATGAAAAATATTTATAATATTCATCAAAATGATGTTTGGTGGTCTGCAAGTGATATTGGATGGATCGTTGGTCACTCTTATATTGTCTATGCTCCGTTGTTTTATGGATGCACGACAGTTTTATTTGAAGGTAAACCAGTTGGAACTCCTGATGCTGGAGTTTTTTGGAGAGTGATATCAGAACATAAAGTTAAATCTCTTTTCACGGCTCCAACAGCAATTAGAGCTATAAAAAAAGAAGATCCAAATGGTGAATTCTTTAAAAAATATGATTTAAGTAAATTTGATAAACTATTTTTAGCCGGTGAACGAGCTGACCCAGATACCATCAAATGGTTTGAAAAATTATCTAACTCACCTGTAATAGATCATTGGTGGCAAACAGAAACGAGTTGGGCAATAACATCTGACTGCACAGGTATCGAGTCTTTTCCAGTAAAATATGGTTCAGCTTTCAAACCTGTACCTGGTTATGATTTAAAAGTTTTAAATTCTGAGGGTAAAGAAGTTGGTCCTGGTAAAATGGGGGATATTGTTGTTAAACTTCCTCTACCTCCTGGAACTTTTCCAACTCTTTGGGGTGCAGATAAAAGATATAAAGAAAATTATATGTCTACCTACCCTGGGTATTATCTAACTTATGATGCAGGACATATTGATGAAGACGGATATGTTTGGATCATGTCAAGAACAGACGATATAATCAATGTTGCAGGTCATAGATTATCAACTGGTGCAATCGAAGAAGTGTTAGCTGAACACAAAGATGTAGCTGAGTGTGCAGTAATTGGTATTGCTGATAAATTAAAAGGTCAGCTCCCAATCGGTTTGCTTGCTCTGAAAGCGGGAGTTACAAAAGGCAAAAAAGATATCATAGATGAATGTGTAAAAATGGTAAGAGAAAAAGTTGGCCCAGTTGCAGCTTTTAAAATAGGTATCGTCGTTAAGAGATTACCTAAAACAAGATCTGGAAAAGTATTAAGAGGAACTGTTAGAAAAATAGCTGACAATGAGCCTTACAAAATGCCAGCTACCATAGACGATCCTGCAATTTTAGATGAGATAAAAGCTGATTTAATTGAGAATAATATATTAAAACTTTAATGGTGTTCCTTTAGACTCCATTATAACTTTTCCATCAAACATAACCAAATTTCCATTTACAATTGTACCTACAGGAAATCCTTTAACTTTATAATTATTAAAAGGTGTCCAACCACATTTACTTGCAATCATTTCGTTTTTAATAATTACCTCTTTATTCATATCTGCAATTGTTAAATCGGCGTCATAACCTTCTTTTATAAAGCCTTTATTTTTAATACCAAAAATTTTGCATGGATTTTCACACATCAGATTAATTAACTGCTGAAGTGTAAGTTTCCCGTCATTCACATGATTAAGCATAACCGGAAAAATAGTTTGAACCCCTGGCATTCCTGATGGGCTATTAGGATATTCTTTATCTTTATTTTCTTTAAGATGGGGGGCATGATCTGATCCTAATACGTCAACTACATTATTTTTAATTGCCACCCATAAACGATCATAATGCTCTTTGGTTCTTAAAGGTGGGTTCATTTGAGCATATGATCCAAGCTTTTCGTAACAGTCTGGCGCATAAAGAGTTAAATGTTGGGGCGTAGTTTCAAAAGTAACATTTTTTTTATGCATAGCTAAAAAATCAACTTCTTCTTTTGTGGTTATATGCAAGACATGTATTTTTTTATCATATCTTTCTGCAATTTTAACTACTCTTCGTGTAGAGGACATTGCGCATTCAACATTTCTCCACTCTGGATGTGAGTGTACATCACCTTTCTTAATAAATTTTTTTCTTAACTTAATGATATCTTCGTCTTCAGAATGAATTGAAACGATTCTGTCGCTACTGGATATCACTTTTTCAATATCTGCTTCCTTATCTACTAATAAATTTCCAGTAGAGGAACCCGCGAATAATTTTACGCCACAACAACCCTCTACATCTTTTAATTTTGCAAGCTGATCTGTGTTATCTGGTGTAGCGCCAAAATAAAAAGCATAATTACTATGCATTCTATTTTTTGCAGCTTGTAATTTTTTATCAAACTCGACTAAATTAGAAGTTGGCGGATTAGTATTGGGCATTTCGAATAAAGACGTCACACCACCTAATACCGCTGCCCTGCTTCCACTCTCTAGGTCCTCAGCATCTGTAGAGCCCGGTTCTCTAAAGTGAACCTGTGTATCTATAATCCCGGGTAAAACAACTTTATCTGTAGCATCATAAACTTTTGAGCTATTTAGTTCTATTTTGCCAATTTTTTTAATTTTATTACCTGATAAACCCACATCCGTTTTAGTTAGCTTACCATCAATATAGCAAGAGCCGTTTTTAATTATGAGACTAAAATTATCAGACATGATTATTTAATTATTATACAATATAATTATCAAATATGGAGAAAGATCAAATCATAATATTGAAAAATAGAGGATTAATTTCTATTTTTGGAGGCGACACAATTGAATTCCTTCAAAATATTATTACTAATGACATAAATAAAGTAACTACCGAAAATTCTATTTTTTCTGCTTTGCTAACGCCTCAAGGAAAATATCTTTATGAATTTTTTGTTGTTAAGTCAGATAAAGGCTACTTTTTAGATTGTGAAGAAGCATTTGTTGATGAGATTATAAACAACCTTAAAAAGTATAAGTTGAGATCAAAAGTAGAATTAGAAAATATTTCATCAAATTATGTTGTAGGTATTATAAATAAAGATAAGTTTGGAGAAATTCAAAAAGAAGTTAAAAATACTTCAAATACAATAACCTATCGAGATTGCCCTTTTTTCATTGATCCAAGAGATAATGAACTAGGTGCGAGAATTTTATCGCCATTGGAAAAACTTTATTTAACAATAAAAAAGTTAAATTTAAATATAATTGATGAGGATAATTATTTTGCCAAGGCTTATCAACTAGGTATACCTGCAAAAGGTTTAGAATATTTAAAGGATCAACTGTTTAGTTTAGAAGCAAATTTTGAAACTTTAAATGCTATAGACTTTAAAAAAGGCTGCTATATCGGACAAGAAAATACAGCAAGAATGAAGTTGAAAAATAAACTTAGAAGAAAATTAATGCCAATTAAAACTAATCAGCAATTAAAGTTAGAAGATGAAATATTTTTTAAAAATTCAAAAATTGGTAAAGTTTTAATTAATAAACCTTATCCTTTTGCTTTAATTAAAATGTACGATCCTGACTTAAAAGAATTCAAGGATCAAGATTTAACTGTAAATGGCAAAAAG
>CACPGV010000019.1 GCA_902633595.1 uncultured Pelagibacteraceae bacterium | reverse complement strand
TAGGATTTACCTACGCAACTTATGGAGCTCTAACAATTACTGCGGTAACTTTGTTTGGAGTTTTTAAATATAATCAAACACCTAATATTTATGGAACTATCGGTTTAGTCTTAATAATCACTGGAGTGGTACTTTTAAACGTTTTTGGTAAAGTAAAATAAAACCATAGGTAGAATCTTAATTTTAGTAGAGACTCCTCTTCATATATATAATGTGCTAGCATTTTCTCTTTTAATAAAACGTGGGAGAAAAAATGATGAAATCAATAAAAGCAATTATTTGCTCTATAGCACTTTTTGCAATGTTTGCGGGAACTGCTGCTCAAGCAAAAACTGAAATACAATGGTGGCATGCTTTTGGTGGAAGACTTGGTGAATTACTTGATGAACAAGTAAACAAGTTTAATGCAAGCCAAAATAAATACACTGTAGTCCACACAAGAAAAGGTAATTATTCAGAAACTTTAAACGCTGGTATTGCAGCTTTTAGAGCTGGTCAACATCCTAATATACTTATGGTATTTGAAGTAGGTACTGCAAGTTTAATGGCTGCAAAAGGAGCTTATGTTCCAATGTATCAACTTATGAAAGATGCTGGTCAAAGATTTAATCCAAATGGATTTGTGTCAGCAGTTAGTGGTTACTACACTACGACAGACGGTAAAATGTTATCTATGCCATATAACTCTTCAACACCAGTTCTATGGGTTAACAAAGATTTAATGAAAAAAGCAGGTTTAGATCCGGAGATGGATTTAAGTACTTGGAAAAGAGTTGGAAACGCGCTTGATGCTGCAAAAGCAAAAGGTATTGATATGCCTTTTTGCACTTGTTGGCATAGTTGGGTCCACCTTGAGAATTTTTCAGCTTATCACAATATACCGTTCGCATCTAAAGCAAATGGATTTGCTGGTTTAGATACTGAGCTATCATTTAATAGCCCAGTTCATATCAAACATATTCAAACTTTAGGTAAGTGGGCACAAGAAGGTAAATTCAAATACATGGGAAGAAGAAACGAAGCCGGTAAAAATTTTAGAGCTGGCGAATGTATGTTAATGACCGAGTCTTCTGCTGGTTATGCTGGTATCAAAAAAGAAGCTAAATTCGAATTTGGTATTAGACATTTACCTTACTATGGTGGAACAAATGCACCTCAAAATACTATTATTGGAGGTTCTTCACTATGGGCACTTTCTGGAAAATCTAAAGAAGAGAATAAAGCTACAGCAGCATTCTTAGCTTTCCTATCAACAACTGACATTCAAGCGAAGTGGCATCAAGACACTGGTTATTTAGGTGTAACAACAGCTGCCGCTAAAAAAACTAAAAGTGCAGGATTTTATAAAGCAAATCCTGGAACTGATTTAGCAGGTGTACAGATGATGAGAAATAAAGTTACTGAAAACTCTAAAGGCTTACGTCTTGGATCTTTTGATCAGATAAGAGGAATTATCGATGAAGAGATGGAAGGAGTTTACAACGGCAGCAAAACTGCCCAAGTAGCTTTGGACAGCGCTGTTAGAAGAGGTAACGTTCTTTTAAGAAGATTTGAAAGAGCAAACAAATAAATCAATTTAATGTATCAGGGGCGAAAGCCCCTGGTATACTTCTAAAGATCAAATGGACAAAAGAGTTTTTTTTAAAGGTTGGTGGCTACCAGCACTGCTAGTTGCACCTCAACTATTGATTTCTTTTGTCTTCTTTTTTTACCCCTCGGGACAAGCCATCTGGAATTCTTTATTTTTACCAGATCCTTTTGGGTTAAAAACAGAATTTGTAGGCTTAGATAATTTTAGATTTTTATTATCTGACCCTTATTATTTAGCAAGTTTTAAAACTACAATTATTTTTTCAACTGCAGTATCCGTTTCATCCATGGCTTTAGGATTATATTTAGCTGCGTTAGCAGATCGATTAATTAAAGGAGCTGGTGTTTATCAAACATTATTAATTTGGCCTTACGCTATCGCACCAGCTATTGCAGGAGTTTTATGGTTATTTATGTTTAATGGAAATATTGGTTTGGCGTCTTATTATCTTAAAGGTTTAGGTTACGAGTGGAATCATACTTTAAAAGGTGATCAAGCAATGTTTCTAGTTATTCTAGCATCATCATGGGGAAGAATAAGTTATAATTTTTTATTTTTTTTAGCAGGGTTACAAGCCATTCCAAAATCAATTATTGAGGCAGCTGCAATAGATGGCGCTAGTTTTTGGAAACGATTTGGAACGATTGTAATACCTCTTCTTTCACCAATCACATTCTTTTTATTGGTAGTAAATATTGTTTATGCTTTCTTTGATACTTTTGGTGTAATTCACACCATTACTTCAGGCGGACCTGAACAGTCGACCACCATATTAGTATATAAAGTGTTTTCCGATGGTTTTGTTAGCCAAGACCTTGGATCAAGTGCAGCTCAGTCTGTAATTCTTTTAGTGCTGGTTGGAATTTTAACTGTGATTCAATTTAAATATATAGAGAGAAAGGTTCATTACTAATGGTTGAGAAAAAGAAATCAGGATATTGGTTAACTCACCTTGGTTTAATTCTTGGGGTATTATTTATATTCTTCCCAGTTTGGCTAACTTTTGTTGCATCCACTGTTACACAAGATGCAATTATTTATCCTCCATTACCAATGTTACCAGGGACAGAATTCTTTGAAAATTATGCAAACGCTTTATTTAGAGGTTCGCCAGAAGGATATGGAGCTAAAGTTCCCGTAATAAAAATGATGATCAACTCTGCAATCATGGCCATTGGTATTACAGTTGGAAAAATAATCATTTCATTATTGTCAGCTTTTGCATTTGTCTATTTTAGATTTCCATTTAGGAACTTATGTTTCTGGTTAATCTTTATTACTTTGATGCTTCCAGTAGAAGTAAGAATAGTACCAACTTATGAAGTTGTTGCAAATTTAAATCTATTAAATACATACACGGGATTAATCTTCCCATTGATTGCATCAGCTACAGCAACTTTTTTATTTAGACAATTTTTTATGACGATACCCGATGAAATGGTTGAAGCAGCTAGAATGGACGGATGTAGTCCAATGCGTTTCTTTTTTGATATATTAATTCCAATTAGCAAAACTAATATTGCAGCTCTATTTGTTATTTTGTTTATTTTTGGTTGGAACCAATACTTATGGCCATTATTAATGACGACTGACCCTGATATGCGAACTATTGTGATGGCAATTGACTCAATGATACCTACAGGAGATGATTATGCACACTGGCCAACGGTTATGGCAACGGCAATGTTAGCTATGGTTCCTCCAGTAATAGTAGTAATCAGTATGCAAAAGTTTTTCGTTAAAGGTCTATTAGAAAGCGATAAATAATGTCTCAAATCAGTTTACAAAATTTAAAAAAATCTTTTGGAAAAACCCAGGTTATTCACGATCTTAGTATTAACGTTAAAGATGGTGAACTGATTGTTATAGTTGGACCTTCTGGTTGTGGTAAATCAACATTATTGAGAATGGTTGCGGGGTTAGAGGATGCTAATGAAGGAAATATTTTAATTGATAATAAAAAGGTAAATGAACTTGAACCCATGGAAAGAAATATTGCCATGGTATTTCAAAATTACGCTCTTTATCCTCACATGACTGTATTTGGTAATATGGCTTATGGTTTAAAAATTGCAAAAGTGCCAAAAGAGGAAATTGAATCAAGAGTTCAAAAAGCAGCTGAAATTTTAGAGCTTGGTGAATTGTTAGAGAGAAAACCTAATCAATTGTCTGGTGGACAAAGACAAAGAGTTGCTATGGGAAGAGCTATTGTTAGAAATCCTGTAGCATTTTTATTTGATGAACCATTATCAAATCTTGATGCAAAATTAAGAGTTCAAATGAGATTAGAGATTAAAAAACTTCAAACCCAATTAAAAACTACATCTCTTTATGTTACACATGACCAAGTTGAAGCGATGACATTAGCTGATCGTATGATTGTAATGAACGAGGGTAATGTAGAACATATTGGAACACCTTTAGAAGTTTATACAAAACCCAAAACTTTATTCACGGCTCAATTTATCGGAAGTCCAGCGATGAATATTTTAAAAGGCAACTGTCAAAATAACAAAGTAAGTTTCGCAAACAAAGCTTCACTTCCAATTAATTCAAAATTTAATGGACCTGTTAATGTAGGTATGCGACCTGAAGATTTTGAATTAGATCAAAATGGTCCCATAAAGTTAAAAGTTGAACTTGTAGAGTTGATTGGAGCGAACACACTTATTCATGGTAAACTTGAAAATAGTAATGAAATTTTAGTTGCAAGTATCTCAGGTGTTGTTAATGAAGAAACTATTGGAAAAAATATAAATCTTTCCATTCAAAATGACAAACTACACCTGTTTGATACTAATACTGATTTGAGGATTAATTGATCAATCCATTTTTAACGAAACCTAACTACATAAGAATATACGGCCATAGGGGAGCAAGAGGCGATATTGTTGAAAACTCTATCTCTGGCTTTAAATATACTTTTGATCTAGGCATTAAGGCAGTTGAATTTGATGTCGTAATTTCAAAAGATAATATTCCAACTATTTTTCACGATTACAGATTAAATCCTGATTTAGTCAAAGATGCTTCAGGAAACTGGATCACAGATAAAAGCATGAAATTAGTAGAATTAACTTATGAGGAAATTAGTAAGTATAGTATTGAGAGTGTAAAACCAGAAACAAAGTACGCAAAAAGATTTAAAAATCAAAAATCTGTTAAAGGTGAAAAAATACCAAGATTAACAGACTTTTTTAAATTAGTTACTGAAGAAAAATATAAAGACGTATTTTTAAATCTAGAGATTAAATCAACTCCTACACAAGAAAATGTAACACCAGACCCTGAAAAAATGGTCTCATTAGTTCTAAAAGATATTAAAGAATTTAATTTAGAGGACAGGACATTAATAACTTCATACGATTTTAGAATTCTTTACGCTCTTAAAAAACAAAACCCAAATGTTCTAAGAGGATTCATTACTTTGCAACAAGGTCTTTCAATAACTAAAAAAAATATTTATGAGAACTCTCCATGGATGGTTAAAAATTATCCGATGGAGGAATTATTTTTACTTCCTAATATTATTAAATCATTAGAAGGTCATGTGTGGAGTGTTTTTTACCGGGATGTAACAAAACAAAATGTTGAACTTGCACACAAACATGGACTCGCAACTTGTGTTTGGACGGTGAATAGAGAACAAGATATTATTAGAATGATCGAGTACGGTGTCGATGGAATAATAACTGACTATCCAAAAAAAGTTCAAGAAATTTGCAAAGCAAAAAATATTTCTTGGTTTTAATTCAAAAACTTGATTTTTTTACTTTCTTGATATAAATACACGCATGGCAAAAAAAAAATATCAGAGAAATTGGTTAGAAAGAAAATTGGATGAATATAATCATACAATGGAACTTATTAGGACTATTCTACCTTTTTTAATCCTTTTGCTACAAATTTACATACTTACTAAACTCATTTAACACTTACCCAAATATCAGCTATAATCTAATAATGACTTTGTTGTTTTTATCATTAGCAGCTATTATCGCTATTGTTGTAATTTTAGTATCCGCAAAACATATTAAAGCTGGATTTGAAGCAAGAAGTGAAGTGAAAGACCAAAAGACGAGTGAAAATGTTAGCCAAGAAGACGAAGAAATTTTAGATAAATTAAAAGAAAAAAACCTATCTCCTGAAGACCTTAAAAAAATTTATGAAGATCTTCAGAAGAAAAAATAGTCTTGATTATTAAAATAATCCTTTAGGAATTATAAAGTAATGTATCGCAAGCACGATCGCTACCGAAACACTTAATCCAAATATCATTTTAACAAAGTCTTTTCCAATCAGTGGAAACACATATTTGAATTTATAATCCTTGTTCATAGTTGAAATTGCCAACTCTCTTCCACACAATAAGCCTACGAACACCCATGTTGTTGACATTGGTAAATCATTCAATTCTTTGAAGTAGAAAAGAACTGCAGCATAAATCACATTTATGATTGTTGCTGATCGCGCATATCTCGTTCCAGTTTTTTCTAATACAACCTGATGTATTGGACCACCTTTAATGTAGAAGATATAAAAAAGTAGAACGGTAAAGTATGTTAATACAATTAAAAGTAATGAAAAATCTAATTGTCTAGGCAAGTACACAGCAATGTTTGCAACATCATGTGATAACCAAACCCACCATAACCAGCCTGAAGATACCCAAACTGAATTTCGCCAAAAAGCAATCCATTTATCTCCTTTAACTTCATCAAGTTTCTCATTAATAAATTTAGAAACTGCAATCCAACAGAAGTAAGCAACTGTTGCCGCTATACCATAACCTACAATACTTTTTACAAGCATTTTTTCCAAAACAACTGTTGAGGCAAAGGCAGATAAAACTAAAAAAGTTGTAGATACTGGGATACCTATTCTTGTAAGTGCCAATAGAATTGCAGGAGCGACTGCGTGGTACCATTGAATTTCTTGGAAAGGTATTCTTGTTAATCTTCCGTAAGAAATATCTCCATCATAACTGTACCAACCCCAAGTTATTGCAACAATCATTACTAGTGATGCAGCACTTGCGAGCGTGTACCATTTAAACCATTTTTGCTTTGAGGCAATAAAAGTTCCGAGTGTTTGAATAGAGTCGTTAGCGATTACACTATAACCTGCTAATCCGAACCCTATAATCGTGTATATTAACGTAAGTTCCATATTATTTCCTTTTTGTCATTTTTTTATTGTTATTCTTGACTTCCGAATCGTCATACTTAATAGAACTTTTAAAGCATGTTAAAAACAAATCTAGTAAAGAATTTATTAATTTTTTTTTTTGAATAGGCCTTGGGTCGCTTATAAAAATTATTTGACTATTTGCAAATTAATTATCTGTTATTAAGAATATTTATCTTAAAAATTAAATAACATTATATTTAAAATTTAATCAAAAAAAACTAGTTTCACGCGTTCATTTCACGGGATTATTTTTTGTAAAAAATTTTCTGAATTATAAATAAAGCTAACAAAGCACCGATAATTTCTGCAACTATGTAAGTAGGTGTATTTAAATAGTTTATACCTGTAAATGTATCAGTGAAAGTTCTAGCTAGTGCAACCGCAGGGTTAGCAAAAGAAGTTGATGAAGTAAACCAATACCCAGCAGTAATATAAGTTGCAACGGATGCAGCAACTGCAACAGTTCCATTTTTTAGTGAACCAAATATTATGAAAATTAAACCAAAAGTTGCTATAACTTCGGCAATAAAAATATTAAACCCTGATCTAGCTTTGCTTGATAATTCTATAAGGGGTAAATCAAACATAAAATTTGCGAGCATTACACCCAATAAACAACCTAAAATCTGAGCACTTAAATAGGTAAAAATTAAGTCTTTTTTAATTTTTTTTGTGAAATACATTGCCATTGTAACAACAGGATTAAAGTGAGCTCCAGAAATATTTGCAATTGAATTAATTAAAACAAACAATCCTGCGCCAGTAGCAAGAGTATTAGCTAATAACATGACGGCAAAGTCTCTAGTCAAATTTTGAGCCATTATCCCGGAACCAACTATGATCATGACTAAAAAAGCACTACCTATAAATTCACCTATAAATATTTTATTTTTCATTAAAATATCAATTGATAAAATCCTATTAAAAATAAAGGTATTTGTAATCCGAAGTTTGTAAGGATAGCTTTATCTTTTGAGAGAAAACCAGCAATAGTCCAACCCACAACTCCAGCACCATGAAACATTATATTAATTGGATACATATTTAAATTAGTTAGTAAAATACCTGTAAGAACTAGAAAAGTGCTAAGCCATTTAAGGTATTTTTTTATGAATATCATATTTAGCTATATGTTAAAATTTTGAAGATTAATTAAGCGGACGACTTAACTTTTTTCTCAATAAATTCTGGTACTTCATCTTCTTTATCAAGCACCTCCTCTTTTGTACCTTTTGGCTGAAAGGCATATAAAACGTGTAACTTACAATAAGGAAATTCGCCTTCTGGTTTTCTTCCACAAAAATAGAACTTTTCCTCATTTGGATGACCGATAGGCCATTTACAAGTTGTATCTGTTAACTCTTCTAAGGATTTAGGGTTTTCAGGCTCAAAGTTCTTATCTAATAAAATCGACTGAAATTTTGCTTTTCTAGAAGTTGGTGCAGGTCCTCGTCTAATTTGCTTATTTTCTCTAGATACTGATGCTCCAGAATGCTTAGATGGGGCTCTTGCTTCAAGATTTAGCCTATGAGCTTTACCAATAACAGCGTTACGAGTAGTGTCACCTAATGCTTCTGCTATCTGGCTTGCAGTATGTCCTTTGGTCCAAAGTGCTTTAAGTTTTTCTACTTTTTCGTCTGTCCAACTCATAGTATAATTTTACTGCATTTAGTATTTATTTAAGGCTTAGAGCATTATATTGTGGTTTAAAACACTAAAACGTCTTCAGCCTGTTAGTAGGTTAAGTTTTGCACAGTTTTTTTTAATAAGGGTTATAAGACTATCAATGGTTGAATTTACAAAGAAATATAAAATTGGATCAAGAAGATTTGGATTAATTAATTGGGTTGGAGCTTGGACTTTATATAAAAAAGAGGTCTTAAGATTTTT
>CACPGV010000018.1 GCA_902633595.1 uncultured Pelagibacteraceae bacterium | reverse complement strand
ATAACATCAAGTTTGTTTTTGTTGATTTTTTGTATTGGTTTTTACGCCAAATTGTTTCAGTAAAAAAAGGAATAAATGGGTGCAATAACTTAAGAATATTTACCATCATAAAAGATGAAAACAATTTAGCTTCGTTCAATTCAGATCTATTCTTAGAATTAAAAATTGGTTTTAAAAACTCTAAGTACCAATCGCAGTAATAGTGCCAAACAAATTGATAAATATGTTTAGCGGCTTCATCAAACCTAAAATTTTCTAGACTCTTAGTTACTAGATTTTGAGTTAATACAAATTCGTTATAAATCCAGTGATTAACTGGTAATTTAATAGAATTTATGTTTATCTTTTTGTCATATTTACATTTATTTAATTGTAAAAAATTATTTGCACTCCAAATTTTTGTAATGAAGTTCCTACTACCTATTACTCTATCTTTTGCTAATTTTACATCCCTGCCAGGTGATGCCATAGATATTAAAGTGAACCTTAAGCTGTCTGCTCCATATTCGTTTATTAGTTCTAATGGATCAATTACATTCCCTTTAGATTTAGACATTTTTTGTCCTTTTTCATCTCTTACTAGCGCATGAACATAAACTTTATTAAATGGAGTTTTTTTCTTAAAATAATTTCCCATCATAAGCATTCTAGCAACCCAGAAAAAAATAATATCAAAACCAGTAACTAATACGGAAGTAGGATAAAATTTTAAAAGTTCTTTGGTTTTTTTTGGCCAACCTAGTGTTGCAAATGGCCATAAAGCTGATGAGAACCAGGTATCAAGAACATCTGTCTCTTGTCTTAGTTTCATTATTTTTTTATTTTTTTTCTTAGCTAATTTTAAAGCTTCTTTTTCATTATCAGCTACAAAAATATTATTTTTCTCATCATACCATGCAGGGATTCTATGTCCCCACCAAATCTGGCGAGAAACACACCATGGTTCAATATTTTTCATCCATTGAAAAAAAGTTTTTGTCCATGTTTCTGGATAAAAATATGTTTTTCCTTCTTTTACAATTTTAATAGGTTTTTTTGCTAATTTTTTTGAATCTACAAACCATTGTTCTGTTAATAAAGGTTCAATAATTGAGTTAGATCTATCACCATATGGAACTTTATTTTTAATATTTTCTATTTTTACAAAGAAACCATTTTCTTTAAGTTTCTTAATTAATAACTTTCTAGCTTCAAAACGATCTAAGCCTACAAATTCCTTAATACCATTTTTATTGATTGAACCATCTTTTTCTAATATATTTATTATTTTAAGATTATTTCTTTTTCCAACCACATAATCATTAAAATCATGAGCTGGTGTAATTTTTACTGCTCCAGAACCTTGTTCAGGATCAGCGTATTGATCACTAATTATTTGAATAGTTCTGTTTACTAAAGGTATAGAAACATTCTTTCCAATTAATGACCTGTATCTTTCATCTTTTGGATTTACTGCAATAGCTGTATCTCCCATCATTGTCTCGGGTCTTGTGGTTGCAATTGTAATTTTGTCTGTAGTGCCTTCAATATTGTAATTAATGTAATATAATTGTGATTGAACATCTTTTTGAATTACCTCTAAATCAGAAATAGCTGTTTGAAGTTTTGTGTCCCAATTTACTAATTTTTTATCCTTATAAATTAATTTATCATTATAAAGATCAACAAAGACTTTAACTACTGCTTTAGATAAATCTTTATCCATTGTGAATCTTGTTCTAGACCAATCGCAAGAGCAACCTAATTTTTTTAATTGATCTAATATTATTCCACCAGACTCCTCTTTCCACTCCCAAACCTTTTTGATAAAATTTTCTCGGCCTAATTGATTTTTATTTAAATTTTCTTTTTCAAGGTTTTTTTCTACAACAGCTTGAGTAGCGATTCCCGCATGGTCTGTTCCTGGTTGCCATAATGTTTCAAATCCACTCATTCTTTTAAATCGAACTAGAACATCTTGTAGAGTGTTATTTAAAGCGTGACCCATATGTAATCTTCCTGTTACATTTGGTGGTGGTATTACAACGGAAAACTGTTTATTTAATTTTGACTTCTTGGGTTTAAAACAATTATTTTTTATCCAATAATCACTTATTGTTTTTTCTTCCTTAGAATGGTCATATTTCTTAAATTCCATAATTATGAATATTAACTAATTTACTTTATATCAATAACCCTACAACCCCTAATAGTTAGATTTTTCTTTATTAAAATAATTAAATGCTTTAATAAATAATTAATTTAATTGATTGGCCACGTGGCGGAATGGTTACGCAGAGGATTGCAAATCCTTTTATTCCAGTTCGATTCTGGACGTGGCCTCCAATAAATGAGTTGTTTTATTTTATTAAAAAAAGTATGTTGCTTTTCATTCCTCGGTAGCTCAGTTGGTAGAGCAGTTGACTGTTAATCAATTGGTCGCAGGTTCGAGTCCTGCCCGAGGAGCCAATTATCCAACTTTTTCGAATTTGGAAGTATTATTTAAAATTTGTAAAATTTTATCCTTTTGAATTTTTGATAATGATGAAAATGTTCTACTTAAAAAAGAATAATTTAAATCATCATTTGTTTCTTCGCTAGCGCTTATATCTTTGAATTCTTTAAAGTCTTCAAAAAAATATATAATTGGTACCTTCAGAAATTGTGATAGTTGCATTAATCTATTTGAACTTACACCGTTAGTGCCCTTTTCGTATTTTTGAATTTGTTGAAATGTTACATTTATTGCTTGGGCTACTTTAGTTTGAGTAAGACCTAAAGAAAGTCTTCTCATTCTTAGTTTTTTACCTAGATGAATATTGAAATTTTCTTCCATTAGAACTCCCTTTTTATTTTAAATTAATCTCAAAATGAACTTTTTAGCAATACATAAAAAAAATTATTTTAATGCAAAAAAATGTCAAAAAATGTGGTTTTTGCTATTGACTCGTAAAGTTATTTCTTGGCTAAAAAAAGCATTAATTTACTTTTTTTAATCTATATTCCCAAAAACCTGTCTTTTCAAAAGCAGCTCTTACCCATAGGTATGTATCCTCTTCATACCAAATATCAGTATTTAATTTTTTACTATCAGGAAGAGTCTCATCGGAAGATTTAAAATTAAAATGTAAAGTTTTATAAGTTTTATCTCCAATTTTTATCTCTTCTTTTCCTAAAAATGTGACTGTTTGATCGATTATCCTTCCTGAAATCCCGCTAATTTGAGCTTTTGCTTTAATAATTTCATGATTCCACCATGTGCCTACTATAAAATCTTTACTTGCTTTACCTTTATAAGAAGAACCATCAATAATTAAATCATTATCACTTTTATCAACCTCGATATTTACGTATCTTTCTTTTTTATTTTGTTTAGTTTTCGAGAAATAGCTTTTGAATATACCTTTGGTATAATTTTCTTCACTATTTGCAAAATATTTATACAAATCAACTCCTAGTTTTGTAATTTTAAAACGAACTTCACTTTTTATGGAAAGATTATCTCCGTCTCTATTAAATTCATATTTATGAAACCCTATTGATTTATCATTTCTAAATAATTCGTATTCCAAGTAGTTAAAATCTTTATAATGTTCTACATGACCAAAAGACTGCACGTAAAAAAGTAAAAAAATTGCAATTGAAAGTATAAATTTTTTCATATATTTAAGGATATGGAAACTAACACAATTATATCTCAAATTGGAAATACACCATTAGTTAAATTAAAACAAGCCTCAGAATTAACTGGTTGCAATATTTATGGAAAGGCGGAATATTTTAATCCTGGAGAGTCTGTAAAAGATAGAGCTGCTCTATTTATTGTTCAAGATGCAATTAAACGAAAATTGATTTCTAAAGGCGGTACTATAGTAGAGGGAACCGCTGGAAATACAGGGATAGGTTTGGCTGTTGTTTGTAAAGAATACGGACTCAAACTTAAAATTGTTATTCCGAATACTCAATCTATTGAAAAAAAAGAGACTTTAAAAAAATTAGGAGCTGAACTAATTGAGGTTGATGCTGTTCCATATTCAGACCCTAAAAATTATATAAAACAATCAAAACAAATAGCGGAAAATTTAAACAAAACCAGCTCTCATGGTGTTTATTGGGCTAATCAATTTGACAATGTAATAAATACAGATGCACATATTCAAACAACAGCAGAAGAAATATGGAGTCAAACCGCAGGAACTATTAATGGATTCACCTGCGCTGTGGGAACAGGTGGAACTTTAGCGGGTGTTTCAATAGGTTTAAAAAATAAAAATAAAAATATAAGAATTGCTTTATCTGACCCGATGGGATCGGCTCTTTATTCTCATATTAAAAATGATAAACTTGAGAGTAAAGGTAGCTCAATAACTGAAGGAATTGGTACAGGAAGAATTACTAAAAATTTTGATAAAGCTTTAATTGATGATGCTTTTCAAACAGATGATATCGAAGCTTTAAATTTAGTTTATGATTTGATTGAGAAGCAAAAAATAGTTCTCGGAGGATCTTCAGGTATAAATATAGCTGGAGCAATTAAACTTGCTAAACAAATGGGTCCAGGAAATACAATTGTAACAATACTTTGTGATCACGGTAGAAGATACGCTAGTAAGATTTTCAATAAAGATTTTTTAAAAAGTAAGAATCTACCAATTCCTAATTGGTTATAAAATTTGGCTTAAAAAAAGTTTTGTTCTTTCAGATTTTGGATTATCAAAAAATTCTTGGGTTTTAGCTTTTTCAACAATTCTTCCCTCATCCATAAAAATCATATTATCTGCAACTTCTTTAGCAAAACCCATTTCATGAGTTACCACTATCATTGTCATACCACCTTTCGCTAAATCAACCATAACATCTAAAACTTCTTTGATCATCTCAGGATCTAGTGCTGAAGTTGGTTCATCAAATAACATTATTTTCGGTTCCATGCATAATGCTCTAGCTATTGCAGCACGTTGTTGTTGACCACCTGAAAGCTGACCAGGAAACTTTAAAGCTTGATCATCAATTTGAACTCTTTTAAGGTTACTCAAAGCTATTTCCTCTGCTTGTTTTTTTGGAAGTTTTTTTACCCATATAGGTGCAAGTGTGCAATTATCAAGAATTGACAAATGTGGAAATAAATTAAACTGCTGAAATACCATTCCAACTTCAGCTCTAATTTTTTCTATATCCTTAGTATTTTCTGAAATCTCATTCCCGTCTACCACGATGTTTCCCTCTTGATGTTCTTCTAGTCTATTAATACATCTTATAAGTGTTGATTTTCCTGAACCAGAGGGTCCACAAACTACAATTTTTTCTTTTTGATTTACTGTTAAATTTATATCTTTAAGCACTTGGAATTTATCAAACCACTTATTTACATTTTTTAATTCTATAATATTTGACATTTTATCTTTCTGTACTTAATTTTTTTTCTAATCTTTGACTATATCTACTCATAGCATAACAGATGACCCAGAAAACTAAACCAGCAAAAACGTAACCCTCTATTGCCATTCCAAGCCATTTTGGATTTGTTTTTGCTAAACCTATCATACCAGCTAATTCAAGCAAACCTACTACAAAGATTAATGGAGTATCTTTTACAAGAGCTAAAAATGTATTTGCTATACCTGGAATTACTAGTTTTAAAGCCTGAGGTAAAATAACAAATAAATGCATTCTCCAATATCCCATGCCGAGCGATTTAGCGGCATCATATTGGCCTCTTGAAAGCGCTTGAAGGCCTCCTCTTATAACTTCGGCCATATAGGCTGCTTCAAATAAAGTAATTGCAATAATAACTCTCATCAATTTATCCATGTATGTCCCATCAGGTAAAAACATTGGAAACATCACAGCAGACATAAATAAAACAGTGATAAGTGGCACTCCTCTCCAAATTTCAATAAATCCTATTGATGAATATCTTATAACTGGAAGTTCTGACCTTCTGCCAAGGGCTAAAAACATTCCAATAGGAAAACATAATATTAATGCAAATGCTGAAACAATTAAAGTTAAAGAAAGACCACCCCAAGCTCCAGTTTCTATCCATTTTAATCCAAAAATACCTCCTGAAATTAGTTTAATTCCAATTATTGGATAAACAAAAATCATGAATAAAATTATAAATTTTTTGTATTTTACAGGAACAAAAAAAGCAGCACCTACTAATGCAAATAAAATTATAAAAGCTGTATTTATTCTCCACTGTTCAGGATTTGGGTACATGCCGTACATGAATCTTTTAAACCATACCTTAATAAAAACCCAACAAGCACCATTACTAGTACAATCCTCTTTACTAGTACCATTAAAATTTGCATCAAAAAATAACCAATCTAACAAAGAAGGCACATATTTAAAAAGTACAAATATAATTAACAAGGTAAGAATTGCATTGAAAGACGTTGAATTTACATTTTTGTTGAAATTATCTAAAATTCTTAGACCGCTGAACTCAATTCTTATAAAATATAATCCTACAGTTCCTATAATTAATGGAAAAAAATAACTTAATGTATCTGAGAGAAATGCTGTTAAATTAGTATCCAAAAAAGTATTGGCAAAAAAATCTACAAAAGCAAGAGTAATTAAAGGAAAACCAATGCTTAAAGACCTATTTAAATTATTTCTACTTGGTTTAAAGAACTTGATCATTATTTTTCCTTAATAGCCATTTTCTTATTATAAGCATTCATC
Source organism: uncultured Pelagibacteraceae bacterium (assembly GCA_902633595.1). Lineage (GTDB taxonomy): Bacteria > Pseudomonadota > Alphaproteobacteria > Pelagibacterales > Pelagibacteraceae > Pelagilacustribacter. The sequence continues at coordinate 2,369 of CACPGV010000018.1, read as the reverse complement.
AAAACAGAAATTGTCAAACTTAAAAATAAATAAGTACCCATTGTAATTGAAATAATTTCAATTGCTCTACCAGTTTGCATTAAAGCTGTTCCTGCAAAAACTAAAACTATATCTGGGTAAGCTATAGCAGCTGCTAAAGATGAATTTTTTGTCAAATTTAAATATTGGTTTGTTGTTGGTGGAATAATAATTCTTAGCGCTTGAGGCATTACTACAAGTTTTAAAATTTGTCCTCTAGTTAATCCAATACTTGCTGCAGCTTCTTTTTGTCCTTTTCCAACTCCTTCTATACCAGCTCTAACATTTTCTGCTACAAAAGTAGCTGTGTACATTGATAAAGCTAAAGCTAATGAAATTAGTTCAGGTATAATACTAACCCCGCCTTTGAAATTATAAACTGTATCTGACAGTTGATTTAATTCTGGATACTGAAAATTTAAGGTAACACCACCCACAAAAAAAGTGATCAAAGGTATAATTATTATTATACATAGAGAAATAAGCCCTGCTGGTACATGCTTCCCAATCTCTTCTCTTTGTTTTTTTGCATAATTAAAAACATAAAATATTGCAAATATTGAAACTATGACTGACAATAAAAAAATTGAGAAATTGGTCCATATAAATTTTGGAACATACCAACCTTTAATTGTTAAGTAAGATATATCGTTAAAATTTATTGCATTTTCGGGTAATGGCAATAGTCTTAATGCTCCATAATACCAAAAGAAAATTTGTAATAATAAAGGTATATTTCTGAAAATTTCCACATACCATTCTGCTGCTTTTGCAATTAAATAATTTTGGGATAAACGACCAATTCCTATTGTTACACCTAGTATTGTACAAAGAATAATTCCAATAATTGAAACTAATAGTGTATTAAGCAATCCAACTAAAAAAGCTCTGCCGTAAGAATATGAGCCATCGTAATCAATCATTGAAAAAGTTATATCAAAAGAAGCTTCTTGGCTTAAAAAACCATACCCAAAAGATATACCTCTGTTTCCCATGTTAATTTGCGCGTTATAGGAAAAATAAGCAATAACAAAAATTATAAATGAAATTGTTAATACTTGAGGTATGAGACGTTTTTTGTTTTTAAAATCTATTTTAAAATTTTTTAAATTCATTTAGATGGAGAGTAAAAAAAAGGGCCAGATAAATCCAGCCCTTTTTAATTTTATTAGCAATTATCTTGCAGGTGGTACGTAAAGAATTCCACCCTTAGTCCATAATTGATTTGGACCTCTATTAGGTAGAATACCTGTGTCAGCTATGTGTTTTTTATAGCTTTCACCGTAGTTTCCGACTTGCTCAATAATTCTTAAGCTCCATTCGTTATCTAAACCGAATGCTGCGCCTAACTCACCTTCAGAACCAACTAATCTTTTTATAGCTGGGTTTTCAGAGTCTTTTAGGCTAGAAGCGTTAGATGAATTAACACCATATTCTTCAGCCTCGATCATAGTGTTTAAAGACCATCTTACGATATCTTCCCATACTGCATCCCCTTGTCTCACAACAGGGCCTAATGGTTCTTTAGAGATCGTTTCAGGTAGTACTTTATGCTCGTCTGGGTTAGACATTTTAGTTCTTTGTGCTGCTAATCCTGATTTATCAGTTGTGTATGTATCACATCTTCCAGCATCATAAGCTTGAACTACTTCATCCGCTTTTTCAAACGCAATTGGTTCATAACTAATGTTTTTAGAATTAAAGAAGTCTCTCATGTTTAACTCGGTAGTCGTACCTGTATTTGTACAAGCAGAAATACCATTTTTGAAATCATTCACAGAATTAATTCCAGAATTTTTTCTTACCATGAATCCTTGACCGTCATAAAAGTTTACACCAACAAAAGTCAATCCAATGTCAGCATCCCTTGATAATGTCCAAGTTGTGTTACGTGCAAGCACATCTATTTCACCTGATGTTAAAGCCGTAAATCTTTCTTTGGCACTTAACGGAGTGTATTTTACTTTGTCAGCATCACCTAACACAGCAGCTGCAACAGCTCTACATACATCAACGTCTATACCAGTCCAGTTTCCAGATGCATCTGCATTTGAAAAACCAGGTAGTCCTTGTGAAACACCACATTTCACAAAACCAGCTTTTTTAGTATTTTCTAAAGTTTTAGATTTTTTTGAACCAGCACCCCCTCCACTTTGGCCGCAAGCGACTAAAAGCAAAGATGCAAATCCAACTAAAATCCAAGTCTTGATTGATTTGATCATATTAATGATATCCTCTTTAGTTTTTTTTATTGTTAACAATATTTTTGAAACGAAGTTTCAAAACTGCTTTAGTATGATCTTTTTTAAATTGAAATTCAATTAGGCATTATTTGATATTAAATAAATGTA
>CACPGV010000017.1 GCA_902633595.1 uncultured Pelagibacteraceae bacterium | reverse complement strand
TGGGATTGGTATTCTGCAGAGTGTTCTTTAGTATAAGTTTCCAAGATTGCTTTTTTAGGTTCATTAACTCTAGGTAATGGCACAATATATTTTTTACTAGGACCAGATAATACGTATGCGATTACACTATCTTCACCCTCGTAAATTGGACTTGGTGCACCTTCACCTCTCATACATCTATCTACAGACTCAATTGCTAATTTACCTGCATGTGCAGGAGCAAATGCTTTCCAGCTTGAAATTTCTCCTTTACGAGACTGTCTAGTAGAAACTGTAATATGAAGAGCTTGCTGAACAGATTGATAAATTTTATCAGTATTAAGTTTTAATAAACTTCCTAAACCAGCTGCAACGCTTGGACCTAAGTGAGCAATGTGATCAATTTTATGTTCATGTAAACAAATTCCTTTGACTAAATTAACTTGTACCTCATAACCTGTAAGAATTCCTTTTATTAAATCCATTCCGCTACAGCCTTTTTGTTGAGCTACGGCTAAAATAGCTGGAATATTGTCTCCAGGGTGACTGTAGTCTGCTGCTAAAAAAGTATCATGATAATCTAACTCTCTAACAGCTGTGCCATTAGCCCAGGCTGCCCACTCACAATCAACTTTTATTTTAGAATTTAAACCGAAAACATTTGCTCCAGTTTTTCTTGGATGAGCTAAAGCCATTTGTCTTGCTGATACAACGGGCTTTCTATTAAAAGAAGCTATAGCTACTGAGGCATTATCAATAATTCTATTAATAACCATCTCAACTGCATCTTTATTGATTTTTGCTTTATCAGAGGATATCTCTGCAATTTTCCAAGCTAATTGATCTTTTTTTTTTAAATTTGCTTTTGAGGGATGTACTTTTACAATTATGTTTCTCATTAATTTAACATATTTCTAAGAACGTATTGGAGTATTCCGCCATTTTTGTAGTATTCCACTTCATTTTGAGTATCTATTCGACAAAGAAGTTTAATAGTTTTACTTGTACCGTCTTTATATTTAATTTCACATGACACTTCATCTCTTGGTTTAATGCCTTTATCTATATCGACTATGGTAATTAATTCTTCACCTGTAATGTTTAATTTTTTTCTGTCAAAACCATCTTTAAATTGAAGGGGTAAAACACCCATACCGATTAGATTTGATCTATGAATTCTTTCAAAGCTCTCTGCTATAACAGCTTTTATGCCTAAAAGTTTTGTGCCTTTAGCGGCCCAGTCTCTTGAAGAGCCAGTACCATATTCTTTTCCAGCCATAACAACTAAATCATGTCCTCTTTTTTTATATTCAATTGCAGCATCATAAACACTCATTACTTTTCCATCTGGCTGTAAAGTTGTAAATCCGCCTTCAGTTCCTGGTGCCATTTCATTTCTAATTTTAATATTTCCAAACGTGCCTCTCATCATAACTTCATGATTTCCACGCCTAGCGCCATAAGAATTAAAGTCTTTTTGTTGCACTTGGTTTTTCATAAAATAATCACCTGTAGGGCTATCTTTTTTGATATTACCCGCTGGAGAGATATGGTCTGTGGTAACTGAGTCAGCTAGTAAAAGTAATAATCTTGCGTCTTTGATTGGTTTAAACCCCTCTGGTTGATCTGGTAAATTATCAAAGAAAGGAGGTCTTTTTACGTATGTAGAATTGTCTTCCCAATTATAAATACTGCTATCGACTGTTTTAATAGCGCTCCATTCTTTAGGTCCTTCTGAAACATTAGAATAGCGATCAATGAACATCTCTGCATTAATTGACTTTAACATTATGTCTTCAATTTCTTTATTACTTGGCCAAATATCTTTTAAAAATACTTCTTTACCCTCTTTGTCAGTGCCAAGAGGATTTTTGTACATATCAAAATTCATATTACCAGCTAAAGCAAAAGCAACTACAAGCGGTGGAGAGGCAAGGTAGTTAGCTTTAACATCTGGACTTATTCTTCCTTCGAAATTTCTATTTCCCGATAAAACAGAGACTGCGTATAAATTATCTTTGTGTATTGCATCAGAAATATTCTTATTTAGTGGACCAGAATTTCCAATACATGTTGTGCAACCGTAACCGACTAAATTAAATCCAAGTTCATCTAAATATTTATTCAAACCTGCTTTTTCTAAATAGTCTGTAACTACTTTAGATCCAGGAGCCAAAGAAGTTTTTACCCACGGTTTAATTTTTAAACCTCTTTCAAAAGCTTTTTTCGCAAGTAGTCCCGCACCAATCATTACGCTTGGATTTGAAGTATTTGTGCAGGAAGTAATAGCCGCTATTACTATATCTCCATCGCTGATTTTGTAATCAGCACCAGCAACATCTGCCTGAATGGGTTTTTCTCTTTTAGTATTTTCTTTATAAGCTTTAGCAAAGTCTTTAGAGGATTCTGTTAATAAAACTTTGTCTTGTGGTCTTTTAGGGCCAGAAATACTTGGAACTACCGTGCTAATATCTAAAGATAAAGTATCAGTAAACTCCATACCTTCACTAGCCCAAAGTCCTTGTGCTTTTGAATATTTTTCTACAAGTTCAATTGTCTCTTTATCTCTGCCAGATAGTTTTAAATATTTTAAAGTTTCTTCATCTACAGGAAAAAAACCACACGTTGCACCGTACTCAGGTGCCATGTTTGCTATGGTAGCTCTATCAGCTAATGTAAGATTTTTTAAACCCTCTCCATAAAATTCTACAAATTTTCCTACTACACCTTTTTTTCTTAGCATCTCAACAATTGCTAGCACTAGGTCTGTAGCAGTTAATCCCTCAAGCAATTTTCCTTTGATCTCCACTCCAATAACTTCTGGGATTAACATTGAAATAGGTTGACCTAACATAGCTGCTTCTGCTTCTATTCCGCCAACACCCCATCCTAAAACTGATAATCCATTAACCATTGTCGTATGACTGTCTGTTCCTACTAACGTATCTGGATAAGCATAAAGATCATCACCGCTTTTTGATGACCAAACTACTTTAGCTAAATATTCTAGATTAACTTGATGACAAATGCCTGTTCCAGGAGGAACAACTCTAAAATTATCAAAAGCTTTTTGGCCCCACTTAAGAAATGCATATCTTTCTCCGTTTCTAGAAAATTCTTTTTCGACATTTTGATTAAATGATTTGCCAGATGCATATTCGTCTACCATAACAGAGTGATCTATTACTAAATCTACTGTCGATAATGGATTGATTTGATTTGGATCTTTATTTTTTTCTTTAACGGCGTCTCTCATTGCTGCGAGATCTGCAATAGCTGGTATACCGGTATAATCTTGTAATAAAGTTCTTGCAGGTCTGTAAGCTATTTCTGTGTTTGATTTTTTACTCTTTAGCCATTCTTTCAAAGCTAAAATCTGTTTTTTATCAACTGTAGCATCATCTTCATAACGCAGAAGATTTTCTAATAAGACTTTAAGAGATTTTGGAAGTTTTGATATTCCCTCTAAACCGTTTTTCTCTGCGATTTTTAAGTTAAAAATTTTATAATTTTTGCCTGATGAATTAAGAGTATCGAGAGATTGAAATGAATTTTTACTATTAAATTTCATGGGCTATACATAGAACAAAATAACACAAACGATAAGTAAAAAAGACATAGAGTAATTAAAATTTTGGATAAAACGATCAGTTGTGGCGAATTTTCTCATGTATTTTCCTGTTAAACACCATGCAGCTTGGCTGCTTACTGCCATTAAGAAAAAAACGATAGTGAAAATAATTGTGTCTCTAAAAAAGTTATTTTGAACATCTATAAATGTAGAAATTCCAACTAATGCGATGATTATTCCTTTTGGATTAATAAATTGAAAAAAGAATGTATTAATAAAAGTTATTGGTTTTGGATTTGCTTTTTCTGACTTGTCTTTTACAAAAGAAATTTTATACGCCATATAAATTAAAAAAAAAGATCCAAATATTTTTATAATATTTTGCAAATTATCAATTTTTTGAAAAACTGCTGAAGAAACTAACTGCAATACAATAATTAAAATAGTCCAACCCGTAATTACCCCTAATATGGTGGGTATAGTTTTTTTAAAACCAAAATTAAACATTGTGTAAGCAGTCATAATATTATTTGGACCAGGCGAAAAAGAAGTTGCTACTCCAAAAAGTAGCAAAGAAATTATATGAGAAAGCATTTAGTGAGGAGCTCTAAACCTATTATGGCAAGAAGAGCAGTTACCCCACATTAATTCTTTCTGTACTGCTCTTAGATCTTCTGCGGTATCAACAGCCTTAGCTAATTTAATCATATCATCTGAAGCTTTTTGCATTAAAGCATTAAACTCATCTTTATTTTCCCAAATACTTGGAAGAGCTTCTGTTTTAAAGCCCTCTTTCGTATTTTCAGGAAAATAATCTAATAATTTTATATAGTTATCTGAAATTTTTTTCATTAAAGGTTTAGCCTCTTCAATTTTATTTGATTTAAGCAAAATGGATATCTTTTTACCATTTTGATAATTTTCACTAAACATCGCTTTTCTACCTTTAATAATTTCTTCTACAGTTTGGGCATTAGCAGAGAAAGAAAAGCTCAATGATAAGATAATAATAAAAGTTTTTACTATTTTTATCTTTTGTATCATTAATTTTATATTGTCATGAATACTGAAGATTTCCCATCTTTAAGTTGATAAATAACATAAGGTTCATCTTTATCGCCAGGCATTCCTGGTGTGCCAATCGGCATTCCAGGCAAAGCTATACCATCAATATCAGGTTGCTCCTTTAATAATTTATCTACTGCTTCAAAGGGTACGTGACCTTCTATAAAATATTTACCCATTATAGTAGTATGACAAGACTGCATTTCTCCCGGTATATTATATTTTTGTTTTATTGTATGAAGGCTTCTCATATCTGTTTGTTTTACCTCGAATTTTTCTTCTTCTAAAAATAAAACATAACCATAACAACATCCACACGAAGGAGTTTTAAAAACTTCGACAATTTGTTTATTGTTAATATTTGCCAAAGCATCTTTTTTATCTGTGACAAAATTTAAAATATAAAAAAAAGAGAATATTAATACTATTGGAACTGTTAGTTTTATTAAATTTTTTTTGAGTTTCATATGTTAATATAATTAATTATGAAGTTATTTAACAGTCAAAGTGAGTATGGACTATTAGCCAAATTGTTCCACTGGGTAACATTTATTGTTTTAATAGCACAGGTTCCTTTTGGATTTTATCTTGTAGGACTTGAGTTTTCAGATGAAAGAATTGATCTTGAAAACATACATATTCTTGTGGGTATAACTGTTTTCTATGTAACTTTATTTAGACTAATCTGGAAATTTTTAAATCCAAGTCCATTTGAAACAAAAAGTTTTTTCAAAGGACAGGTGTTTATTGGAAAAGCTAACCATTTTTTACTCTATCTTACTATTTTTACTATCACTATTTCTGGAATTCTTAAGAAACTTTACATGGGAGAAAGACTTAATTTTATATTTTTTAAATACGGGTTTGAAAAAGATAATTTTGTTTTAGCAGATGCTTATTATGAAGTTCATATTTACGCTAATTACCTTCTTATCGCACTAGTGACCTTGCATATATTAGCCGTTATTGTTCATCATCTTATTTTTAAAGATAAGATTTTAAATAAGATTACTTAGTGACAAGCAATATTAAATTTCTTAAGTCTCCAATAATTATAAGGCCATGGCGTTACAAAACCGACTGCTAACATTATTGGAACAATCCACCAGGTAAGCATCGCTCCACCTGTTAAAAGATAATCAGTTAAGTTCATAGCAACTTCCATACTTACCATTGAAATTAAGCTCATTCCTATTGCAGTTTTAAATGCGTTTTTAAAAGTAAAATTTTGTTTAAGCAGTATGATCGTTTCTAAAATAATACTAGTAATAATTCCGTTAATTATTGCTAAAATCATTATTGCTAATACTGGAAAAGGTATTTGTGTAAGCTGAAAAAATAAAATTGTACCAAAATCACCTATAGAACAACCTAATAAACACCATGCGGTATTTTTAGCACTTCTTGACCATGTGTGTTTACAACTCCAGTGAAAAGTTTCAGAGCTCATTAAATAGAATTTATTTGCTTACTCGCTTATTAATATTATCTAAAGCTTTTGTAAACTTATTATAAAATTTTGCTTTTTTAAGCTCTTGTAATGCTTGCATATTTAAACCTCTAGGAGTTTGTGAGTCTGCTACAAGTTTCTTAAAACCTTGTGATCTTTTATTAACTGCATCCTGACTGAGAGATAAAAATAGCTCAGCAATGTAGTTTTGAGCTAAATTTTTATTTATACCCTTTCTAATTAACCAATTTGTACTAGTATTTAATATTTCGTAATAAGCTGCCATAATAGAAGCAGTTGACCAAAACTTATTACTAAGTTTCTCATTACGAATTTCTAAAACTTCACCTAAATGCTTAAATAAATTTTTAGCAGTTTTGTTAGGAGGGCATATTACTATAGGTCCTTTTTTTATCTCGATCGGCGGCAAAGGAGTGGCTCGAACAATATTCTTATTTTTAGTTAATCTTTTTAGATTAGCTAAATTAATAGTTGATATTAAACTTATAATTTTTTTATTACTTGCAAATTTTAACTTTGATAAAATCTTTCTACCTACATTAGGTGTGATTCCTAATATAATTATAGATGATTTATTAATAATATCCTGATTATCCTTAAGTATTTTTACACGTCCAAATTCATTAGCTAATTTTTTAGCTATGCTTCTGTTCCTTGAAGAGATATAAATTCTTCTAACTTTTAATTTAGACTTAAAAATACCGAGAATAATTGAAGATGAAATTTTTCCTGTTCCTATAAATCCTAAAATCATGAATAATGCAGAATAACCAAGCTCTACCCTTTAATAAAGAAAATTTTAAGCAAATATTCTCCTTACAATTTATAACTGTCATTATCATATCTATTCCAAGTTCTCTTGTGGCAGATTATTTCAATATTCCTCTAGCCTGGTTTTTAGGGCCAATGCTTATTACATCTCTTACTGCTCTAATGGGTTTAAAGGTCAAAATGCCAAGATTAGTCTTGTCCTTAGTGCTCATTGTTTTGGGATTATACATCGGGAATTATATCGACAAGAATTTGTTCGCTCAAATGCATCAATGGATTTGGACTTCACTTATTATGCTGGTTTATATCATAGTAAGCGTTTTAATTGTCTCAAAATATCTTCAAATTTTTTCTAAATACGAGAGAAAAACTTCAATATTTTCTGCAGCTCCAGGTGCGCTTGGTCCTTTAATGATTTTAGCAGAAGATGAAAAATCTGATCTAAGCCAGGTCGCAACATCTCATCTAATTAGATTAATTATCATAATCACTATTTTTCCATTTATTGTTAATAGTTTTTATGAAGTAGAGAAACTAAAAGTTGTAGATAAGGTTTTAAGTAATCAAAATTATGCTCATTTATTAATACTAATTGCATCTTCAATTACCCTTATCTTTTTATTTGATAAATTTAAGATACCAGCTGCTCTACTTTCAGGGACATTAGTCGCTAGTGGATTTTTACAAATTACAGATATTGCGAGTTATCAAATCTCACCTGATATTATTGACTATTGTCTTTTAATTTTAGGATCATCAGTTGGTTGTAGATTTGCTGAAAAAACCTTTGGTGAAATTGGAAGAAATGCGCTTCATAGTTTTGTTGCAACTTTTCTGCTAGTAGTCTTAGGTCTCATAGCTGCTTTAGCTGCAGGACAAGTAATTGATAAAAATTTTTTCACATTACTGCTTTCTTACTGTCCGGGGGGAATTTATGAGGTGGCTGTTATTGCTATTTTTTTTGATCTAGATCCTGAATTTGTATCTTTTCATCATATTATTAGATTACTAATGATTTTATTTATTGTTCCAATAATGCTTAAAATTATTTCGAAAAAAGCCTAATTTAAACTTAACATTTTTGACTCATCTAATATTATTAAGTACAAATTCGTATGAATAATTTAATCGATCTTATAGGAAGAGTTCTCATTTCTGCTCTTTTTTTAATATCTGCTTACGATAAAATTTTCAGCATCGACGGATCTATGAGTTGGATGGAAGGATTTGGAATTCCTGGTTTTTTATTATATCCAGTTATAGCTTTAGAAATAATCTTACCTTTATTTATAATTATCGGATACCAGGCTAGAGCTTCGGCAGGTCTTCTTGCTATATTTTGTTTAACTACTGCATTTATTTTTCACTTAGATTTTGTTGATCCTTTTCAAAAAATATCATTTCTTAAGAATATAGGTTTGGCTGGAGGTTTTTTATTTATTGTTGTTAATGGAACAAAAAATTGGTCTGTTGAAAATAAAAAGAAATATGTTAGGCTTTAAAATAAAAACCCCGCAATATAATTGCGGGGTTTAATATTCTGTAAATTACAAATAATTAAAACTTATAACCGATAGAAAATCTAGCAGCCGTCGCGTCTAAATCAGCAGAAACTTTATTTCCTGCACCATCAGCTTCGTATGTTTCAAAATCTGTATATGTTACTTCACCTTTGTAATATAAGTTATTTCCGTAAGGAACATCACCTTTTAATCCAAGACCAATTGAGTAACCAAATAAGTTTTTATTTGGATATGTTGCTCCTGAGTTTAAAGACTCTAATGTAACTAGTTCTACGTGTTGTAATCCTAATGATAGGTAAGAAGTACCACCCGCGAATGAACCCATTGGAATATCTCCATAAAATTTAATAACGTTGTCTAATTCCGCCTTAGCAGTATAAGTTCCGTCATCTGAGTCCGTGTCCGCTGGACTTTCAGCGTCTGTTCTTGATTTAGAACCTACATCCCTTGTTGGAATGTATGAAATACCAAAAGCGCTGCCGTTGTCTCCGATCATCTCTACGAAAACTTCAGGAATTATTTCAGTCTCAGAAGTTGAACCGTTATTAACTTCTCCGCTTGATCTAGTTGTTTCTGTACCATCACCATCTATACTGATGAATGCTCCAGAAATTCCCATTCCTATTTCTGCATAAGCAGTAATAGTTGAAACAAGTATTAGTGAACTAACTATTGATAATAGTTTTTTCATTATTTTCCTTAATTTATAAATTAACGTTAAAAGCATTTACCATCGTTTCAAAGCTAAGGTCAATCTAAAATCAGCCATAATTGTTCAAAAATATGCATAATTGCTTGATTTTTGAGTGATATATTTATCACAATTTCAATTATTTTTTTGATTTGAAGCTATTAG
>CACPGV010000016.1 GCA_902633595.1 uncultured Pelagibacteraceae bacterium | reverse complement strand
ACTTTTCACTAAACCATTAAAAATTTTATCTGCAGCATAATCAACAGTTTTGAGGAATGGCATAGGAAATTCATTTTTTTCGGTTAAAGAAGTTTTAATAAAACCTGGTGATATAATTGATACTCTTACTCCAAATTTTTTAAAGTCAAAATAAATACTCTCACAAAAATTTGTTAATGCAGCTTTTGAGGGGCCATAACCGCTTGAATTTGGTAGACCTCGATAGCCAGCTATTGAAGACACAATAGATATATGACCTGATTTTTTACTTTTAAAATATTCTTCTACTGATTTTACACAATCAACCACTCCCAAAAAATTTACTTTTATTACATTTTTTATTTTTTCTGGGTCTATATTTTTTTCATCTTTTGGTTCATAAGTTCCACTTGAAAATAAACATAAATCTAAATTACCAAATTCGCTTATGATATTTTTAAAAACAGTATTTATTTGATTCTGATCAGTAACATCTAATGGGAAGGATACAATATTTTCGTTTGTTGCTAACTCTTGTAATAATTCTTTTCTCCTAGCAGAAACAGCAACTTTCCATCCTTCAGCAGCAAATTTTTCAGCCACAGCCTTTCCAATTCCACTACTTGCACCTGTAATCCATATTTTTTTCTGATTTTCAGACATTAATTAGTTATACCTTAAATCATGACAAAGAATAAATATTTATCATTGCTCATTCTTCTTTTAATAACTTTTATCGCACCAGTTATCGGTAGTTACGTAACTTCAGTATTTAAAGAACCATGGTATTCTGAAATAATTCAACCTAGTTTTAACCCACCTAATTGGGTTTTCCCTCCGGTCTGGACGACACTTTATGTGATGATGTCTATAGCGATTTGGAGAGTTTGGATAGCATTTTTTAATTTTAGAATATTAAAATTATATTTTTTTCACTTATTCTTTAATTGTATTTGGAGTATTATTTTTTTTGGATTTCATCAAATTGGACTAGCTCTCATTAATATTATTGTTATTCTTTTTTTCATTATTATTTTAATGAAAGAATACTTGAAAATTGATAAATTGAGTTTTTATTTAATGATACCATATTTTCTTTGGTCAAGTTTTGCTCTTGTATTAAATGCTTCAATTTTGTTTTTAAATTAACTTTTTAATAGGATAGTTTTTTTTTAAAATATATTTATTAATAATTATTGATAGAACTATAATTAATAAAGATCCTGAAATAACTGGAAATAATATATACTCAAAAGACACGTCAGAAAGTAAAGCAATTAGGGGGTTTGCCACCGCTGGTGGATGGACGCACTTAAAGTACATCATTAAAGCAACAGAAACACCTACTGATAAACCTAATGTGATAAATGAAACACCTATAAATTCGTTAAAAATTATTCCAGTTACTATACAAACTAAATGTCCCAAAAATATATTTTTAGGTTGAGCTATATCACTTTTATGTAAAGCTAAAGCTATAAATACAGTTGGACCAAAAGAAATCATTAGCCAAAAACCTGTGGATGTCTCGTAACTTAAAAATGATAGTAAGCCAATAATCATAGTTGAACCAAGGCCAACAATTAATGGTTCAGTATTTTTTGAAAAATTCATATATCTTTATTTTTAATTTAAGTTATATACAAATAATGAATTATAACAAATCTTTCAATTTCTTAAAAAATCTCCCATTAAAACTGAATTCTTTTTATAAAAAAAAATCTAATTCAGGAATAAAAGTTAACAATAAATCAAAATCTAAAAAAGATTTTGATCCCGTGACTAATTTTGACAAAGCATTTGAGAAATATATAAGATCACTAATAAATAAAAAGTTTCCTAAAGATGCAATAATCGGTGAGGAATTTTCTGATAAGTTTTCTGACAATAATTATAAGTGGTCTGTGGATCCAATTGATGGAACCCGAGCTTTTGTAATAGGTGCGCCCACATGGTCAAATCTAATAAGTTTATCCTTTAAAGAAAAATCTTTAATTGGTTTAGCTAATTTTCCAGAATTAAGTAAATTTTATATTAATGATAAAAAAAAATCATATCTATTTAACAGTGATAAAAAAACCGTTTTAAAATCTTCAAATAACAATAATTTAAAAACAATAAAAATTATTGGAAATTTTCATGGCACACTTAGCTACGAAAAACAAAGAAAAGTCATCAAGAAATTTGGTTGGTCTTTTAGACTCGCGGGGTTTGATGCTTTAAATTATTGTTTATTAGCCGAAGGAAAAGTCGATGCTGTAATTGAAGCAAATTTAAAACCTTATGATATACTACCTTTAATACCGATTATTAAAAATGCCGGAGCAATTGTAACAAACTGGAAAAATGAGCCAGCAGAAAATGGAGGAAATATTTTAGCAACATCTAACAAGACTCTGCACAATAAAATATTGAAGCTATTAAAACCTTTTACAAAAAAATGATTAATGTATTTTTAAATAGAATTTTTAGAGCAATTAAAATTGATATTGAACTTTTTGAAGAAGTAGAAAAAGATAAGAAAGCTACTTTCCAAGCAGGTGCAGTAGTAGTTCTTTCAAGTTTGGCAGCCGGTGTTGGGTCTATTCACTTAGGAGCCTCTAATTTTTTAGTTGCCCCAGCTCTATCTTTGTTAAGTTGGTATGTTTGGGCTTATGTGATCTATTTTGTTGGGGTAAAACTTTTTAGAGATCCTAAAACAAAGAGTAATCATGGCGAGCTCTTGAGAACAATTGGCTTTTCTAGCGCTCCAGGTCTCATTCGAGTTTTTGGTGTTACTCCAGAATTAATGACTGTAACTTTTATTGGCTCAGCTTTTTGGATGCTGGCATGTATGGTTGTAGCTGTAAAAGCGGCTTTAGACTACGAAAGTCTTTGGAAAGCTTTTGGTGTTGTCGTAGTTTCTTGGCTGTTTCAAGCTTTCTTCTTGTTCTTAGTAATTGTTTTATTTAAAGGGATTTAAATAGGAAAAATTGTTTTTGATAGGTTGCAACTGTTACAAATTTTGTAACTATGCATGATTAAATTTTGCTTAACACTAATGTCTTCTTTTTTACACTCCTCACAAATATTATTAATTTCACTAATTTTATTAACTACCCAAGCTCTATGATAAAAATTATCTATATTTTTTTGTATTAGTCCTTTAGCAACTTCTTCTGCTTTTTTTTTATCAAAAGGGCCATGAACAGTTTTTGTTTTATGATCTAAAGTGTCCATATTATTAGGATTTTTGTGTATTCCCTCTATGACAATAAATCCGTCGTTTTCCATTAATATTAATATATCATTTTAATTGATGAAAAAAATTTTACTTTTTGTCACTATATTTTTAATTAACCTTAATCTTGGGGCCGTTGAAAATAAAAAAGCATATTTTGCTGGCGGATGTTTTTGGTGTATGGAAGAGTCGTTTGACTCAATTGATGGGGTTTTATCATCTGTATCAGGATATTCGGGAGGTCATTTAAAAAACCCAAGCTATCAGGATGTTATCTATAAAGATACCGGCCACGTAGAGGCAATAGAAATTACAT
This sequence comes from uncultured Pelagibacteraceae bacterium, assembly GCA_902633595.1. Taxonomy (GTDB): domain Bacteria; phylum Pseudomonadota; class Alphaproteobacteria; order Pelagibacterales; family Pelagibacteraceae; genus Pelagilacustribacter. The sequence goes on along the minus strand of CACPGV010000016.1, from coordinate 6,289 downwards.
ATAACCCTAAAATCGTCAGTTATGAAAAACTTTTAAATATCTATTGGAAAAACATTGATCCATTCGATGCTGAGGGGCAATTTTGCGACAAGGGAAAAAGTTATAGATCAGTTATTTTTTTTCAGAATCAACTAGAGAAAGAATTTATAAATAAATCTTTTAAAGATCTGGAGAATAAATTTAGCAATAAAATAGTCACTTTAGTATGGAAATTTGATAAATTTTACCCTGCTGAAGATTATCACCAGGATTATTATGAAAAAAATTTTATTCGTTATTTAATGTATAAAAAAGGTTGTAAAAGAGAAGAAACCTTGAAGAGAATATGGAATTGAAAAAAATACTTTTATCAATTTTTTTTGTTGGTCTAATCAGTTCTGCTAAAGCGGATATCATCAAACCTGCTGAAAACTTGTCAGCATATGATGTGATCAAGATACAACTTGATGCTCTTAAAAATAATGATGATAAAGATAATGGAATAAAGCAGACATGGTTATTTGCCCATCCAGAAAATAAGAAAATGACAGGGCCATATCCAAGATTTAGAATTATGCTTTACGATGTTCACTACAGAATACTTTTGAATCATTATTCTCATAAAATTGATTTAATTATGAACACTGATAATAAATTTGTTTATGGCGTTAAAGTATTGAGTGAAGAAAAAAAGCAATTCTATTATTTATGGCATATGGAAAGAGGTAACGACAAAAATTGCAAAAGTTGTTGGTTTACTTCAGGAGTTTCAATGCCAACTGATCAGGGTAATTCAATTTGAAACGCCCACCTTTTGTAGTTAGATATATAATTATAGGATCAATTTTAGTTGTACCACCAATTCTAAGCGCTCATTATGGTACAATTTATTTGGGCAAAGATAATGGAGTTCTTTTAGGTTTTTGCGTTGGGATTATCTGTGTTTCTTTTGCATGCTGGAAACTTTTCGTTGATGGCTGGAGGGACGACGAAGATTAATGCAATTCGAAATATCAAGAGATGGAGCTTTAAAAAAGCTTGATAATTTTATCAATGCTGAATTACCTAATTATAACTTTAAAAGAAATTTTGATTTGGGTCCTGAAGATAAATCAAATGTATCTTGTTTATCTCCTTACATAAGTCATAGATTAATAACCGAATATGAGGTTGCTAAAATTGTATTAGCAAAATTTCCTTATCAAAAAGTTGAAAAATATATTCAAGAAATTTTTTGGAGAGTTTACTGGAAAGGCTGGTTAGAACTTAGACCTCAAGTATGGTCAGATTTTACTGAAGATTTAAAAGCACTTAAGGAAGATGATAATTATAAAAAGGCTATTAATGGTGAAACTCAAATTAAATGTTTCAATGATTGGGTAAATGAATTGAAAGAAAATAATTATTTACATAATCATACAAGGATGTGGTTTGCGAGTATTTGGATATTTACCTTAAACTTACCTTGGCAAAAAGGTGCAGAGTTTTTCATGAAACATTTATTTGATGGTGATGCCGCTTCAAATACTTTGAGCTGGAGATGGGTTGCTGGATTACAAACTAAGGGCAAGCATTACGTAGCTCAAGCCTGGAACATTAGTAAATTTACAAATAACAAGTATCAAAATGTAAAATTAAACGAAAATGCTTTGCCGCTAACAGATAAAAGAGATTACAAATTAAGCCCAATAAATTTAGATTATGATGATAACGCCAATGAAAATTTGCTTGTTTTTGAAAACGAATTAAATTTAGAAAATCATAAACTAAAAAACTATAAAAATATTTATTTAATTTTACTAACTAATGAAGTTAGAAAGATCAAACTTGAGAAAAAAGTCTTAGATTTCAAAACACAAATTGTTAATGATCAAAAAAAAAGGCTTGATCAAATTAAAGTAATTAATGAGACAGAATTGCAATCCTCAGCTAAAGAAACAATATCTTTTGATGTTATTCACCCCAGTATTGGTGAAAATTATTCCTATTTAAATAGTCTTAGAAAAAAACTTAACTTAAAATTAAGCTTTATTTTGAATGAAGAGGATAAATTTTCCTGGCAGTTTTCAAATAAAGGATATTTTAATTTTAAAAATAATATTCCAAATATTTTATCAAAATTTAAAATAAATTGATTATTTAGTTTTAGCTATTTCGTCCCTTAAAGACTTACTTAACAAACTATATCCTAAATCGTTCATATGTAATTGATCTTGATCGTAAAATTTATCATATCCAGCTTTTAACATTGGATTACAAATATCAATAAACTTCCATTTTTCTAAAGTGCTAATAGTTTTTTTTATTTTATCATTTGTATTTGTAATCTCTGTTAGAAATTTTTTTCTAAAAGGACTTGGTTTAATTGAAATAAAAAAGCACTTAGTGTTTTTCAATTTGTCTGCAGCTTGTGTTGAAAATAATAAAAATTCTTGATTAATTTGATCGGAATTTAAACCTCTTCCTATATCGTTATCTCCTCCATAAAAGAAAAGTATTTTGGGATTATAGTTTGAAAAAATTCTTTCAAAATAAGTTCTACATGAGGATAAAGTAGAACCGCCGAATGCAAGATTTAAAATATTTTTTTCACCAAGATCTTGTTCATAGTTTTCCCACATGCGAAAAGTAGAGCTACCAAATAATATTATTTCTTTCTGATTAACAGATTGGTTTATAGAGTTTAGTTCAAGTTCTCTTACATCTAATTCAAATTCTTCCTCAATTGGACTGACAAGATTATAATTAGTATTTAAATTAGTTAAATCATGTGTATCAAGTTTAACTTTATTTGATAATTCATTTGCTTCCTCAACATAACCTTTAAAAATTTTTCTATATTCTAATAAAAACGATTTTATTTCATTTAAATTAGTCGTGTCTTTTACGAAATTTGAAATCTTAATTGGTTGTTTTATCACTGCTGAGTAAACAGTTGAGGATACTGGTTTATCGAAATTAGCTAAGGCAATAGGAACTAAATAAGGCTCAGGTTTTAACTGACCAGCTAGAGTAAATGCGCCAGGTTTAAAAGGACCAGGAGAAGTATCAGTAAAATTATCCTCTGTTTCTGAGGTGCCTTCAGGAGCAATTACCAGTGGCTGACCCGAATTAATTATATTTTGCGCATCATTAAAGAATTTATTTTTTCTTTCTTTTTTTTCATCATCACTCTCATTTAATAAATCTGACTCTTTTGTATGGACAAATATATAATCCAAATTTTCATAAAAATTATGCCTCCAATATTCAGTATTTCTACTTGCACGAACTATTCTTTTTCCTCCATCTCCATATTTTGGATATAATATTTTTGCACTAACAAAATGACTATCTATTGAAAAGGCATGTCCGTTAGCCAGCTTATTCTCATCATTAGCAGCTAAATGATTATAAAAAAAAATATGGTTCGCTTTTTTTGGAAGATTTTCTAATCCCTTTATAACGTAAGGTACATGATCAAATGCTTTAATGAAATTAGAAAGCGTTAATTTATCTAAAGAAGCTTTACTCTTAATTTTTTTGAATTGTTCTACTCGATTATAAATTATATTTAACTCTTTAAAAAATCTTTGTTGTTTTTCAAAACTCTTAAGGGCATCCGACATTAAATTTGCAATAGATTTTTCAATTTCATTACCAGTTACCATCAAATTATAAATAATATCAAAAGCTAGCTCATGAGAGTAACGATTTTCTAATAAATGAGGTACACTGTATATTTTTGAATTTACAGGAAGTTTAGAAAAATTATCTTGAATTAAAAATTTTAAAAGTTCTATTTCATTTTTAGCAGCGTATCTTGCTAGTCCTGTAGCGCTTTGTTGGTATCTTCCTAATTGCCAAATTTGTCTTTTAAGAAGTTTTATAGCTAGAACAGGATTATCTTTTATTAGGTTATTAATCGCATCGTTAGATAAATGTAAAACTCTTGTGTCTCTAGTTACTTGAATTGAATAAGGAAATTTAATAAATCTTTTACCGCAAGATAATGAAAGAGCAACCCCTGGTCTTGCTATCGATCTATATTTTTTCTTAATAGAGTTATCAATTTTACTATTAAAAGATCCTTCAACTTTTCCGGAAAGCAATATATTTAGTCCACTACTGTCATTGCCTTCTAGTGCTATGAATTCATCTGTTGAATATAATTTTATTTCACCTAAATTCAGTAATTTTTTTACATCTTCTTCAAGTATAGAAGAGAAAAATATTGTGTCTTTAATTTTTTCATAATTACTCTCTTTAATACCAGAATTTGATCCTTTAGAAATTTGATAATTATTTTGTTTATAAGCGCTATCCAGATTTCTGGTTGACCATAAAAGATTTGTCGAAAAGAATAAAATATAGGATAAAAAAGTTGCTACAAAGCCTGGATCAACACTTTCAATTTCATCTAAATAATTCAAATCAAATGAATAATATTCACTATTTTCATCGATCATTATTTCGGCCATAAATCTTCCTGGAGGATTTAAACCAGAAATACCCAATGGGGAATTTTTCTTATTTATCGTAGCAAATGTAAGAGAATTTTTTTCAAAATATTTATTAAATTTTACGCTTCCATTTAACAGAAAATAAATTTTTTTTGAAATTTCATGTTGTTTTGCTAAAACAGTTTTTTTATCGCATTTTGAGAAATTAATGGCATTTTCTAAAATTTTTTTAGTCACTGGTTTGTTGGATAGGGCAAATCCAGCGTCTTTCATAATAGTTCTAAACTGTTCGTAATTACTCATCACTTTAGAATACTAATTTTCTAAATTACTATTACGTTATTTTTTGCATATCTAATTTGTGTTGTTTTTAGTTCAGTTTATTTACTCAATTTTGAGCACTTTTTAGAGCAGTATTTAACCATCGACCAATTCAATCTCCATTTTTTTCTCCAAGAGAAAGTTCTATTACAAACTGGGCAGTTTTTCTTAGGGAGATTAGATTTTTTTATCACTTAAGAAGATGTTTGTTTTTTAAAAATAAAAAATAAGCCGCTATCTCATAAAAAATATTTAACAAAAAAAACAGAGGCTTAATTCTAAATATTCTATATAAAAAATTATACTTAGGTATATTTTTCCATATTATTAAAAATACTTCGGCACCATGGATCAATTTTCCATCTTGTATTACATGCATTCTTCGTAAAAGTTCTTTATATGATTTTGAGGTAATTTTTTGAGCTTCTTGATTATCTGTAACATCTACCCATTCAACGTTACCCTCGCTATGTTTTTTATAATGATTAATCTCAGCTCTACAGATATTACATGAGTTATTAAAAAAAACTTTAACCATTAGTATTTTCTTTTATAAAATTATTTGCAGCTTTGAAAATCCTTGTTTTTCTCTCTTTATTCATTTTTTCAGAAACTCTTACCATCATTGCAAGACGTGGATTTTTTAAAAAGAATTTTTTATGTCTGTCTATAAATTTCCAATATAATCCATCCATCACATCACACCAAGGACCCTTTTTAAAGTGCATCATCTTAAGGAAATAACTTGACCCGCAGATATATGGTTTTGTAGCAAAAATTCCTCCATCACTATGAAGACCCATTCCATAAACATTTGGAGCCATAACCCAATCAGAGGAGTCGACAAACATTTCCATAAACCATTTATAAACTTGTTTTGGATTAATCTCACACAAGTTCATAATATTTGCCAATATCATTAACCTTTCTATATGATGTGACCAACCATAATTTTTAGCATTATTAATTGCAAAATCTAATGGATCAAGGCCTGTGTTTCCATCGTACCAAGATTTTTTCATTTTTCTTTTATGATTAAAAAAGTTAGTTTTATCTAAACGTTGATCATAGTTTTGATAAATACCTCTCATAAACTCTCTCCAACCAATTATCTGCCTGATGTAACCTTCTAAAGAGTTCATAGGCACTTTATTTTCTATCTTTCTTAATTTTTCTATTATTTCTTCTGGAGTAATTAAACCCAGATTAATAAGAGGACTTAAGGCGCTATGAAATACAGTATTGGACTTATCTGTAACTGCGTCCTCGTAGTCGCCAAAAAGTTTTATTCTTTCTTTTAAAAATTGATCAAGCCATTTATTTGCGTCTTGTCTTGTAGTTGGAAACCAAAATTTTTCAGTATTACCCGGATGATCTTTAAAATTAGAACTGATAAATTTCTTTAGAGTTACCGTGTCTTTAGTTTCTTTCACTTTAGAAATTTCAGGGATCTTAATTATTTTAGGTAATTTTTTTCTATTTTCCTCATCAAAGCTCCACTTATTCCCTTTTGGTGTTCCATTTTTATTCATTAATAAATTCATCTT
>CACPGV010000015.1 GCA_902633595.1 uncultured Pelagibacteraceae bacterium | reverse complement strand
TGAATATATTAATTACAGAAGCGCCTACTAGTAGTGACTCAGCCATTACTAATTGACCTGGTAAGGCATAAGTGAATAAACTTGAAGCAGCGCTTTGTTGAATGTTAAATCCAGCATCTTTTAATAAAGCTCCTAATGCAATAAAACATGCCGCAAGTGGGATTGCTGGACTTCTAGAACCTTTTAATGATTTTAAGCCTTGAAAGAATACTTTCGAATTTATCATCCACCGAGGAATAGTCTTCCTACGTCTGGATTTTTAAGAAGATCGTCGCCTTTACCAGCGATTGCTGTTTGTCCTGATACTAAGACGTAGCCGATATCAGCAAATTCTAAACCTTTTTTAGCATTTTGCTCTACAAGAATAATTGTTTTCTTTTCAGTTTTTTGAAGATCGTCTAAAATTTCAAATACCATGTTTATATATTTTGGTTCTAAACCAATTGATGGTTCGTCTACTAATAATATCGATGGCTTCATAACTAAGGCTCTAGAGATCTCTAATAATCTTCTCTCACCACCTGATAAAACTTTTGCAGGTTGATTTCTTCTATTTCTTAATCTTTCATATTTTTGAAAAATTCTTTCAGCTTCTTCAAAAGCTTCGTCCTGTTTATCTTTTATGTAACCACCCATTAAAAGATTTTCCTCGACTGTCATATCAGGAAACACTGAATTATCTTGCAAGATGTAAGCTATACCAACTTTGCTTAGTTTTTGTGCAGGAGTTAATTTTGTAATTTCATCACCTTCTAATTCAATTTTTCCATCAAAAATATTTGTAAAGCCATAAATAGAGTGAAGAATTGTAGATTTTCCAGCTCCGTTCGGTCCTATTAAACATAATGACTGGGCTTTACTGACGGTTAAATCAAAGTTGTGAAGGATTTCCATTTTTCCATACCCAGCGTTTAAACCTCTGATAGTTAGATGAACATCGTTTGGTGACAGTTTATTAAGGTCTTCTAAACCAGGCGCTTTACCTAAAACATCATATTGATTTGCCATTATTGAGCTCCTAAATAAGCATCAACTACTCGCTTATCATTTTTAATTTGATCGGGTGATCCCTCTGCTAACATTTTTCCATGAGCTAAACAGAAAATTTTTTGCGCTAAACTCATAATCACTTTCATATTGTGCTCTATAACTAATAAAGTTATTCCATACTCTTTGTTAATTGTGATCAATCTATCAATTATTCCGTTAATTAAAGTTGGGTTAATTCCAGCTGTCGGCTCGTCTAATAAAAGCATTTTAGGTTCATTCATTAAAGCCATTGCTAATTCTAGTAATTTTTGTTGTCCAAATGATAGATCACCTGCTCTCAAATTTCTTTTTTGGTAAAGACCTACAAAGTTTAAAAGAGTTTCTGCTTTCTCTGTAAGTTCAGCAGGTACTTTTGCAAAGATAAATCCAGAGTCACTAGCCTTATGACTTATCAGCATGTTCTCTACACAATTAAGTTTTGAGTAAATTCTTGTTTGTTGAAAAGTTCTTAACAAACCAAGTTTAGCTACCGCTGGAACAGGCATTTCTGATACCTCTGTATTATCAAAAACAATAGATCCTTTATCTATTGGATGAGTTCCTACGATAGAATTAAATAAAGTAGTTTTACCTGAACCATTTGGTCCTATTAAACCAACAATTGATCCTTGTTCAACCGCAACTGAGATATCTACGTTCGCTTGCACACCGCCAAATGATTTGCTTACACTTTTAACTTCTAAAATACTCATTTTATTTCCACCTGTGCTTTACGATCTTTTTCATCAATTACTTCACCAAATTTATCAGGGTATTTTTCTCTTAACCAACCCATTAATCCCTCTGGGAAATAAACTACGATCACAACAATTAAAACTCCAAGCGCAACATATTGCCAACCCAAAATAAAAGTCCAGAGACCTTCTTTAAAGAAATGGAATAAAGTTGCACCAATTATTGGTCCCCATAAAGTTCCTTTACCTCCAAGTATTGCCATAAGAACCATGAATACTCCCATCTCTCTTCCATCAAATGCAACATCAGTAGAGTCTATATATCCAATAAGTCCACCCATAATTCCACCAGCAAGACCACAGAAAAATGCAGAGCACATCCAACCAACAATTTTATATTTCATTGTTTGAATGCCCATTGCTTCTGCTTTGTCCTCATTATCTCTTATTGCATTTAAAATTAATCTAAATCTAGAGCCGTAAATATATTTTACAAAAACAAATGCTAGAATTAATACTAAAAAACTTAAAAAATAGAAAAATTTTCCTCTCGCTTCAGGATCAACTATTTCTGCTGGAAAAGGTGGAGTAGTAAAACCCTGACCTGCACCAATAATTTCTATCCCTCCAGCGATTTCACCTGCTGCAATTCCTAAACCTAAAGTACAGATCGCAAAGTAATGACCTCTTAAACCTAAAATAGCATAACCAATCGCTCCAGCAACTATAGTAGGAACAATAGCTGCAACTAATAACCCGACCCCTATTCCTTGAAAATATTGTGCTGTAGTATGTACAAAAGTTTTTTCTCCACCACTTTCTGTCCATTCTGCTAATGGAAAAAACATCCCTACTTGAACTGAAGCTGTAAGATACATTCCAAGACCATAGAAAAGAATATTTCCAAAAGAATTGTAACCCATTTCTCCACCTTGTAAATTCCAAGTCATCGCTAGAACGATCAAGACACAAAGATATGTAAGCTGAACTTTAAAAGCAGAAAACAAAAAAGGCGCTGCTAAACCTAAGATAATCAAACCAGAGTATAAAATTAAATCTTTTTGTTTAATCACAATAAATTCTCCTTAAAAAAATTAATGAATTGTGGCATATAAGCATCAGCATTATCTCCACCTATAGTAACTCCTTTAGAAATACATTTTTCTTTTTTCATTACTTTAAAAGCGGTTTTCCAAGCTTTTCTTGGTTCAGTTTGTGCAGTTTCATAAAATGCTTCTACGGAAGGATATTTTTTGTGTTTATTGACCATCCACTCTATCCATATCGGATTAGTAAATCGACCTTCATTATCAACATAAAAATCAGGACAATCATGAAGTGTCATTGCCATTTTTTCTCTCCAAGGTTTTTTACCTGCATGCCATGCATGATACCAACCTTCTTTAATATCAACTTTTACTTTTCCTGGAGGAGATTTAATTCTCTCTGCGTGCTCCTTACAAAACTTGGCTAAAGTGTAATCATCTGCACCACCATGCACTACAAGCATTGTGGTATTAGAAGTTAATTCTGGTTCTGCAAAAAAGCCAGCCATCCTACATTCAGCTGCTTCTGGAAGAATTGCGTCAAAACCTTTTGTTCCTCCTATAAATTTAGATGTAAGTTTTACATCTGCTAAGAAAAAAGAATTAGTTCCACCTCTTGAATGACCGGTTGTGCCAAATTTCCCATTAGATCTTGGATGAGATTGTAAAACTTTAAAAGCCATGAGAGCATCAATTGCTCCATTTATTAGAGGAACTTTAGATTGATCCCTCCAGACTGTCCTTGCACCTCTAGGACAAAAATTATCTATGTACATTACACCTATACCTTCTTTTAAAAGATTTTGTGCAGCATGATACACAAAGTCATCCCAAACATAATCTCCAGGTCCACCGCTACTGTGAGTATAAATAACTATAGGAACTTTGCCTGTTCCCTCTGGCAATCTAAGATATCCGGTAATTTCAATAGGATTATTTAGATGACCATCTGTTAAGACTGTTCTTTGATCAAGTCCTGTATAAGAATTGAATTTAATTATTTCACCGCCTGAATAACCTTTCAATTTAGCAATTCCTTTTAGCATTGAATGTTTTTTCCTACAGTTTTTTTTAGAATCAAAATTATTTGGTCCTTCATGAGAAAGAAGACTGGTACAAAATAAAATTGAAAATAAAGTAAGAAATAATTTTTTCATTTTAAATATTCCCTTTTCTTCGAAAGTTTAAATCTTCTGTAAACTAATATGAAAACTAGAAGCATAAATACTGCACCAATTCTAAATTCTGTTCCTAAAATATAATCTGCAAATTCTTCAAAAAGCCCTAATCCCATTCCGGACAATGCTACTGCTGGTAAATTTCCAAGACCTGCAACAATAACTATCATGAAAGATCTTACTGTATAAGGAAGTCCTACATAAGGATGAAGGGTAAGGGTAATTGAAATTAAAGCTCCAGCTACACCACATAATGCTGCGTTAATGCCAAAAGTTGCAGCATAGACTTTTTCGGTATCCACACCTAGAATTTTTGCTGCTCTTGCATTTTGCGCTGTAGCTCTTATTGCACGTCCGAGCCTAGATCTTCTCATATAAATAACTAAGCCGATTGCATATATAACACTGATAAAAGCGGCAAATATTTTAGAATTTGGCAGAGTTACTGAATTATCAAATAACATTGTTGTTCCGTACTCTGACTGAGCCACAACTACATCAGCTCCAAAAACAAAATTCATCAATTGTTGAAATACAATTGCAATTCCAAAAGTTGCTAAAATTGAAATAAAAAGATCTCGGTCTACGACTTTATTGATAACAAGTTTATATAAAGCCCAACCTACAAAATACATTATAATTGGAGAAACAATTACTCCCCAGGCTGGATGAATTCCAGCAAGATACATAGTGTATGCAATATAACCTCCAAGAATTACTAAATCACCTTGTGCAATATTAATGATGTTCATCACTCCCCACTGAAGAGCCATGCCGTAAGCTATTAATGCAAATAAAATTCCAAGAAGAATCCCATCCAAAGACGCTTGGACCATCAAGATCGGGGCTTGGAAAATTAATAAATCCATAAAAGAGAATTTCTTATAAAAGAAAAGCCCCTGGAAAACCAGGGGCTAATCAAATTACTTAGTAGTTATTAACTTCTTTCTGACCACTTAGGTATTGGGTGGTAGAACTTGTCTGAAGCCCATTTTGTAGGAGCTACAACTTTGTTCTCACACGTATCACCTTTACATCTTACTTGGAACAAGATCATTGGCTTAGCAACGTTTTGACCGCCAGGACCAAATTTAATGTTTCCATAGAAAGTTTGCATGTCAGTGTCTTTAAGAGCATCTCTTACAGCATCTCTATCAAAAGAATTCGCTCTTTCGAACGCATCTTTAAATACTAAAAGTGCTGCTGATGATTCAGCTGATTGATAAGGCGGAGCATAACCAAATTCTTTTTTAAAGTCTTTGTCATACTTTTTTCCACCACCAAAAAACTTATCTTTATAGCTTAAGTTTTTATGCCACTGAGAAGCACATAATGCGTATTCTGAATTCTTTCCATGTTGTTTAGAAAGTTTTGCAGCATCACAATGTGTCATCGCTAACATTGGTACATCAACTTTCATTTCAGATATTTGTCTGATTGCAGTTAATGCGCCCTTTGTGTGACCTGATACAACAAGAACATCTGGCTTAGTTGCTTTAACTTTTGCCAATGTTGCTGCCATATCATTTAATTCTTTAGGTAGTTTGTCATCGATAATGATTTCAGATCCAGTTCTTTTTGCTGCATCTAAGATACCTAATCTCACATCTTGTGAGAATGCATCTTGCTCAAATGCTTGTGCAATTCTTACTGGCTTTCCACCATTTTTTTCTACCGCTAGATCGATAGCTACTTCAAGGTATTGGTTAGCTGGTGATAACACCGCGAACAAATATTTGTATCCTTTTGTAAATAAAGATCTTGATGCACCGTTTGCTTCAACCATAGGAATTTTATATTTCTCGGTTACTGGTGCAATGGCTTTCGTTAAACCTGAACTGTATGGTCCAAGCATGTAATGAACGCCGTCTTGCTTAATTAGTCTTTCAGCTAACTGAGCGGCTCTTTTTGGGTTTGACTCATCATCGTAATAGATAATTTCAAACTTATATTTCTTACCTTGTACTTCTACCCCACCCATTTTGTTTATTCTGTCAACGGCCATGTTGTAACCGTTTTGAGTATGAACACCATTAGATGAGTATTTTCCTGTAAGAGATATTGCAGAACCTAGCACAATGTACTCACCATCTACTTTTGCAAAAGAAGATGTAAAAGAAACAAGTGCTAATGTAATAGCTGAAATAGATGTAATAAATAGTTTTACTAATTTATTCATTATTTCCCCTTTGTTAATTAATTAATTAATGAAGAATTAAAACAAGAAAATGAGATAATGACAACAACTAGATTAACTAAAAATTCTGTGTCGCAGCCACATAAATAGCGATTATTAGTAGTACACACGCAGAAATTGTATTAAGAATTTTAGGTTTACTTTTCAACCAAACAGAAATTTTCTCTGCAGCTAATCCGTAAATCATTAAAGTTGTGAAATCTAAAATCACGTAAGTAATCATAAGAATTAAAAACTGAGAAATAATATGACTATCATAATTAATAAATGATGAAAAAATTGTTCCAAAAAATATAATTGCTTTTGGACTTAAACCAGCAACCATAAATCCATCCTTGTAAAATGAAAAAGTAGATTTAGAACTTTGCTGGTTTGAGTTTACTGAACTTATTTTTGCAGTGTAAGTATCATAAGCTAAATAGACAATATAAAGGATACCTGCCCATTTTAAATAATTAAGTACTTGTGGGTTGTCGCTTAGGAAAGATCCAATTAAAAAAACAACTAAAATTCCTTGAATAATATTTGCCGAAATATCTCCAAAGGCAGTCCAAACTGATCTTTTTAATCCATAGTTAAGAGTATGTGAAACAATAACAACTCTAGGAAGTCCAGGAGTTATAAATAAAAAAAGAATAATTTGTAAAAAGATTAAAAAGTCACTAGGAAACATGTTAATAAAGAATATATAGAATTGTATGAAGAAAAAAAGTTCTTTCCCTCAAACTAAAGTAAAAAATCCCGAGCCAAAGAAGAAAGACGAAAATTGGATTATTTGGGCAGCTTGGGCTGACCGAATAACGTTTGAAGAAATAAAAGATAAGACAGGGAAAAATGAGTCAGATGTAATTAAAATCATGAGAAAGAACTTAAGACCTGGCTCTTTTAGACTTTGGAGAAAAAGAGTACATAATACAAGTATTAAACACCGCAAAAAATTTAAACTTGAAAGAAAAAAATTAAGAGAAAAAATAAAAATAACTGATATATATTAATTATGAAAAAAGTAACAATGTATTCAGGTAATCCTTGCCCTTACTGCGGTGCTGCAAAAGCTTTACTTAAAACAAAAAATGTTGAGATCGAGGAAATTGATATTTGGGCTGACCCAGCAAACGCTAAAGAAATGTTACAAAGAACGAATGGTGCTAGAACTATTCCTCAGATTTTTATCGGAGATCATTACATCGGGGGTAATGATAAGCTTCAAGAAGCTAATAGAAGTGGAGAATTAGATAAACTTTTAAGTAAATAATTAGTCTTTATGTTTAAAAGAATTTTGAATTTCTTAAAGGCCACTCTTGTCCTTTTTTTTCTAACTTTTTTACTCACTCTTTTTATTGATTTTTTTTTTGGAAAATCAATTTTAGCTAAATTAGATCCATATTTATCTAAAACAGATTTTTATGGAAGATTAATAAGAATTGATCATAGATTTTACCATCATACATTAAGGGAAAACGTTCATTACAAAAAATCACCGAGTTTCTATGGATCCTACACTTTATGTACGGATAATTTCGGCTTCAAATATAAATGCAATCAAAGAAGAGATAAAGAATTTGATGTAGCCTTTATGGGCGATTCTTTTGTTGAAGTAGCATTAGATTATGAAAAAACTTTTGTAGGACTTTATGAAAAAAATAAAAAAATTTCTGTAGCAAACTTAGGAGTTACCTCTTACGCGCCAAATATTTATTTATCTAAAATGAAATATTTATTAGACAAAAATTTTAAATTTAAACACGTAATTGTTTTTGTAGATATAAGTGACTTGTATGATGACAACACCTTTTATAAATTAAACAATGATCTATCTGTTTCTGAAAAAAATGCAAAAAAAAAGAGACTAAAAAGTAGAAAGTTTCTAAGATATAATTTTCCTTTAACAAATTATTATTTCTATGTAATTAAAATGAATAGAAGGTTAAATAATGAAGTGCCTCCGTCAAAAAGTTTAACGCCAATATTTACTGAAAAAGCAGCTTTAAAAGCTAAATGGACATATCAAAAAGATGATGTAATCAAAGGATATAAAGATCCGATATCAAAAACTCAAAACGAAATGATTAACGCTATGACTCAGTTTCATGAATTACTAGCAAAGAATAATATTAAAATGAGTCTAGCTGTATATCCTTGGCCCCAGCAAATACAGTTTGATGTAGCAAACTCAAAACATGTAAAAATGTGGAGAGAATTTTGTAAACAAAAATGTTTCAAATTTATTGATTTTTTTCCTTTCTTTTTTGATGAAAAAGAAAAAAGTTCTTTTTTAGAAGTTTATAAAAAATATTATTTTTGGAATGATGTACATTTTAATGCTGAGGGAAATAGAATAATAGCAGAAAGACTAATTAAAGAGTTTTAAATATTTGTTATAGCTTTTAAATAAGGCATTGCATCTCCTGCCCCAAGTTTTGTTGTAGAAATTCCAGCGACTTTATTAGCCAGTTCTAAACATTCTTTAATCGGTTTTTCTATAGATAAACCATAAGCTAAACCTCCATTAAACGCATCGCCTGCTCCAGTAGTATCAATTGCTTTTACAGAGCTAGCCTTTAAATAAATTTCCTCTTTTCCATCGGTATAAAATAAACCTTTTTCTCCAAGTGTAATTATTGCTTTTTTTATTCCTAGATTTAATAATTTATTTGCAGCTTGTTTTGCCTCTTGTTCATTAGTAATCTTAATTCCAGTATAAAATTCGGCCTCGGTTTCATTAGGTGTAAAAAAGTCGATATTATTATAAAACTCTTTTGAAATTTCAGATGCTGGAGCAGGATTTAAAATAGTTACACATCCATTTTCTTTAGCTATTTTTAAGCAACGTAAAGTAACATCTTTTGGAACTTCTAGCTGGGTTAAGAAAATTTTGGAACTTTTTATTAAGTTAATTTGTTTGTCAATTTCATTAATTGTTAATGATGAGGGAGCTCCTACAATTACATTGATTGCATTTTTCCCAGAGTTTTGATCAACTAAGATACCAGCAACACCTGTTTGAAGTTTTTCATCTTGGATTATATTTTCAATATTGATGTTATTTTTCTTAAGTGTGTTTAAGGCTAATTCCCCGTAAGAATCTTTTCCAATTTTACTTATAAAATTTACTTTTCCCCCTAATCTTGCGATTGCTATTGCTTGATTGCAACCCTTACCGCCTGGGCCAACATTATATTTATTGCCTAAAATAGTTTCTCCCACTGAAGGAATTTTAGGACCAGAAAAACTTATATCAGCTACGAAGATACCTAGTACGGAAATATCGCTCATCAACCAAGCGTAGTTAGGAACGGAAAGATTGTCAAAATATAAAAGCTAATAACTTGAATTTGATTTGTTGCAATTAAAACACCCGTAATTAATAAAATTGCTCCACCAGTTTTGGTAACAGTTCCATAATATTTGCTGAAACCTTTTCTGGTAGTTAAAAAATTACTCATATAATAACCCGACAAAATAAATGGTATTGCTAAACCTAATGAATAAAATGAAAGTAATAATGTCCCTTTACTAATTGAAGCCTCGGTTGCTGATAATGCTAAGATAGATCCTAAGACTGGTCCTATACACGGTGTCCAGCCAAAAGCAAAAGCAGCGCCTACTATAAAAGGAAAAGCGTAATTATCTTTGTATCCTTTGGTTTCAATTCTTTTATCTTGGTTTAAAAAATTAAAATTTAAAATACCCATCATTTGTAATGAAAATAAAATGATTACAATTCCAGCTGCTATTCTTAATTCGTTCGACAGAAATAAAAGTATATTTCCAACTGCTGAAGCGGTAGCTCCTAGAATAATGAAAACTAAAGAAAAACCTAATGAGAATAAAATTGTTTTAATTAAAACAATTCTTTTGTTTAGATCAATTTCACTTAAATTTTTACCTGTTATGTAAGAAATATATCCTGGAATGATTGGTAGTACACAAGGAGTAAGGAAACTAATAAACCCTGCACCAAATGCAAAAGCTAATTTAACTATCATATTTACTTTATATTTGCCTTTAAACTTTCTCGCAATTACAATATTGGCTCATGATAATTAAATATTTTGGGTTTCTGTTTACTCTTCTTTGGTCTTACTCATTTATTAGAACACAAAGTCTATTTAAAAAAGGATCTGGAATTTTAATAACTTTATTTGTCTCTAATATTTCATGGTTAACCTTTATAGCAGCTTGTTTTTATGGATTTAAAAACTTTGAATTTTACAATGTTTTAATAGGTATAGGCTTTATTATAGCATTGGTTCACTTAAGTTTTTCTCGTATGAGCTTGTTTATTAATTCAAAGTTTCAAAATAAACAAAATTTAATAAGGATAAAAACAGTTATTGAATATTTTATAATTATAGCAATTGTTTATTATATTTTTGCTTAATCAGTTTGTATCGTTCCTAAAACTTCAAAATTTTTATCAGTAATTACAATTTCTCCTGAACTGGGCACTGCATTGGTAACTGTAGTTATTATACTGTAATGAGTAATAAGTACTAAATTCCTGCCTTTTCCTTCCCATTTCTTAACAAAATTATAAAGCTCTTTTAATTGTTTTGGTTCATTTTTATTATAAGGAGATTGGAAAGTAGAGTTTAATGCTCTGAATTCTTTGAAATTTCTAAAAGCATGTTTAGCAGTATCTTTACATCTGCACCACTGACTACTTAAAACTTGGTCAATAGGAACTTTGTTTTTTTGAAATAATTTTCCTATTTTCTTTGATTGATTAATACCTTTTCTATTTAAGTTC
>CACPGV010000014.1 GCA_902633595.1 uncultured Pelagibacteraceae bacterium | reverse complement strand
TTGTTAGAAAAGTTAATTGAAAAAAATTCTAAATTTAGAAGTTTAGCAGAAGAAATAACAATTAATTAGCAATTAAAATGAAGTTTATTTTAATTTTTTCTTTAATTTTTCTATTACAAAATTGTTCTTTTGATAATAAATCTGGAATTTGGGAAAATGAAAAAACTTCAACAAAAAAAAATAATGTTTTTAAAGATTTTAAACCAATAAATATATCAAATAAAAGCTTTCAAAAAATAATACCTATTAAAAAAGATTTTAAATTTACAAAAATTAATGCGATAGACAATTATAGTTGGAAAGATATATATTTTGATCAAAGTAATAACTTATTAAACTTTAGTTTTAACGAAAATTATAAACTCATTTTTCAAAGTAAAAAAATAACAAAATATGAAGTTGATAAAAACTTATTGTTTGAAAATAATAACGTATTACTTACAGATAAAAAAGGAAATATTTTTGTATTTTCAATAAACGAAAATAAGTTAATTTCCAAATTTAGTTTTTATAAAAAAAAATATAAAAAAATAGATAAAAAATTAAATATTATAATTGAAAACGGTATTATATATGTTTTTGATAATCTTGGTTATTTTTATGCATTTAACTACAAAGAAAATAAAATTTTGTGGGCACAAAAACATGATGTTGGTTTTAGGTCAAATATAAAAATTCATGAAAAAAAATTAATTACGAGTGATCAAAATAATCAATTATATTTTATTAATAAAAATAATGGTGAAAAGTTAATTGAAATACCTACTGAGGAGACTGTTATAAATAATGATTTTAAAAACAATTTATCTTCCAATAATAAGTTATTGTTCTATTTAAATACATTTGGCTCTTTGTATGCAATAGACATAAATAATATGAGACTAGTTTGGTTTGCTAATTTAAATCAATCTCTTAATTTAAATCCTAGAAGTATTTTTGTTGGTAATCAAATTATTAATAGTGAGGATAAGATAGTAATCTCTTCTAATGAATATACTTATATTATTAACCAAAATACTGGTTCAACTATTTACAAAAAAAATTTTGCTTCAAATATAAGGCCAATAATTCTAAGTAAATATTTATTTACGATTACAAAAAAAAAATTTCTCATAGCAATGAATATAAATACTGGAAATATAATTTATTCCTATGATCTAAATTCTAAAGTTTCAGATTTTTTAAATATTAAAAAAGATCAATTAAATATAAAAAATTTCATGATATTAGAGGATAAATTAGTCGTTTTCTTAGAAAATTCCTTTATTTTGATTCTAAATATAAATGGTAATTTAGAACAAATAAAAAAATTGTCTGCAAAAATAAATACGTTTCCGATAATAATAGATAAGTCAATCTTATATCTAGATAAAAATAATAAAATTTGTATTATAAATTAATTATTAGATTTTCCACTTAGAAGAGATAATTGTTTAATTTTATAACCTTTCAAACTATCATAAGGTTTTATCGGATACTCTCCTGTAAAATAATGATCACTGAATTGAGGGTAATTAGAATTCCTAGTTTCTCCAGTAAGGGCTTTATACAAACCATTTAAACTTAAAAACTTCAAACTCTTAGCTTTGATATGATCACACATTTCCTGATTATTTTTCTTATGAGCAAGCAATTCTTCTTTTGTAGGCATATCTACACCATAAAAATCTGGGTATTTAATTTCAGGACATGCTATTCTTACGTGTACTTCTTTAGCACCACTCTCATACAACATTTGTACTATTTTTTTACAAGTTGTACCTCTCACTAAAGAGTCATCAATTAATATAATTGATTTATTTTTGACTATTGTTTTGGTTGAGCTAAGTTTTAATTTAACACCTAAGCTTCTAATATTTTGTGTAGGTTCAATAAATGTTCTACCTACATAATGATTTCTTATTAGTCCTAATTCAAATCTTTTTTCAGATTTTTCAGCATAACCTAATGCAGCTGGAACACCAGAGTCCGGTACTGGTACAACAAAATCTGCTTTAATATCTGTTTCTTCTGCAAGCTGCACTCCTAATTTTTTTCTGTACTCATATGCACATAAATTGTTTATAAGACTGTCTGGTCGAGCAAAATAAATATATTCAAATATACACGGTCTTGGTTTTTGTTTTGGAAATGGCTTTATAGATTTCAACTCTTGATTTTCAATAATTACTATCTCTCCGTTTTCCACTTCTCTTACAAAATTCGCACCAACAATATCCAGAGCACAAGTTTCAGAAGCTAAAATGTATGAGTTATTTATCTTGCCAACTACTAATGGTCTAATCCCATAAGGATCTCTAACCCCAACTAATTTCTTATTAGTCATTAAAACAAGTGAGTAACCACCTTGAATTTGAAAAAGAGCATCAATTAATTTGTCTAAAAATTTATCCCTTTTTGATTTTGCTATAAGTTGAACAATAGTTTCTGTATCACTAGTAGTTCTAAAAATTGCTCCCTCCCTCACCAAGTTATCTCGTAATAACAATGCATTAGTTAAATTTCCGTTATGTGCAATACTTAATCCACCTATATGTAAATCAGCAAAAAATGGCTGAATATTTCTCAAAGAAGTTTCACCTGTTGTAGAATATCTATTGTGACCTATAGCAGAATTACCAGGGAGTTTTGTAAATATTTTGGGATCAGTAAAATGATCCCCAACTAGACCTTGTCTCTTTTCAGAGTGATAATTTTTGCCATCAAAAGAAACTATTCCACAACCTTCTTGCCCTCTATGCTGAAGAGCATGCAAACCTAAAGCTACTAGAGCTGAGGCATCCTCGTAGTTTGAAATACCAAAAACACCACATTCCTCTCTAAGTTTATCTGAACTAAATTTTTTCAATTTTTTCTTTTGTATCAATGAAATCTTCGTTTGACGGAAATTCCTCAATTAAGATTTCACTGCCTTTAATTATTAATTTAAACGAAATAGCATCTTCAGCAGATATACCCCAATTTTGATAAGGATAAAACCAATTAAAGATAGAAAATAAACAAACTGATACAATATAACCTTTAAAAAAACCAAACAAAAATCCAAAGCTTTTATCTATGGATCCAACCCCAGTCCAGGTCACAACCTTACTTAAAGCTTTTCCCACAAGTATTAATATAAAAAGTGTGAAAATAAATATAGCTACTCCTAATCCAAAGTTATTAATAAATTCGGATTCTATATATTGACTAACCACAGGTTGCAACTTTGGAACTAAGATAATGGTTATGATGGTAGTTAAAATCCATTTCATGAACGAAATTAAACTTAAAGAAAAACCTTTTAAAAAACATTGGACCACACAGTAGATCACAATAACTAGAAAAAAAATATCTAACAAATTTATTGTATTAATAAAAAATTCTAATAAGCCATTAATCATGGATTACTATCTTCTTGACCAAATGGTTTAAATGTAAGAATTAATTTAGGCAACAATGTTAAGACAGAAATCATTGCTAAAAGCATTGCTATTCCAGTAAAAAATCCAAAGTAAATTGTAGGAATAAAATTTGATAGAACTAATATTGAGAAACCAAATACAATTGTGATAGAAGTGTTAAAAATTGCTACACCAACTGTATTGTGGCATCTATCAAGAGTTTTATCATAATTATTAATTTTCTTAAATTCTTCCTTGTACCTAAAAATATAGTGAATACTGTTATCTACAGCTATACCTATAGTGATAGCAGCAATAGTTATTGTCATCATGTCTAGGGGTATTCTAAGCAAGCCAATTATACCAAGAATAAAAAAGGCGGCAATAAAATTAGGAACTACCCCAATCAATGAAAGTTTAACATTTCGAAATAAAATAAAAAACATAAGAAAAATTCCAAGCATTACTATTCCTAATGTGAGTATTTGTGATTTGAATAAACTTTGCAATAAGTTATTAAATAAAATAAGAACACCAGTCAATTTATACTCACTTTTTTCAAAACCAAGTTTTAAATTTAATTCGTTATTTATCTTATTAATTAGATCATTTCTTCTTAAATCTTTTAATGAGTCTTTTATTCTCAAGCTTATTCTCGCTTCATCTTTTTCAACAGAAATATATGGTGAAATTATCTCACTTTTAATTTTTTCTGGAATTTTACTATACAAAACAGCTATTTCTAAACTCTGGAGATCTTTGTTATTAAGATCTTCCGCTACTCTCAGAATTGAAGCAAAAGAAAGAACTTTTCCAACCTCAGGCAATGATTCTAAATAATCATGTACTCTAATAATCTTATCCATTTTATCTCTAGTGAACCAATACTTTGCTTTTTCTTCGTCAGAGTCCTCTTCTTCCCACTCATCAAACTCATCACTTTCTTCTTTACTTTCTTTTGATTTTACAGGAAATTTCAAGATTATATTCAATGGAGTAGTACCACCTAAATCATCGTCGATTTTTTTCATACCTTTGTAAATTTCTGTCTCTTTATCAAAATAATTTATAAAACTATTTTCAACCTCAAGTCTAAATATTCCAATTATGCTAAATATAATTATTAATAAAGTAGAGCCGAATATTAAAATTTTATTTTTTTTAGTAAAAGAAGCAAGAAGAGATGTGACGAAAGATTTTTCAATGTCCTTAATATCTATTTCTTCATCTGAAGAAAAGAGGTTTATTAAAGATGGTAATAGTAAAAATGTAACCATCAATGAAATTATTAATCCTAAAGTCATCATCAAGCCAAAATCAATAATTGGCTTTATTTCACTAAAAACTAGTGAGAGAAATGCACATATTGTTGTAAGTACCGTATAAAGAATTGGCAACATCATTTTTTTACTAGCCTCTAATATTGCTTCATCTTTTGTTAATTGAGGAAACTCCTTTTTTAATTGTAAAAATCTAACTGTAATATGAATATTCATTGCCATATTTAATATGAGCATCAAGGCAATAAAATTTGATGAAATTACAGTTACTTTCCAACCGAGGAAACCTAAAATACCAATCATTAAAATTACAGAAGTTACACATCCCATTAATGGCATTATTACCCATTTAAATTTTCTAAAAATAAACCAAAGGGTAAAAATTATAAAAACAAAAACTCCGATACCAAAAACAACTATGTCATTTTTTATGTAACTCATCATATCATCGGCAATCATTGGGATACCACCTAAATGAATATTTGCGTTTTCACCGTATTTACTAATTACATCTCTTATCTCGGTAATATTTTGGTGATTTCTTGTATTATAAAGGTTTTTATATTCTTCATATTCTTTTATAAATTCTTTATAATTTTTTCTTTCTTCTTTCGATAAACCTGACTCTTTTTCTTGGTAAAAGTATTTATCTTTAACATTTATATATTCTGCTAATCTCTCGTCTTTTTTAAGATAAACAACAATCCCTGATGTCTTTCCATCTTCACTTATAACGTAATTTTTATAAATAGGACTGTTGACAATTTCATCAAATCCTCTTTTTCTATCGATCTCTGGATATGCTAAAGTTTTATAGTTTTTAAGTCTTTCCATTAAACCTTCATCAGTGCTTTTTAAAAGAGGGACATCAATAACCGTAACCACACTATCTACCCAAGTTAACTTTTCAATTTTAGACTTAAGAAGTTGTAAATTAAGAATAGTTTCTTTTTCAACAAAACTAGTTACAGGCGTGTATGTTAAGACCAAAAAATCTTTTGAACCATAAGTTTTATTTACTTCTCTCAAGTATTTAAGATCAGGATCCCCTTCAAGTAAAAGTGCGTCTGAAGATGCGTCAAGATTAAAATTTTTAGATTGATAAATAGAAAAACTAACAGAAACTGCTAATAAAACGAGTGTTATCTTTGAAAAGTCTATAACTACTTTTTTATATATACTTGCAAGCATTGGGATAATTCAGATATATCTGAATTTATTAATAACTAAAGAAAAAATTAAGCTTAATTTCTACTTAAATCTTTAAATTTTGTGTAAATTCCTTCAAACTCTACTTTAACAGTACCAGTCGGACCGTGTCTTTGTTTTCCTAATATTATATCTGCTAAACCGTTAACATCATTCATTTTAGACTGCCATTCTGCATGTTCTATCGATCCTAATTTTGGCTGTTTTCTCTCTAAATAATAAGCTTCTCTGTAAACAAACATCACTACATCCGCATCTTGTTCGATTGATCCTGACTCTCTTAAATCAGCTAATTGTGGTTGTTTATCATCTCTTTGCTCTACTGCTCTTGATAATTGAGATAAAGCCAATACTGGCACAGATAGTTCTTTTGCCAAAGCTTTTAGGCCTTGAGTAATTTCAGAAATTTCTTGAACTCTTCCTTCATTTTTATTTGTACTCGATCTCATCAGTTGAATATAGTCTACAACAATCAAATTTAATCCAAACAATCTTTTTATTCTTCTCGCTCTATTACTTAAAGTTGCTATTGTAATAGCCGGAGTTTCGTCAATGTATAAAGGTAAATTATAAATATTTCTTGAAGTCTCAATATACCTATTAATTTCCTCCTCTGTAACTTTTCCTCGTCTTATATCATCAGATTTAATTCTTGCTTGCTCTGAAAGAATTCTAGTAGATAGTTGCTCGGACGACATTTCCAAAGAAAAAAAGGCAATTGAAGATTTTTCTTGTCTTTTTAAAACATTTTGTGCCGCATTGTATGCGATATTTGTAGCTAAAGCTGTTTTACCCATTGAAGGTCTACCAGCTAAAATAATTAAATCTGATTTATGTAAACCTCCTAATTTTTCATCTAAGTCTGTGAGCCCTGTGGGTACACCAACGATACCCTGGTCATTCTGCATAGCTAAAGTTGCCATCTCTATAGTCTGATCTAGTGCTTGATTAAATTTTAAAAAAGACTGAGAGAAACTTCCTCTTTCAGCTAAATCAAAAAGAGATTTTTCTGTATTCTCAATAATATTCTCTGCGTTTTGTTCTTGAGAATTCGCATTCAAAGTATCAGAGGATAATCTGTCAGAAATTTGAACCAATTCTCTTCTAAGATACATTTCGTGAATAATCTTGGCGTAATCGATAGCTTGTTTTACTGATCCAGAAAACCTTGTGAGTTTAACTAAATATTCTGTTCCACCAACTTCGTTAAGCATGTTGTCTTTCTCAAAAAAATTTTTTAAAGTTATTGGATTAGCAATCATCCCTTTGTTATTTAAGCTTTCAATAACCTCATAAATTTTAACATGAGCCGGATCATAGAATATATTTGAGCTAACTAACGTAGAAACCTCATCAATAATATCATTGTTTACTAATATTGATCCAAGAAGAGACTGTTCCGCCTCCAAATTTGAAGGTTGTTTATCGTTAGAACTTTTTTGAATAGGTTGAATTTCTTTCACATAATTATACTAGGATATAAGAAAGAGCTATAAAGAAAAAAATAACACACATTTTTTTCAGGGCTGTGGAAAAGTTATTTTGTTTGTATCTTCTCTATCTTTATAGAAATATTAGCTTTCACCTCTGAGTGAAAGTTAATATTAGCTTTGAAAGAACCAATTTTATTAAGTTCTTCCTTAAGAATTATTTGAGCTGGACTAATTTCTGCTTTAACTTGCTTCATAATTAAGTTTGTTATTTCCTTTGGTTTTATAGAACCATAAAGCTCTCCATTTTCTTTACTTTCTTTATTAAAAATAAAAGTTTTATTTTGTACTAGTTTGGCTATTTGTTTAAATTTATTCTTTATTTCTATATTTTTCTTATTTAGCTCATCTTTTTTTTTGTTTACAAAATCAAGATTATCTTTACTAAATCTCAAAGCTTTACCATATTTCAGTAAGAAATTTCGTCCATAACCATTCTTGACTTTTACTTTGTCCCCAATATTTCCCAAATTAAGAATATTTTCTAACAGAATGATTTCCATTATATAAGACCTAAAATTTTTGCTTTTTTAATTTCTCTTGTAAGCTTTTTCTGCTTAGCGAAGGAGACCGAAGTAACTTTAGATGAAAGAATTTTCCCATTGTCGGAAATATATTTTTTTAGTAGGCTTATATTTTTATAATCAACTAAAGGAGCGTTTTTAGTTGACAATGGACACTTTTTTGAAAACCCTCTATCATTACTTTGAAATAAACTAAGTTTGTTTAACGTATTTGAGCTTTTTTTTTGAAATTTTTTATTTTTTCTTTTCATAAGTACTATCCTTTTTAAAAAATTCTTGTTTTAAGTCTAGTTTTTTATATTTTACTGTAAGGTATCTAATAACGGATGAATCAACTTTTACCTTTTTTTTTATTTCATCTAATGTATTAGCATTTCCCTCAAATTTGTAATGTATATAAAACCCTTTTTTATAATTCTTTATCTTGTTAGATAAATTTATTAGACCCCATTCTTCAATTTTTAAAACTTTGCCTGAAGATTTATTAATAATTTCATTATATTTATCTACAATACTTTTAATTTCTGAGCTTGCTAAATCTTGTCTAGCTATTATTGTGTTTTCGTAAAATGCCATATGTTATAAGACCAAGTTAATTCACATTATTCTTAATAAAAACTGGTTTATACTATAATGATTAATTATAGCAATACTTATAATTAATGATATTAATTAAATAAATGAACGCTTTAATATTTCCAGGTCAAGGTTCTCAAGCAGTTGGCATGGGATTGGAATTATATAACAGGTTTGATTTAGTAAAAAAGATATTTCAACAGGCTGATGAAAGATTGGGCTACTCAATTTCTAATATAATTTTTAATGGCCCAGAGGATAAATTGCAATTAACAAAAATTACTCAACCTTCAATTTTAACGGTTAGTTACTCTATATTTAAAGTACTAAAACAAGAATTTGGATTTAATTTTAAAAACTTTAAGTATTTTGCAGGTCATTCATTAGGTGAGTACAGTGCACTAGTATGCTCTGAGGCATTAAATTTCGAGGATGCAATATATTTACTTCATGAAAGAGGTAAAGCAATGCAAGAGGCAGTACCATTAGGCGAAGGAAGTATGCTAGCAGTTCTTGGACTAGATATAAATGAAGTAAAAGAATTATTAGTAATTTTAAAAGAAAAAACTGGAGTATGTGAAATAGCTAATGATAATTCAAATGGACAAGTAATATTAAGTGGAAATAAAAAAAATATAGATTTAATACAAAAAAATTTAAAAGAAAAAAAAATTAAATCAATTTCATTAAAAGTAAGTGCGCCCTTTCATTGTTCTTTAATGAAACCTGCAGCAAAAAGTATGGAAAAAAAAATTAATTTAACGAAGTTAAATAATACTTCATATCAAATAGTAAGCAATGTTACAGCAAAACCCGAAAATAACTCAGATGTAATAAAAAAATTGTTAATTGACCAAATTTTTTCAACAGTAAGATGGCGAGAAAGTATTATAAAAATGAATGATTTAGGAGTTAATAATTTTATTGAACTGGGACCCGGAAAGGTTTTAACAAGCATGGTCAAGAGAACTCTCAAAGATGTTAATACCTTTTCAATTAACTCAATTGCTGATATGGAAAATATGGAAAATGAGTTTAAAAAATAAAAAAGTTTTAATTACCGGAGCAACTGGAGGCATCGGTAATCATCTTGTAGAAAAATTCGATAATTTAGGTTCTAATATACTAGCCACTGGAACTAATGAAGAAAAACTTAAAAGTCTAAAAGCAAAATTTCCAAAAATCGCCATTGAGAAATTTAAACTTGATGAACATAATAAAATAGAACAATTTATAGAAAATATAGATAAAAAATTAGGCGGATTAGAAGTATTAGTTAATAATGCAGGTATAACATTAGATAACTTATCGATAAGATTAACAGAAGAAAACTGGAAAAAAGTTCTCGATATCAACTTAAGCTCGACTTTTTTAATGTGTAAACATGCTATTAAAAAAATGTTAAAAAATAAATATGGAAAAATAATAAATATTACTTCAATAGTTGGTCACACAGGTAATTTAGGTCAAGCAAATTACGCTGCTTCAAAAGCAGGAGTAATTGGTTTTTCAAAAAGTTTAGCAATTGAATATGCTAAAAAAAATATAAATATAAACTGTGTATCACCTGGTTTTATAAAAACAGAAATGACAGATAAAATTAATGAAGAATTTAAGAAAATTTTAATTAGCAAAATACCAGCTGGAAATCTTGGAAGTGGTGATGATGTTTCTAATTGTGTAGCTTTTTTAGCATCAGACGAATCAAGATATATTAATGGAGAAACAATTCATGTTAATGGTGGAATGTATATGGCTTGACAATTCCATTTAATAATTTAATAAGAAATTAAAACACGAAAGGATTTCATGTCAGAAAATGTAAAAGAAAAAATTAAAAAAATAGTAGCTGACCATTTAGGTATAGAAGAAGAAAAAGTAACTGAAGAAGCAAGCTTTATAGATGATTTAGGTGCTGATAGTTTGGATACTGTTGAGTTAGTAATGGCTTTCGAGGAAGAATTTGGATCTGAAATTTCAGACAGCGAGGCAGAAAAAATTCTAACTGTAGGTGATGCAATAAAATTTATAGAGAGCAAATCGGGTTAGAAGAAAGGTTTTTCAAATGAACCATGAAATAAGAAATATCATGGTAATATTATCCTCTCCCTCTGGAGTTGGAAAAACTACTTTAACAAAAAAAATCCAACAAAAATATCGGTCATTTAAAATATCAGTATCCCATACAACCAGATTGCCTCGATCTAATGAAATAGACGGTGTCGACTATCATTTCGTAACTAACAAAAAATTTAATGAGTATGTCAAAAAGGACAAATTTTATGAATATGCTAAGATATTTGAAAATTATTATGGCACATTGAAAAAAAATGTTGATGATACAATAAAAACTAACGATATAATTTTTGATATTGATTGGCAGGGTACAAAAAAATTGTCAAAATATGAAAATTTAAATTTGATAAAAATTTTTTTAATTACAGATAATAAAGAAGAGCTTAAAAAAAGACTTATTAAAAGAAATCAAAACTCAAATAAAGAGCTAGAGCAAAGGTTAAATTCATTTGATGAAGATATTAAGCATTGGAAAGATTATGATTACGTACTTGTAAATAAAAATCTTGAAATATGTTTCAAACAAATAGAAACAATTATTTTAAATTCCAAAAATATGGAATTTTAATCTCTCTCGTAAAGTTTAGTTATTTTGTAATATATTTCTGGCTGAATCTCAGAAGGCCTTAGCTTTACATTTAGTCTTGAAATTTTATCTATCTTTTTTTTATCTAACAATTTATGAATATTTTTGTTAATCATTTTTCTTTTATTTGAAAAAAAAATTTGAGTAATTTTTTCCAAATTATTTATATTTAGATTTATCATTTGTTTTTTGGGTTTAAACTGAATTATCATAGAGGTAACTTTTGGTCTTGGAAAAAAACAATTTGGTGAAATTAAGAATTTATTAATTATATCTAATCTGTAATTTGATAAAATAGAAATTCTACCATATTCAGAGGATGGAAATTTTCCAACAATTTTTTCACCTAATTCTTTTTGAAACATAAAAATTAATTCCTTAAATTTAGGTGGCCAATGATTAAATTTTAAAAATTTAACAAGAATCTGTGACGAAATATTAAATGGTAAATTTCCAAAAATCAGTGAATTTTTATTTATAATATTCTCTATATTAAATTTCAAAATATCACCTTTATAAACTTTAATAATTTTATTCCCAAAATATTTATTTTTTAATTTTTCCGCTAAATCAAAATCTTTTTCTATAACACTTAAAGATTTTGGATTTTTTTTTAAAATTTCGTCAGTAAGAGCACCATTTCCAGGTCCAATCTCAAATACGTCTCGATTGCGAATTTTTGTTAAATTTACAATCTTTTTTATTATATTTTTGTCTATAAGGAAGTTTTGACCTAATGATCTTTTTGCAAATTTCATCTTCCAAATTTATTTACAAATTTTATACAATTGATTAAACTTTTAGGATTAGCTTTATTTTTATTAATAATATTAGATGCCACACCATGGTCAGGCGACACTCTTAAATATTTTAAACCTAAAGTAACATTAATAGCTTCGTATTTGCTGAGTGTTTTAATTGGTATAAGTACTTGGTCATGATACATACCAACTATAACATCATAATTCTTATATTGTTCAATGAACATAGAATCTGAGACTAAAGGACCGTTAATATTTATTTTTAACTTCCTTAATTTTCTTATTGATGGAATTATATGTTTAATTTCTTCAGAATTTTTTCTAAGTTCTGCGTTGTGAGGGTTGAGACCTAAAATACCTATTTTAGGAACTTTTTTTTCATTATTCTTATACCATTTATTAATAGTTTTTATTTTATTAATGATTAGAGTCTGTTTTAGTTTTTTAGAAATATCTTTTATGTCTATGTGAGTTGTAATTGGACATACGGTTAATTTATTACTTTTTATTAACATTACTTCAGAATTATCTTTGACTTTACATTTTGATGCTAAATATTCTGTAATTCCCGTTTTTTTTAAATTTAAAACATTCTTATTTATAGGACAATTAATCATACCAATAATCTCGTTAGTTAACGAAAGTTTGTGAGCGAGATTCATTGAGCTACGGACGAAGTTTTTTAAATTACTTTTTTTAATTTCGAACGGTTTTTTAAATTTTAATTTAACATCAAGTATTTTCAATAAATGAGGCGCAGTATTTTCGTGAATATTTCTAATTTTTACTACGTTTGCTAAATATTTTAATTTTTGAAATTGTTTTTTTATCAACTCAAAATTTGCAATTAAAACAATTTTTTTTTTCAAGGAATTAT
>CACPGV010000013.1 GCA_902633595.1 uncultured Pelagibacteraceae bacterium | reverse complement strand
TTTAGTTATTTTTTTCTGTTTTTTTTTATTTTATCTCCGTCCCTTTATCTTGGAGTATCAGTTTTTGATAAAACAAAAAGGACTGATTATCCTGGTAAAGAAATATCAAGATTAGTTCAAAATAAATGGGATGATAATTTTGTAAATAACATTAAAATTGTTGTTGGTGATGAGTGGTCTGCTGGAAACTTATCCTATCATTTGAGCTCAAGACCTACTTGGTTTAATGATCTTAAAGATATTGCGAATAATATTTCAGAGGATCAAGGAGTAATTTATGTAGGTAATCCTAAAATTCTTAAAAAAATATGTCCTGGAGTTTTTGGTGAAATAAAACCAGCAGGTTATTGTATGATAGGTATGAGATGAAAAAAATTGTAATTTTAATACCAGTATTTAATGACTGGGAGTCCTTAAAAAAGTTATTATTAGAAGTTAATGAAAATGTTTCAAATTTAAAAGGAATTCATTTTGAATGTTTGGTTGTTAATGACTCATCTACAATTGAACAGCCAAATTTAACAAGGCCAAGTAACATAAAATCTTTAGAAATCCTAAACATGAAAGAAAATAGAGGTCATGCTAGATGTAATGCTTTTGGGATAAGACATGTATTCCAAAAAAAAGATTTTGATTATCTTTTATTAATGGACGGAGATGGTGAAGACAGACCTATAGAAATAAAAAGTTTAATCGAAGCAATAAACAACAAACCTACAGTTTCAGCTGTAGCTAAAAGAGTTAAAAGGTCAGAAGGTCCTTTTTTTCAATTTCTTTATCAAGTTCATAAATTAATTACTTTAATCTTTACGGGCCAAAATATTAATTTTGGTAACTATTGTATTTTAACAAAAGCAGATGTAGAAAAGTTGCATTCAAAAGCTAGTTTATGGAGTAGCTTTTCTGGCACTGTTAAAAAAAACATAAAATCCTTAAATGAAATAAATTCTGCGAGGGGTTTAAGGTATTTTGGACCATCACAAATGTCATTATTTAAACTGCTTATTCACTCTTTTTCTATAATTGCAGTTTTTAAGTATCATGTTTTTTTAAGGTCTACTTTTATTATTATTTTATTGGCTTATTCAAGTTCAACCTTAGGAAATTTTTCAATATTTTTAATAATACTTACGATAATTTTTAATCTATTAATTTTTGTTATTTCTCAAAGAGAGTCAGAAAAGGATTTAGTTAATTGTCATGAAAATCTATCTGAAATTAAAGAAATGACACACTAATAAGTTGAATTAAGAGACTCTAATAGAATCAAAAAGGAATCAAAAGGTGAACATTTTAAGAAATTTTGATGTCTTGTGGATATAAATAAACATGCGTAATGTATAATTAACTAAATCAAGAAAAAAGTAATTGATGAAAAAATTAAAGTGTCATTGTGGAACTGTAGAGGCTGAAATAAATTTGCCTGGAAATTTGGAAAAAGTTTTAAGATGCAATTGTTCATTATGTAAAAGAAAAGGTGCAGTAATGTCTATGGTCAAGAACGATGATTTTAAAATAATAAAAGGTGAAGATAAATTAAGTTTATACCAATTTCATACCAAAGTTGCTAAACATTATTTTTGTTCAATGTGTGGAATTTACACTCATCATAATCCAAGAATTAATCCAGCTATGACTGGATTTAATTTAGGCTGTATAGAGGATATAGATACTTTTAAATTTAAAGATATTTTGATTAACGACGGACGGAATCATCCATTAGATAAAAAGTAAAAATGAAACTTGATAGTTTGAATTATCAGAAAATCAAGAGAAATTATTTAAAATTTCTAAAATCGCAAGAAATTATGTCTGAACCATTTAGAGATAAACTTGGTCAGTTAAATAGATTTTACTTACCTATTGGAAAGATGATTAATGACGAGTACTTAAAGAATAAAAAAACAAAAATAATAGGTCTTACTGGAGGACAAGGATCAGGGAAATCTACTATCTCCAATATCTTGAAAATTGTATTAAAAGACGGTTTTGGTTTAAATACTGTAATATTCTCAATTGATGATTTTTATAAGACTTTTAAAGAGAGAAAATTAATGTCTAAAAAGATAAATCCCTTGTTCCTAACTAGAGGAGTTCCTGGAACTCATGATGCTAGAATGCTACATAGTTGCATCAATAATTTAAAAAAACTTAAATTTAAGAAAACCATGATTCCAAAATTTGATAAATCGATTGATGACAGAAGCCCAAAAAGTAAATGGATTAAGGTTAATAAAAAACCACATATTGTTATTTTTGAAGGTTGGTGTGTGGGTGTTACACCACAGAGAAAAAAAGATTTAGTTGTTCCTATAAATAAATTAGAAAAAGAGAAAGATAAAAAAAAAATTTGGAGATCAAGAGTTAATAAAGAATTAACAAACAAATATCAAAAAATATTTAATTTAATTGATAAACTTATTTTTTTAAAAGTACCTAGTTTTAAGTACGTATTTAAATGGAGATTGCTTCAAGAAAAAAAGTTAAGAATTACCTCTAAAGGAAGAAAAACTATGACAGATAAAGAAATTGAGAATTTTATTATGTTTTATGAAAGGCTTTCGAAACATATGCTTAAAAATTTATATCGAAAGTCCGATACTGTTATAGATATTGATAAAAAACACAGATTAAAGTCAATTAAATTTAATTAAATGAAAAAATACTTAATAATAATATCTTTATTTTTCTCTATCTCAAATCTTCAAGCGAGAGATAACCTGGAGTTTTATATTGAGAAGGCATTAGAAAATAATTTGCAATTAAATGCTGAAAGAAAAAACTTTGAGTCAGCTAAACAAGATAAAAATATTTCTAGAGGTGAATTCTTACCAAGTATTACTTTATCAGGAGATCAGACAAGCACTACATCTACTAACAGAACAAATCAAAGTGGATCGAGCCTAACAGATTCTAACTCTGATACAGAAAGTAAAAAAATAACTGTTGAGCAAAAAATTTTCTCTGGTTTTAAGGGGTTAAATACTTTTAAAAAGACTGAGCTAGAAACTCAGAAGGCTAATTTATCTCTTAAAAAAATTGAGCAACAAACAATTTTAGATACGGCTTCTTCGTATTTTGACTTAATATTTAAATCTAAAAATGAAAAATTTAATTTTTCCAACGTAAATTTATTCCAAAGACAAGTTGATTCTGACAGTGCTAGATTACAAAAAGGAGAGATTACCTTAACTGACTTGGCGCAATCTGAGTCGTCACTAGCTGGTGCAAAAGCAAATTTAATTAAAGCAAAGACTGAATTACTATCCTCAAAAACAAATTTTGAGAGAGTTACGAGAGAAAAAACGCCTGCTTTAGAAAATTTAAGTAATAAGGTTTCTTTAATTTTACCAAATTCGTTTGAAGAGTCTCTTGAAATAGCTAATTCTAATAATGTTGATCTTTTAATTTCTAATTTAGATTATGAAATATCAGTAAAAGAATTAAATATAGAGAGAGCAAGACTCTCTCCATCTGCTTCTTTAAATTATTCAAAATCTGAAAATAATGATTTTAGCTCAACTATTGATGAGACTGATCAAGAAACGGTTAAAGCAACTATTACTTGGCCAATTATTAAAGGTGGTGAAAATATCTCTTCTATAAAGAAATCTTCCTATAATAAACAACGATATCAACTAATTCTTCAGGATACAAAAAACAAAATAAATACAGATACTTCTAATGCATGGTCAAAATACCAATCATCTAAAAGTGTTCTCGAAGCTACAAAGGCTCAACTTAAAGCAGCTGAAATCGCTAACGAGGGTATTACCTTAGAATATGACTCAGGAAATACTAGAACTACATTAGAGTTAATTCAGTCTAGAAGCCTACTTTTAGACTCAAGAATCGCTTTTGCTAGGTCTGAGAGAGACTTCGTAGTATCTCAATTTGAGCTTGCTAAGCAACTGGGGTCTTTATCTATAAAATCAATTAAATAGGGGATTTTTGATGTATTTTAACTTCTTGATAAAAAGAACAAAATGTGTACATTTAACTTAACGATTCGAACAACAAAAAAGGATAAAAAATGACTAAAAATAACTTAAAAGTCGTAAAAACAGACGATAAAAAAGAAAAAGAATTAAAAGAAAAGAGCAAGTCTCTTGAGGCTGCAATTAGCCAAATAGATCAAAACTTCGGTAAAGGCTCTGTAATGAGACTAGGTCAACAGCAAGCATTAGATGTTGAAGCTATTTCAACTGGTTCATTAAGTTTGGATTTGGCACTAGGGATAGGAGGTCTGCCAAAAGGAAGAATAATTGAAATATACGGCCCTGAGTCTTCAGGAAAAACCACTTTAGCTTTACAGGTAGTAGCGGAAGCTCAAAAAGCAGGTGGTATTTGTGCCTTTGTAGATGCTGAGCATGCCATGGACCCAGTTTACGCAAAAAAACTCGGTGTAAAAACAGAAGAACTTTTAATTTCACAACCAGATACTGGTGAACAAGCACTAGAAATAACTGATACTTTAATTAAATCAGGTTCTATTTCAGTCTTAGTTGTAGACTCTGTAGCAGCATTAACTCCAAAAGCTGAACTAGAAGGTGAAATGGGTGATCACCATGTAGGTTTACAATCTAGACTTATGAGCCAGGCTTTAAGAAAATTAACTGGATCAGTTTCTAAATCAAATACAATGGTAATTTTCATTAATCAAATCAGAATGAAAATTGGTGTAATGTTTGGAAATCCAGAGACAACATCTGGAGGAAACGCACTAAAATTTTATTCATCGGTAAGAATGGATATTAGAAGAATTGGAGCAATTAAAGAAAAAGATCAGATTATTGGAAACTCCACAAGAGTTAAGGTAATTAAAAATAAAGTTGCACCACCATTTAAAGTAGTTGAATTCGACTTAATGTACGGAAAAGGTATAAGCAAATTAGGTGAATTAATTGATCTTGGAGCAAAAGCAGGTGTAGTAGAAAAATCTGGAGCTTGGTACGCTTATAAAGGAGAAAAAATTGGACAAGGCAGAGAAAATGCTAAAATCTATCTCCAAAAAAATCCTAATGTAGCCACAGAGATTGAAAAAACTATTAGAGATCAAGCTGCTGCTATTAGTAAAGAGTTGGAAGGTAATCCTTCACCAAACGAAAAAATTAGCGATAAAAAAGAGGAAGAATAATTCTTCAGCCATCATTTAAAACGGGAGGTTAAATACTTCCCGTTTCCCATGAAATCACAACTTATAATTGATTGAATCAATATTTAGTAGTCGCCTAAGTTGTGTCAAAATTAAATGTGTACAATTAATACCATTTTGGTTTTAATTAAATATTAAAACAAAAAGGGGGAACAATGAGTACACAACAAGCAAAAAGCTCGAACGTGTCTTCAGTTTTAGATACCTCTCATTTAAAAGTAAAATTTCCATTTAAAGCTAAATACGGCAACTATATAAATGGTAAATTTGTAGAACCTAAGTCAGGTAAATATTTTGATAATGTTAGCCCGATAAATAATGAGAAGATCTGTTCAGTAGCACGATCGAATGATAAAGACGTAGAGGCCGCGTTGGACGCAGCTCATGCAGCTTTCACAGAGTGGGGAAAGACAGACATCACTACTAGATCAAACATTTTGAACAAAATAGCCGATGTTATTGAAAAAAATCTAAACTTATTAGCAACTGCTGAATGTTTAGATAATGGTAAGCCAATAAGAGAATGTATGGCAGCAGACTTACCATTGGTAATTGATCATTGGAGATATTTTGCTGGAGTAATAAGAGCAGAAGAAGGATCAATTGCTGAGATAAGCAATAATCAATACTCTTACAACTTTCATGAACCTTTAGGAGTTGTAGGTCAGATTATTCCTTGGAACTTTCCATTACTAATGGCAACATGGAAATTAGCACCAGCGCTTGCAGCAGGAAACTGTGTTGTATTAAAACCAGCTGAACAAACACCAGCGTCTATTAATGTTTTAATGGAGCTAATTGGAGATTTATTGCCTCCAGGGGTAGTTAACATTGTTAGTGGTTTTGGATTGGAAGCGGGTAAACCTTTAGCTTCTTCAAAAAGAGTTGCTAAAGTTGCATTTACTGGTGAAACAACTACAGGAAGATTGATCATGCAGTACGCTGCACAAAACATAATTCCAATTACTTTGGAGTTAGGTGGAAAATCTCCAAACATTTTCTTTGAGGATGTAATGGAAAAAGATGACGACTTCTTTGATAAATGTATCGAAGGTTTTGTTATGTTCAATCTTAACCAAGGTGAAGTTTGTACTTGTCCAAGTAGAGCTTTAATTCAAGAGTCAATCTATGATAAATTCATGGAGAGAGCTATTGCAAGAACTAAAGCCGTAAAACAAGACAATCCTTTAAAAATGGAAACAATGATTGGAGCTCAAGTGTCACTAGAGCAGATGGAAAAGATTAAATCTTATCTTGATCTAGGTAAAAAAGAGGGCGCTAAAGTTCTAGCAGGAGGAAGTGTTGCTAAACTTAATAGTGGATTGGAAAAAGGAAACTTTATTCAACCAACTATTTTTGAAGCTAAAAACAACATGCGTATCTCTCAAGAAGAGATCTTTGGACCTGTTGTATCTGTGATTAAATTTAAAGATGAAGCAGAGGCATTAAAAATTGCTAATGATACTCTTTATGGTTTAGGAGCAGCAGTATGGACTAGAGATGGCAATACAGCTCACAGAATGGGCAGAGGAATACAAGCAGGAATAGTATGGACAAATTGTTATCATGCTTATCCAGCTCACTCACCATTTGGTGGTTATAAACAGTCTGGAGTGGGTAGAGAAACTCATAAAATGATGCTTAACCATTATAGACAAAATAAAAATCTTCATGTTTCTTATGCAGAGAAGAAATTGGGATTCTTTTAACCAATAATATATACTGGCCCATGATTCTAAATCATGGGCCGTACATTAAAAATGAAAGTATCAGCAACACAATCAGCACTAAATCTACTATCTAAGCTTCAAGAAAAATATGGTGAGAAACTTATGTTTCATCAATCCGGGGGATGTTGTGATGGTAGCGCACCTATGTGTTTTCAAGAGGGTGAATTCCCTTTAGGTGATAATGATATCAAACTAGGTGAAATAGGAGGCGTTCCTTTTTATATGAATGGTGATCAATATGAAAAGTGGAAGCATACTGATCTCACTATAGACGCTGTCAAGGGAATAGGCGGTATGTTTTCATTAGATAATGGAACAGGAGAAAGATTTTTAACAAAATCAGAAATTTGCTTGGTAGTTGACAACGAAAAGCAAAAAACCGGTTAATCTCTTTATAGACAACCCTATAAATATCTGTATTTAATTAAATATGGGCCAAATTTTACTTACAGATGTAAGGAAAAAATTTTTAGATTATTTCAAAAAAAATAATCATCAGATCGTTGAGTCTAGTAATTTAGTTCCAAATAATGACCCTACTTTAATGTTTACCAATTCCGGGATGGTTCAATTTAAAAATGTATTTACTGGTCTAGAAAAGAGACAATATAAAACAGCTACTACTTCTCAAAAATGCGTAAGAGCAGGAGGAAAACATAATGATTTAGAAAATGTGGGATATACGCCAAGGCATCATACCTTTTTTGAAATGTTAGGAAATTTTTCATTTGGTGATTATTTTAAAGAACAAGCTATAACTCACGCATGGAATTTACTTACTAAAGATTTCGGTTTGCCCAAAGAAAAGTTGTTAGTTACAGTTTTTAATGAAGATAATATTGCTTTTAATTTGTGGAAAAAAATAGCTGGATTAAGTGAAAATAAAATTATCAAAATCTCA
The DNA here is from genome assembly GCA_902633595.1 of uncultured Pelagibacteraceae bacterium. Taxonomy (GTDB): domain Bacteria; phylum Pseudomonadota; class Alphaproteobacteria; order Pelagibacterales; family Pelagibacteraceae; genus Pelagilacustribacter. Next base: position 9,615 of record CACPGV010000013.1, on the reverse strand, counting down.
ACTTCTGATAATTTCTGGTCAATGGGTGACACAGGTCCATGTGGACCATGCTCGGAGATTTTTTATGATCACGGCGATGAGCTTAAAGGTGGTCCTCCCGGAAGTAAGGATGAAGATGGTGATAGATTTATTGAAATTTGGAATCTCGTATTCATGCAATATGAACAAATTTCTAAAGAAAAAAGAATAGATTTACCAAAACCGTCAGTTGATACAGGAATGGGTCTTGAAAGAATGACCGCTGTTCTTCAAGGCACTCACGATAATTACAAAATTGATCACTTTCAAAAAATTATAGCCGCTTCATCTGATTTTATAAAGGCACCGATAGATAGTAGATCAATTGCAAGCCACAGAGTTATAGCTGATCACCTGAGAGCAAGTAGTTTTTTAATCTCAGAAGGAATTCTTCCTTCAAACGAGGGTCGGGGATATGTTTTAAGAAGAATTATGCGAAGAGGAATGAGACATGCACACTCTTTAGGTAGCAAGAGTCCAGTTTTTCATAAGCTTTTTGAAGTTCTATTAAATGAAATGAAGAATAGCTATCCGGAATTAAGAAATGGTAGCGAATTAATAATTGAAACCCTTAAAAATGAGGAGGAGAAGTTTTCATCTCTTCTTGAAAGAGGAATGAAAATTCTAGATGAAAATCTTAGCAAAGTTAAAAACAAAACTCTTCCAGGACCAATAGCATTTAAATTGTACGATACTTACGGCTTTCCTCTAGATCTAACAGCAGATATTTTAAGAGGAAAAAATATAAAGGTAGATAATAATGGATTTGATAAGGAAATGGAAAAAAGTAAGACTTTGGCAAGAGCTAACTGGAAAGGATCAGGAGATAAATCTGTAGAGGAAAAATGGTTTAAAATTAGGGAAGAACTCAATCCAACAGAGTTCTTAGGTTATGAATTTGATAAAGCTGAGGGTGTAGTAATTAAAATATCAAAAAATGGAGAATTTGTTAATTCAGCAAAATCTGGAGAAGAAATTGAGATTATTTCAAATCAGACTCCATTTTATGGAGAGTCGGGTGGTCAAGTAGGTGATCAGGGTTATATCTTTAATTCCGACTGCAAAATAAAAATACATGATACTCAAAAAAAGATGGGAGATCTCTTTGTTCATTATGGTAAAATTGAGAATGGATCAATATCAGTTGGCCAAAATATTAATTTAGAAATCGATAAAATAAAAAGAAAAAATTCTAAAGCCAATCACTCTGCTACTCATTTATTACATGAATCCTTAAGAAGGACATTAGGAAAACATGTTATGCAAAAAGGATCATTAGTTTCGCCTGAAAGATTAAGATTTGATTTTAGCCATAGCAAGCCAATAGAAAATCAGGAAATAGACAAAATAAACAAAATAGTTAATGATATCGTAGAAGGTTCGTCTGATGTCCAAACAAGAATTATGACTCCAAAAGAGGCAGTTAGTATGGGTGCATTAGCTTTATTTGGTGAAAAATATGGCGAGGAAGTAAGGGTGGTGTTCATGGGAAAAGAAAATAATGGTTTTTTTTCAACCGAACTATGTGGAGGAACTCACGTAAAAAACACTAAAGAGGTTGGCAAATTTAAAATTGTTAGTCAATCATCCATTGCCTCTGGGGTAAGAAGGGTTGAAGCGTTAAGAGATAAACAATTAATGCAGTATGAAAGAACACAAAAACAAAAAAAATCTTTAAAAGAAACAAATCTCAAAGAGGAAATAGAATTAGTAAAAAATGAATTACAAAATTTTAAAATAAAGCCAGATTATAAAGATAATGAAGATTTATCTGAAAATTTGAAAAATTTAAATAAACAATTAAATAGATTAAAGATTGAAAATATTAAAAAAGATAAAAACAAAAATATAATAAAAGATAAAAAAGTTGGTAGTATAGTAATAAGAGAACAAATTTTAAAAGATTTTCCACCTAAAGAACTTAGAAGTATTATCGACCAAGGAAAAAAAGATATTAAATCAGGAGTTATAATTAGCGTTTCTATATTTGAGGATAAGGTTGGCTTAGCAGTAGGAGTTTCTCAAGATTTAACTTTAAAATATGATGCCGTCAATTTAGTTAAGATTGGTTCAGAAATTTTAGGAGGCAAAGGAGGGGGTGGCAGAAAAGATTTTGCACAAGCTGGAGGAGCGAATGCAGAAAATATTGAAGAAGTTTTTAAGGTTCTAGCTAAAAAAATTAATTAAGTTTTTTTTTCAAATTGTTATCTATCGCTTCTAGAAACTGATTTGTAGTTAAATACCTAGCTGATTTTTCAATCAAAATTGCTAAATCTTTTGTCATGGATCCACTCTCGACCGTTTCGATACAAACTTTTTCTAATGTAGAAGCAAATTTTAAAAGTTCGGTATTATTATCTAGTTTTCCTCTATGAGTTAAACCTCTTGTCCACGCAAATATTGATGCTATAGGATTAGTGGAAGTCTCTTTACCCTGTTGATGCATTCTATAGTGTCTTGTCACAGTCCCATGAGCGGCCTCTGACTCTACCGTTTTTCCATCTGGTGTCATCAATACACTTGTCATTAAGCCTAAAGAACCAAATCCTTGAGCCACGGTATCGGATTGGACATCTCCGTCATAATTTTTACAAGCCCAAACATAACCTCCGTTCCATTTCATAGCGCAAGCAACCATATCGTCAATCAATCTATGTTCATACGTAATTGAGGCTTTTTCAAAATTTTCTTTAAATTCTTTTTCAAAAACATCTTGAAATAAATCCTTAAACCTACCATCATAGGCTTTTAAAATAGTATTTTTAGTTGATAAATACACAGGCCATTTTCTACCTAAACCATAATTCATACAAGCTCTTGCGAAATTCTTTATTGAGTCGTCTAAATTATACATTGCTAAGGCTGTGCCAGGTCCTGTAAAATTGAATACTTCGAATTCTTTTTTATTTTTACCATCTTTAGAAGTCCATTTAACTTCCATTTTTCCTTCACCAGGAATTAAAAAATCAGTCGCACGATATTGATCACCAAACGCGTGTCTACCAATTACTATTGGTTGAGTCCAGCCAGGAACTAACTTAGGCACGTTTTTACAAATTATAGGCTCTCTAAAAACTGTTCCACCTAATATATTTCGAATGGTACCGTTAGGCGAACGCCACATTTTTTTGAGTTTGAATTCTGTTACTCTAGCTTCATCAGGAGTTATTGTAGCGCACTTAACACCAACTCCATGATGTTTAATCGCATTAGCAGCATCTATTGTTATTTGATCATCCGTTTTATCCCTACTTTCCATACCTAAATCATAGTATTTCAAGTCTATTTCTAAATAAGGTTTAATGAGCTTATCTTTTATAAAAGACCATATAATTCTAGTCATTTCATCACCGTCTAATTCAACTACTGGATTTTTTACTTTAATTTTTGACATAAAATTTAGATTGATTAACTGTGATTTTTATACATATTAAGAAAAAATTATCAAACTATTAATTATGTTTAACACAATATTTCCAAAGATACACAAAGAAGGATACAAATTTTTAGCTATTTCAATTTTAGCAACCTTCATTATTTTGTTTTTTTCAAAGTTTCTAGGATTAGTATTTATCTTAATAACAGTGTGGGTATATTATTTTTTTAGAGACCCAGAAAGACACTGTATTAACGATGATAGTTATCTTGTTAGTCCTGCAGATGGCTTAATTACTGACATATCAGAAAAATCTGGTCCAGAAGAACTTAGATTAGAAAATACTACTTTTACAAAAATAAGTGTTTTTATGAATGTATTTAACTGTCATGTTAATAGAGTTCCGTCATCGGGCAAAATAGAGGAGATTTATTATAAACCTGGAAAATTTTTAAATGCTTCATTAGATAAAGCAAGCGAGGAGAATGAAAGAAATTATTTCAAAGTAAAATTAAATAATGATGAAGATATTATAATTGTTCAGATTGCAGGATTAATCGCAAGAAGAATTGTCTGTGAAGTAGAACAAGGTCAAGAATTAAAACAGGGTGATAGAATTGGAATGATTAGATTTGGGAGCAGAGTAGATATTTATTTTAAAAATAAAAAAGTTTTAGCTAAACTTGGACAAAACGTAGTAGCAGGAGAAAGCTTGTTAGCTTCTGAGTAATGCAAGAAAATAAAAAATTTAAAATAGTTTCATCAAAAAAAACAAGATATTTACTTCCAAACATTTTAACTCTCGCAGGTGTTTGTCTTGGAATCAGTTCAATAAAGTTTTCAATTGATGGTAATTTCGCTTTAGCAGTAACATTAATCTTATTTGCAGCAATATTAGATGCTTTAGATGGAAGAATTGCAAGATTAATAAAAGGAACATCAGAGTTTGGTAAAGAACTAGACTCCTTAACAGATTTTGTGAGTTTTGGAATTGCTCCAGTTTTTATTTTATATTTTTGGGAGTTAAATAATTATGGAAAATTAGGTTGGGCTATTACTCTAATTTATTCAGTATGTTGTGTATTAAGATTAGCTAGGTTTAATTTAACAAAAATAGAAGAAACTGAAGAATGGAAAAATAATTTTTTTGAGGGTATACCTTCTCCTGCAGGTGGACTATTAATTCTAATGCCATTAATATATGAATTAACAAACTTAAATATTGGTTTTGATATTAAAAAACTTACACCTTATCTTACTATTGTGATTGCATTCTTGTTGGTTAGTAAAATTCCTACATTGGCATTAAAAAAAATATCCATATCTTCTAAAGCAACTGTTTTTTTACTACTAGGTATTGGTGTTGTTTTTATAGCTTTACTATTTTATACTCTCGAAACTCTTTTGATTTTCGGTATTATCTACCTAAGCTCAATTCCAGTAAGTATAATTTTATATAAAAATCGAAATAAAAAAAATGTGGAGAAAATATCTGATGATAATCATGAAGATATTTTATAATGAAAAAATCCAAAAGAATTAAAAAAAGCAATTCTTGGAAAATCAAACAACACAGAGATCAATTTTTTAAAAAATCTAAAACTCTTGGCTATCGATCCAGGGCTTCTTTTAAATTAATAGAATTAAATAAAAAATACAAATTTTTAAAAAGAAATACAAATTTATTAGATTTGGGTTCATTTCCTGGAGGATGGTCTCAAGTAGCAAGTCAAATTATTAGAGCAGGCAGGATAATGTCTATAGATATTAAAAACATGGAACCTATAAAAGACGTTAGATTTTTCAAAGGTGACATACTTTCAAATGAAACAAAATCTGCAGTAATAAAATATTTTAAATCTAATCTAGACGTGATTCTCTCCGATATGGCCGCAGATACAACTGGTAATAAATCATTAGACTCAATCAGAACAAACCAATTATGTGCTGATGTTATTAATTTTTCAAAAGAAACACTTAAACCCAAGGGTGTTTTGGTATCAAAAATTTTTATGGGAGAAGATTTCTTAGAGGTAAAAAACCTAGCTAAATCTGCATTTAACAAAGTTAATTTTTTTAAACCCGAGTCTAGTCGAAAAGAGTCCAAAGAAACTTATTTACATTGTGAAATTTTAAAGACTTTATAAATTTTAATAATTGTATATAAGTTTATATGGATACAATTAAAGAAGCATTAACCTTTGATGATGTTTTACTTCTTCCGAAATATTCAGACGTTTTACCATCTAAAACTAATATCACTCTTCAATTTACTAAAAAAATTTCTCTACAAGTTCCTTTTTTAACATCTGCTATGGATACTGTTACTGAGTCTAAAATGGCTATTGCTGTTGCTAAAGAGGGAGGAATGGGGGTTATACATCGAAATTTAGATATAAAAAAACAATCAATTGAGGTTAAAAAAGTAAAAAATAAAAAACTTATTGTAGGTGCAGCTATAGGAACTAATCAAGAAGACTTAGATAGAGCCAGATCATTAATATCAAATGGAGTTGATTTAATTGTTATTGATACTGCACATGGACATAGCAAAAAAGTTTTGCAAACATTATTAAAAATTAAAAAGATAACAAAAAATGTTCCTATTTGTGTTGGAAATATTGCTACTGGAGAGGCAGCAATAAAACTATACAATTCTGGAGCAGACATAATTAAAGTAGGTATAGGGCCCGGATCAATTTGCACAACTCGAATGGTAGCAGGAATTGGTGTTCCTCAAATTTCAGCCATCATGGAAGTAAAAAAAGCTCTTAATAAAAAAAATGTTAAAATTATCTCGGATGGCGGAATTAAATTTTCGGGAGATATTGCTAAAGCATTAGCTGCTGGAGCTGATGCTATTATGATGGGTTCAATATTTGCTGGCACCGATGAAAGCCCAGGTAAAAAATTTAAAATTAACGGTAAGTTTTACAAACAATATAGAGGCATGGGATCAATTGGAGCTATGTCAGCGGGATCAGCAAATAGATATTTTCAAAAAAACTTTAAAGATAAATCTAAATTTGTTCCTGAAGGAGTGGAAGGAAGAGTTGAATATAAAGGAAAAGTATCAAAAATTATATATCAATTGCAAGGTGGATTGAGATCATCAATGGGATATATTGGGTCTAAAAATTTAAAAGAAATAAATAAGAAAGCTAAATTTGTCAAAATAACTAAAGCAGGATTTTACGAAAGTATGGTTCACAGTGTTGAAATCACACAGAAAACAATTAATTATAAGTTATGACAAAATTTTTTTTATTTATTTTTATATTACTTTTTTTACCAACCTATCTATTTGCTAAGTCAGAATACGCTAAAGAAGGAATTGACTTATACAATAAAAATAAATTTGAAGATGCAAAATTTAAATTTGAACAAGATATAGTTTTCAATCCTAAAAGTGAATTATCTTATCTTTATTTATCAAAAATATTCAACAAACAAAACAAAAAGAGCTTAGAGGAAAAAAACTTGAATACAGTAATGTTATTAAACCCAAAAAATGAGGAAGCAATTTACAATCTTGCAAGACTAAAACTTAAATCTTCTGACTTTAAAAAAAGCAAAGTATTAAATAAGAAACTGAAATCCGTATGCAGCAAATTTTGTAATAAAAGCGATCAATTAAAAATTGAAATTGAAAATTTATCTAAAAAATAAATGCAATTTCATAATTATAAAGATAAAATTCTTATTATTGATTTTGGTTCACAAGTTACAAAATTAATAGCAAGAAGAATAAGAGAATTAGGAGTTTACTCTGAAATTATTACTCCAAAAAACCTAATTAAATTAAAAAAATTTCATAATATAAAAGGATTAATACTATCGGGGGGTCCATCTAGTGTGATTTCAAATACTTTTCAAAGCGTACCTAAAGATATATTCAAAAAAAAAATTCCAATATTAGGAATATGCTATGGCTTACAACTTATAACTAAGATGTTCGGAGGTAAAATTAAATCTTCAAAAAAAAAAAGAGAATTTGGAAGAGCTATTTTATATAAAAAAAATAACTCACCTTTAACCAAGAATTTTTTAAATAAAAAAAAATCTGTATGGATGAGCCATGAAGATGCAGTGGTTAAATTGCCAAAAAAATTCAAATTAATTGCATCTACCAAAGAGTCAAAATTAACTATTATAGAAAACACTGAAAAAAAAATCTACGGGGTTCAATTTCATCCAGAAGTAACACACACAGATAAAGGAAAACAATTATTTAAAAATTTTTTGTTTCTTATTTGTAAAGTAAAAAGAAATTGGAGTGCAACATCTCAAAAAAAAAGATTAATAGGTGAAATAAAAAATACTGTAAAAAATGACAAAGTAATATGTGCGTTATCTGGGGGTGTGGACAGTAGTGTAGTTGCATTATTAATAAATAAAGCAATTAAAAAAAATCTCATTTGTATTATGGTTGATACTGGATTGATGAGAAAAAATGAATTTAAATATACTTATCAAATTTTTAAAAAGAAATATAAACTAAATGTTAAGTTGATTAATGCTTCAAAGCTATTTTTATCTAAATTAAAAAATATAAGTAATCCTGAAAAAAAAAGAAAAATTATTGGAAAATTATTTATTAAAATTTTCGAAAAAGAGTCTAAAAATTATAATAATTTAAAATTTTTAGCTCAAGGCACTCTATACCCAGATATAATTGAAAGCAGATCTTCGACTGGTAGTAAAACTTCAAAAATAAAATCTCACCATAATGTGGGTGGGTTGCCTAAAAGAATGAATTTACAACTTGTTGAGCCTTTAAAAGATTTTTTTAAGGATGAAGTTAGAATTTTAGGCAAGTCGTTAGGATTAATAAAAAATATCAATTTTAAACACCCATTTCCTGGTCCTGGTCTAGGTATTAGAATTTTAGGAAATATTACGTCTGAAAGGGTAAAAATACTTCAAGAAGCAGATAATATCTTTATTAATGAATTAATTAAAACTGGTCTTTATAGTAAGATATGGCAGGCATACGCTGCATTACTTCCAATTAAAACAGTCGGTGTAATGGGCGACACTAGAACGTATGAGAATATTTGCTTACTAAGAGCTGTAACTTCAGAGGACGGCATGACAGCAGATTATTTCAGCTTACCTAAGAACTTTGTAGATAAAATATCTAATAAAATTATAAATAATGTTAAAGGGATCAATAGAGTCGTATATGATATTACTTCTAAGCCTCCCAGCACTATAGAATTAGAGTAATGAATAAAAAAATTCAAAAAATTTTATTAAAAAAAAATAAATCCAAGATAGTAAGTTTAACTGCTTATTCAAAAAGTATTGCTAAAATCTTAGATCAATACGTTGATATAATTCTAGTTGGAGACTCTATGGCAAATGTTTTGTATGGACACAAAAATACTCACAAAATAAGTTTAAAAAATATAATTCAGCATACTTTAAGTGTAAAACTGGGAGTAAAAAAATCTTTACTTGTAGTTGATATGCCTAAAGGTACTTACAATAATTTTAAAAGTGCTGAAAAAAATATAAAATTAGTTATAAATGAAACAAAATGTGATGCAGTGAAATTAGAAAACAACAAGAAAAACTATAAAATTATCGAGAAATTAACTAAAAGAAAAATACCTGTAATGGGTCATATAGGATATACACCGCAGTTTAAAAAAAAATTTAAGATCGAAGGACAAACAAGATCAGAAACTCTTAAACTTTTAAAAGAAGCAAAATTAATACAAAAAGCAGGTGCATTTTCTATAGTATTGGAATGTTTATCGCCCCATTCAGCAAAGTTAATTACTAGAGAACTAAATATCCCTACGATTGGGATCGGATCATCTTTTTACTGTGATGGACAGATCCTAGTTACAGATGATATGTTAGGTATTAGTGGTTTTTATCCAAAATTTGTAAAAAAATATGTAAATTTAAATAGAATAATTGCAAAAGCTGTAAAAAAATATAGTAGAGAAGTAAAATTAAAAAAATTTCCTAAAATAAAAAATTTTTTAAATGGAACAAAACGTAGAAAGTAAACTAGAATTAAAAAAAAAGATAATCAATTTTTATAATTTAAATAAATTAAAAATATACATATTTATTTTCTTATTATTATCAATTTTCGCAGCAATATCATTATTTAAATATAATAATCAAAAAAAAAATATTTCAATTTCTGAAAAATATATAGCAGCCGGAATGAATTTAGCTGCCAATAAAAATGAAAATGCAAA
>CACPGV010000012.1 GCA_902633595.1 uncultured Pelagibacteraceae bacterium | reverse complement strand
AGATTGTTAGCTAAAGGTTGATATCCTAAAGATACAACTCTTTTTAAATGAGAGTTCCCACACGATCTACATTCGAACTTGTAACATTTCATTAATAAGTTTTTTTCTTTTTCATCTACAAAAACATGTTTGATTGTATGGGTAATTCCATAATTTTCATGATCGCGCTCTCCTCTCACTAAATTTAAAAATGTTGTATCTTTTGTAAATACCATTGTATGTGCAATGTTTGGTTTAATTATTGATAGCTGTCCTTCATTAACCACCTGGGTTATTTTTGGTGAGTTTGGATTAATAATATCTTGAAATATCTCTATTATTTGTCCTTTGGTAAACAAACATTTTTGCTCTTGTTGAGGATGATAGTGGTTAGCTCTTATTGTCCCTTTTTTAGAATCAATCATCCCAATTAAGTTTATTGGTTCAGTCAATTCATGATTGTTAATTGCTCCTCTTTTATCGACAAAAAGGTTTTCTCCATCTTTCACATGTTCTAAATCTTTAATTAAATTTTGCTTAGACCATTTTTGAATCATCTCCTTAATATTTTGATCTAGATTGTAAAGAAATTTGAAACCAGTTTTTAATAATTTTTTATTAGACAAAGAGAGTCCTAAATTAGGAACTTCATCATTGGTTTCTTTTAATTTTACCTTTGGGTTATGCTTTCTACAAACTTTAGCTACTTCTTTCACTGTTAGTGTATCTTTAGTTAAATTGAAAACTTCTGATTGAATGTGATTTTTTTCTTCCATAAATTTGAAACATCTGGCTACATCAATAAGTGGGACAAGACTTTTAATCTGCCTTCCACCAGCAAATAATTTTAATGTACCGTTTTGAGATGATATTTTTGAAAATAAATTTGGCATTATGTCTATTCTCATAGAGTCGGTTGAGTAACCATAAACAGAACCCAATCTTAAAATTATATAATTTTTACCTGACTTTTTTAATTGATCTTCGTTAGTAGCTTTTGATAAGGAATAAGACAAAACGGGTTTCGTAGCCTCATCCTCTTTAATGTTAGTTTTGACATTATCTATACCCTCAAATACAACGTGCGTTGAAGGAAATATAATTTTACACTTATCGCCAATAGCATCTAAAATATTTTGAGTTCCTTGTTCTGCTATCTCTTTTATCTTTTTATCTTGAACTTCTGAAGACTCACTTTTTGTTCGAGGAACATCGGTTATACCCGCAAGATGGTGTACAATATCAGCGTCTTTTAGATGCTTATTGATTAAATCCTTGTCTAAAATATCTCCATTAACAAAATTAATATTCCAATTTCTTAATTGGCTAACTCTTTCAGAAATAAATCTATTATCGATTACTGTTATTTGATCGTTCCAACTATATCCTGAGTATATTTTGCATAACTCTGTACCAATGTATCCAAGGCCGCCAGTAATGACTATTTTTTTCATACGTCAATGTATATATTAATCAAAAAAAAAAGTAATAAAATATTATGAAAATTTACGATTGCTTCATGTTTTCAGACGAAAAAATGTTGCTTAATTTAAGGTTGAAATACCTAGAGAGGTTTGTAGATAAATTTATAATTGTAGAGGCTAGCTATTTTCATAATGGGCAACCTAAAAAATTAAACTTTAATATAAATGAATTTGCTGAGTTTAGGCACAAAATTGAGTACGTCGTAGTGAAAGATCACCCTCCTGGCATAATAGCAGAAAGTAAAGATGATGAAATTTTTCAAAAAGATGAGAAAAAGATTTTTAATAGTATACTTAGAGACAATTATCAAAGGGACCGCTTAACTCAAGAATTACAAAATTTAAACTCGAATGATTTAATTATAATAAGTGATTTAGATGAAATACCAAAACTAGAGGCAACTAATCTTGAAAATATTAATAATGAAATTTTAATTTTTAAACAAAAAATGTTTTATTATAAGTTCAATCTACTTTATGAAAATTTTACTTGGTATGGATCTAAAGCAATTAAAAGAAAAAATTTTGTTTCAGCTCAATGGTTGAGAAATATTAAAAGTAAACAATATCCTCTATGGAGACTTGACGTATTTTTTTCAAAAAAGAAGTATAATAATATTAAGTTTATTGAGGATGGAGGGTGGCACTTTACGTGTATAAAAAAACCAAAAGAAATACATGAAAAATTACTTACTTTTGCGCATCATCAAGACTATGAAAACTCAAACATAGATTTAAAGGAACTTGAAAAAAAAATTGAAGATAAAAAAATTTTATATGATCATAATCTGGATAAAAAAAGTCAGAATAAATGGTTTACCGATCAAACTTTAACAAAAATTGATCTAGAAATTCTTCCAGATATTATTTCAAATGAGCAAGAAACATATAAGGAGTGGATTGATTAATATGATTATTTTTCTAACCATTCGCTAAATAAATTTAAATTATTATTAATATATACTGGTAGCTTGCTATTATCCAATATCTCTAAAGTTTCGTTATTTTCAAATTTATTACCTGTTCTCTGATCTGCTTTATAATTATAAATTAATTTTCTTTTTTTTATCATCTCCCCAATTTTTTCTACTCCAAGTGGATTATGATCATATTCTATATGATGTCGAATAGACTTTAGTTTATACTCAACCCCAATAGGATTTTTTAAATATGAAAAATGCCAGCCACCATTTTCAATAAATTTAATACTATTATATTTTTTCTTTGAAAAATAAGTATCTATTCTCCATTTAGAATAATTCTTATCCTTAATATCTCTAAGCCATTGAGGGCTTATTAAGTTTTTTTTTCTAATCATTCTAGATCCATACCATTTCATCTTTGAAAATAAATTAAATTTATAACAACAAAAAATTTGATTAAATAGATATGGCTCATTTCCTATCTTATCAAAATCTATGATTTCTAAATTAGGTATTTCATCTACGTCTGAAACTAAAATTAAATCATTATCTCTTGCTTTTTGAAGTCCAAGTGTAATAGAATTTCTTTGGTAAAACTCTCTTAAATTTCCGTTTACGATAATTTTCTCGTTTATTTTGCTATCATTTTTTTCAATGCTGAAAAGATTTTTAGGATTATCCTTTAATAAAATATATTCAATTTTATGTTTGAACTTTTCAAATTTTCTAATATCAAAATTTGGTTTTCTTTCCTCTCCCCTATGACTATATTTACTTTCAACGATGACAAATTTGTCCACAAATTTGTTTAAAATATTAAGCCTTACATCAAGTAAAAGATCTTCATCAAAATATATAAAACAATCATATATTTTCATAAAATTTTGAAATTAGAAATTAATTATTAATGTCTGCTTGTAACTTCAGTTTTGTCTTGTTTTGTTTTTTTAACGTTGTCCAATTCAACCCATTCAACTCTTTTCAAAGGCTTGGTTAAAGCTACTTTTAATACTTCATCAACGTTTTTTACTGGAATTATTTCTATAGCACCCAAAACTGTTTTTGGGACCTCAATAAGATCTTTTTTATTTTCTATTGGAATTAAAACAGTTTTAATTCCGGCTCTATGAGCTGCCAACAATTTCTCTTTTAATCCGCCAATCGGTAGAACTAATCCTCTTAATGTTATTTCTCCAGTCATTGCAACATTTTTATTCACTGGTATTTCAGTTATGGCTGAAATAATTGATGTGACCATTGCTATACCTGCTGATGGACCGTCTTTAGGTGTTGCTCCTTCAGGAACATGAATATGAAAATCTTTTTTGTCAAAAATTGGTGGAATAATTCCATAATCTAAGCTCCTTGATCTAATGTATGATTTTGCAGCTTTGATAGACTCTTGCATTACGTCTCCAAGTTTACCTGTAATTTGCATTTTACCTTTTCCTGGCATAATCGCTGACTCAATTTTCAAGATTTCACCTCCAACCTCTGTCCAAGCTAGGCCAGTAACTACACCAATTCTATTTTCTTCCTCTATTTCACCGTAATTGAATTTTTGCACTCCTAAAAGGTCATTTAAGTCCTTCTCATTAATTGGGTTATTAATTTTCTCATCGTTATCAATTTTTTTCACCAATTTTCTGGCAACTTTAGAGATTTCTCTTTCTAAGTTTCTGACACCAGACTCTCTAGTATAGTGTCTAATAATTTTTCTATTTATATGTTCATCGATATTCCACTCATCTTTTTTTAATCCATTATTTTTACTTTGGTTTGGTATTAAATATTTTTGAGAGATATTTACTTTTTCATCCTCTGTGTATCCTGAAAGTCTAATCACCTCCATTCTATCAAGCAACGGCGGTAAAATATTTAACGTATTGGCAGTTGTTACAAACATTACATCTGACAAGTCGTAATCTACTTCTAAATAATGATCGTTAAATTCTTTGTTTTGTTCAGGATCTAATGCTTCTAATAATGCTGAGGAAGGATCCCCTCTATAGTCATTTCCTACTTTGTCAATTTCATCTAATAAAAAAAGAGGATTTTTTGTTCCTGCTTTTTTCATCATTTGGATTATTTTACCAGGTAATGAACCTATATAAGTTCTTCTGTGACCTCTAATTTCTGCTTCATCCCTAATACCTCCTAGAGAAATTCTTATAAATTTTCGATTAGTTGCTTTTGCAATTGATTTTCCTAGTGAAGTTTTACCTACTCCTGGAGGACCGACTAAACATAGAATTGGTCCTTTCATTTTTTGTATTCTTTTTTGAACAGCTAAAAATTCAATTATTCTCTCTTTAACTTTTTCAAGTCCATAATGATCTTCATCAAGGATTTTTTGAGCATTTTTTAAATCTGTATTTATCTTTGATTTATTTGACCAAGGAAGCTCAGTCATCCAATCTAAATAATTTCTAACAACTGTAGCTTCTGCTGACATAGGACTCATCGATTTTAATTTTTTTAATTCAGAAAGAGATTTTTCTTTAACTAGCTTAGGCATTTTAGCATCTGCTATAGCTTTAGCTAAAGATGTTAATTCATCTTTCCCTTCATCTATTTCACCTAACTCTTTCTGTATAGCTTTTAATTGCTCGTTTAAATAATATTCTCTTTGGGTTTTTTCCATTTGATTTTTTACCCTGCCACGTATTTTTTTCTCAACTGAAAGCACGCTAGTCTCTTTCTCAATTAATTGATGAATTTTTTCCAACCTTTTTTTTAAATCAAGAATTTCAAGCAATTCCTGCTTTTCAAATATTTGTATATTTAAATTAGCTGAGATGTTGTTTGCAATTTGGGATGGATCTTTTAAATTTTTAATATTGCTTGAACTATCACTTAAATCTTTTTTACTTAGTACTTGTAATCTATCAAACTTTTTAATGAGACCTACAGCAAATGCTTCAAGATCTTTAGATACATTCTGATCTTCTATAATATCTACTTCGCAGGTTAAATAATTGTGTGTCGACTCAGTATGTTTTAAGATCTTAATTCTTTTTTCACCCTCAACTAAAACTTTTACGGTTCCGTCTGGCAGTTTAAGAAGTTGTAAAACTTTACTAAGACATCCGTACTGATAAAGATCTTTACTAACCGGATCGTCAATTTCTGAATTCTTTTGTGTCACTAAGACTATCGACTTATCGGTTTTCATTACCTCTTGAAGAGCTTTAATTGATTTTTCTCTTCCTACAAAAAGAGGGACTACCATTGATGGAAAAATTACTATATCCCTTAGTGGTAAAAGAGGTTTTAAATAAGATGCTTTCATGTTCTATTAATATGGCGATAAATAAGATAATTTCAAGAAACAAATTTGTTTCAAGCCACTGATGTTGATGATTTTTTACCGTATGTGACAATGGGTTCGGAAGAGCCTTTAACTGTTGCTTTATCTACAGTGACTTTAATTACATTTTCCATATCTGGTAGCTCAAACATTGTTTTTAATAAAATATTTTCAAGGATTGATCTTAATCCTCTTGCTCCAGTTTTTTTAAAAATAGCTTTTTTTGCTATTTCTGATATAGCTTCATCTTGAAACTCTAGTTCAACTTCTTCAAATTCAAATAGTCTTTGGTATTGTTTAATTAAAGAATTCTTTGGCTCTTTTAAAATTTTTACCAAAGATTTTTCATCTAAATCATTCAGTGTAGCTATAATTGGCATTCTGCCTATAAACTCAGGAATTAATCCATACTTAATTAAGTCTTCCGGTTCTAACATTTTCATAATTTCAGAGAGCGGTTGTTCTTTATAATTTTTAACTTTTGCACCAAAACCTATTGAACTTCCTTTGCCTCTACTATCAATTAGTTTATCTAAGCCAGCAAAAGCACCTCCGCATATAAATAATATATTTGTTGTATCAACTTGTAAAAATTCTTGTTGAGGGTGTTTTCTACCACCTTGTGGGGGTACACTAGCAACTGTACCTTCCATTATTTTTAGTAATGCCTGTTGAACGCCCTCACCAGAAACATCTCTTGTGATTGAGGGGTTTTCGGATTTTCTACTTATTTTATCAACTTCATCGATGTAGACTATTCCTCTTTGAGCTTTCTCAACATTATAATCTGCTGCTTGTAATAACTTTAAAATAATATTTTCAACATCTTCTCCAACATAACCTGCTTCTGTTAAGGTAGTGGCATCAGCCATTGTAAACGGAACATCCAAAATTCTAGCCAAAGTTTGAGCTAACAAGGTCTTACCACAACCTGTTGGACCAACTAAAAGTATATTTGATTTAGATAATTCAATGTCTTTATTATTTTTTGTTTCATGATTTAATCTTTTATAATGATTATGAACTGCAACAGATAAAATTTCTTTAGCAAATTTTTGACCTATCACGTAATCATCTAATACAACACAAATCTCCTTGGGAGATGGGACTCCGTCTTGATGTTTAACTAAAGAGCTTTTGTTTTCCTCTTTAATAATATCCATACAAAGCTCAACACATTCATCGCAAATAAAAACTGTTGGACCTGCAATAAGTTTCCTTACTTCGTGCTGGCTTTTTCCACAAAAAGAGCAATACAAAATATTTTTATTGTTTTTTTCAGTCATTTCGAATCAATAAAATAATATAAAACTCTGCTAAATGCATAGCAAGTTGAAGTTGTAAAATAAGCTATATATTGTGTGTTATTTTCTTTTCTCCACAACAGAGTCTATTAATCCAAATTTTTTTGCATCCTCTGCTGTCATAAAATTATCTCGCTCCAAAGCATTAGATATTTCATCAATAGTTTTACCTGTATGCTTTGAGTAAATTTTATTTAATCTCTCTTTTAATGATAAAATTTCCTTGGCATGAATTTGGATATCGGTAGCTTGACCTTGAAATCCAGCAGATGGTTGATGAACCATAATTCTAGAATTTGGAAGAGAGTATCTTTTGCCTTTTTCTCCAGCAGCTAAAAGAAAAGAGCCCATTGAAGAAGCTTGTCCAATACAAAGAGTTGAAACTGGAGAGTTAATATATTGCATCGTATCATAAATTCCTAATCCAGCAGTTACTAAACCTCCTGGGCTATTAATATAAAAATTTATTTCCTTCTTAGGATTTTCCGACTCTAAAAATAATAGTTGAGCAGTTACAAGTGATGCAACGGCGTCATTAACTGGTCCAACTAAAAATACTATTCTTTCTTTTAAAAGCCTAGAATAGATATCGTAAGCTCTTTCTCCTTTGCTTGTTTGTTCAACAACCATGGGGATAAGACTGTTCATTTTCTCCTCAAGCTCACGACTCATACTTGGGTTATACAACTATTGATTACTTTTTACTAATTTTTTTTATTTTGGACTTAGTTTTTGCTGGAGACGCGGTTTTTGATTTATTAGAGACACCCACATTAGGTCGATTAAATTCAGAAATTATTTTTTCAGCTTCCTTAGAATTTATTTCTTTTGTAGAAAGATTGATTTTAGATTTGATTAATTCAATAATTTTTTCTTCATATAGTGAGCCTTTTAAACTTTGAGAAGCACTTGGATTTTTTTGGTAATAGTCAAGAACCATTTTTTCTTGTCCAGGCATACCTTTTATTTGTTTTTGTATTTCAACTTTTACTTCATCATCTGATACTTTAAGATTATTTTTCTCACCATATTCATTTAACAACAGGCCTAGTTTAATTCTAGATTTTGCTAAATTTTCATTATTAGCTTTATGTTTTTCTTTTTCTTCTGGCTTAAGATTTTGTGTCATAATTAAAACTTCTTGATCAATTAAGTTTTGAGGTAAATCTACTTGATGGTTTTTTTCAATTTGATCTAAGATTTCTTTTTTAGTTATAGAATTTAACGCTTGTGAATATTGACCTAAGATTTGTTTTTCAATAAGAGACTTTAAATCTTTTATATTTTTTGCTCCCATTAACTTGGCAAACTCATCGTCTATCTTACTATTTTTAGGTTTTTTTACATTTAAAATTTTACATTCAAAGATTGTTTTCTTATTTGCTAATTCTTTTTTTGGATGATTTGCTGGAAGCACTGCATCAAGTATTTTTTGTTCACCTCTTTTTACTCCAGCTAATTGTTGATCAAAACCTTTTAGAAATAAGTCTTTACCTAACTCTAGTTGTACACCCTTACCTTCGCTACCTTCAAATTTATTTCCATCTACTGTAGCTGAATAGTCAAAAACAACTTGATCTCCATTAATTGCTTTTTCGTTTTCATTTTTATCTTCAAATTGTTTATTTTGATTTGCAATTTCTTTAAGTTTTTCCTCAATGATTTTATCTTCAATTTTTACTTTAAAGTTTGTCGCTTTAAATTTATCAAAGCTTTTTAGAGTAACGCTCGGTAAACAGTCTATTTGAAGTTCATAGTTTAAATCTTTTCCTTCACCAAACTGTTTAAGATCAATTTTAGGCTGACCAGCAACTTTTAACTTTTTTTCATCAATTGCTTTTGAGCTAGTTTCTCGCAATATCTTATCAACTACTTCACCATAAATAGATTTGCCGAACTGGCTTTTAATCACTGATGGAGGAACTTTGCCTGGTCTAAAACCTTTTAAAGCGACTTCCTTTTGAAGCTCACCTAGTTTTTCGTCCATTTTTATCTGAATACTTTTTTTATCAACTATTACTGATAAAATTGTCCTTAGACCTTTTTTTGATTTAACTTCTACTTTCATAATATTCTGGTGGGCAAGAAGAGACTCGAACTCTTAAGCCTTGCGGCACTGGTTTCTAAGACCAGCGCGTATACCAATTCCGCCACTTGCCCATTTAATAATCGTTGTTTTATATATCAATTTAATTTTTTGTTAAACGATAAAGTCTTAAATAAATAACTAAATAGATTATTATTAAAGAAAAAAACCAATATCTGCTCACCACTGGATCTTTAGCAAAAACTAAAGCCGGTAAAATAAACGATAGATATCCTAAATTAATAATTAAAGAATTTATATAATTGCCTTTTTCTTTTCCAAAAATAAATGCGACTTTTTCAAAAATAAGCATATGCAAGTGCTCGTTATCTGGGTGAATTGGCGATTTTTTTTGTAAAATTTTTCTGAAGAAAGAAAAAAATACTTCAAAAAATAAATAAAATAAAAGTATACAGAAAAAAAATGATGAATAATCTGGATTTAAATTGTTTGTTATTATTACGTTAAGAGCAACTAAAGAACCCAAAAGATAAGAACCGCTATCTCCTAAAAAAATTTTAGCACCCGGAAAGTTAAATAGAAGAAATGAGAATAAGACTATTATTTGCCCAATGATTACAACGGAAAATTCATTTATTCCATCAGCTAAATTTATATAAGCTAAGATTGAATTAATAATTATTAAATTAATAGTAAGCAGCCCATTAAATCCATCAATTAAATTTGCACCATTGATTACGAATAAGAAACACAAGAGAACAAACAAAGATGAAAAAAAATTATTACCTAATAATGCAGATAAAAAAGGAATATCAATATTTAAAATTTCAATTGGCACAAATCGAATACAAAGAAATAAACAGATAATCATTAAAACCAGTCTTCTGGATGGACTGATCTTAATTTTTAAATCATCTAAAAATCCAATTAAAAACATTAAATTGCAGATAAATAAATATTCAAATAAAATATTAGAATAGATTAAATAATAAAATATTAGAAAAATGTTTAAAGAAATTATCCCTGCTATTCCTCCGCTTCTCGATACAGGAGATTGGTGAAATGCTTGAGGTTTAAGGAAATCTTGATCAAAAAGAATACCATTTTTAATTTTATGAGAATATTTATTTATTATTAAAAAAATAAAAAACGTTATTAATGCGAATACTGATAAAAAACTAGATTCTAATGACTCGCTTTGCATTTATTAAGCTAACCCTTTGTTATTTTTCTTAAATATATAAATTCCAACAAGTATTACAACTAGTGAAACGATTACCTTCCAAGTGATCACCTCATCCATTAGAAAAAATCCAAAAATAATTCCAAATACTGGTATTAAATATGCTACTTGAGTTTGAAATACTAATCCATTTACAGTCAATATTCTAAATCTTATTAACCAGGCTAAACCTGTAGCCACTACCCCAAGATATAACAATGATAATGTAGATTCTAATGATGGATTAGCGTTCCAGGGTGCCTCAAATATAATTGATAGAGGTAACAAAAAAATTACTGACCAGAGAGTTGTGGAAGTTGTAACATTCTCATTAACCTTATTTTTAAGTTTAAGAGTTAATAAACCTCCAATACAATAAAAAGTAGAACCGAGGATTGTTATAAGAACAAATAAGTAATTTTCACTATTAATAACTACTCTATCAAAAAATAATAAAACAATTCCGCTGAAACCAACTAAAACGCCTAAAGATTTCATAAAAGATAATTTCTCATCTTTTGTAAAAAAATGAGCAAGTATTGAACCGCTTAAGGGTGTTGTGCTCATTAAAATGGCTGCTAAATAACTATTGATTTTTGCAGTTCCAATAGCAATTAAAACAAATGGTATTGCTATATTACAAAGTCCTATTAATGCATAAGAGTGCCAGTTTTTACCAAATGCTAGTAGTTGTATCTTTTTATATCTACAGAGCAAATAAAGAGGAATACTTGCAAATAGAACTCTTACTAAAGCCAATGTAAAAGGTTCATAAGAGTAAGTAGCAATTTTAATGTTGAAAAAAGCAGATCCCCAAATAATTGAGAGTAATATTAAAAGAGAAAGGTCTTTAGTGTTAGCCTCTCTCATTTCAAGTAGAGATTGTATTTATGTGTATTATGCATAGCTGATATTTATATTTAAATATACTTAACGAAAATTACATTATATATGAATATGACTTCCGGATAGTATAATATTATCAATTTTATTAAGGAGATAAATGAGTGCTAAAAATATTTTAAAGTTTATTAAGGATAAACAGGTAGAATACGTAGATTTTAGATTCACCGACCCTAGAGGTAAATTGCAACACGTTACACAAGATTTACTTACAGTTAATGAAGATATGTTAAACGATGGAATTTTTTTTGATGGCTCCTCAATAGCTGGTTGGAAAGCAATTAACGAGTCCGACATGATCTTAAAACCTGATTTATCGAATAGTTTCATAGACCCATTTTTTTCACACAGCACATTAGTAATTTTTTGTGATGTAATGGATCCGATTACAAAAAATTATTATGAGAGAGATCCTCGATCAACTGCAAAAAAAGCAGAGGCATACCTTAAAAAAACTAAGATCGGAGATAAGGCTTATTTTGGACCTGAACCAGAATTTTTTGTTTTTGATGATGTAAGATTTTCTAACTCAATGAATAAAGTAAGTTATGAAGTCGATAGTGCTGAAGGTCCTTATAATACTGGAAAAAAATACGAGAATGGAAATATGGGACATAGACCAAAAGTCAAAGGAGGTTACTTTCCCGTTCCACCAGTAGATAGCGCACAAGATTTAAGATCTGAATGTTTAAAAGCAATGAGAGATATGGGTGTGAAAGTTGAAAAACATCACCATGAAGTTGCACCCAGCCAACACGAACTTGGTACATTATTTAATACTTTGGTTAATCAAGGTGATGCTATGCAAATTTATAAATACGCAGTTCATAATGTAGCTCACTCGTTTGGTAAAACAGCTACATTTATGCCAAAACCGGTAAAAAATGATAATGGTTCAGGAATGCACGTTCATCAATCAATTTTTAATGGTGAAAAGCCTTTATTTGCTGGAGACAAATACGCTGGATTATCCGATGAGTGTTTATACTATATCGGTGGAATCATTAAACATGCTAGAGCGCTTAATGCTTTTTCAAATGCTTCAACAAATAGTTATAAACGACTAATACCTGGTTTTGAAGCACCTGTACTTTTAGCGTATTCATCAAGAAATAGATCAGCAAGTTGTAGGATACCATTTAGTGATAGTAAAAAAGGTAAAAGAGTGGAAGTAAGATTTGGTGATGCATCTGGAAATCCTTATTTAACTTTTGCATCTATGCTGATGGCTGGAATAGATGGTATAAAAAATAAGATCAAACCTGGTAAGCCAATGGATCAAGACTTATATGCTTTAGGCCCCGAGGAACTCAAAGGAATTCCAACTGTATGTTCATCTTTACGTCAAGCTTGTGTCGCATTAGATGAAGATAGAAAATTTTTAACTGAGGGTGGAGTGTTTACTGATGATCAAATAGATGCTTACATTGACTTAAAAATGGAAGAAGTAAATAACTTTCAAGATACTCCACATCCTATTGAATACGAAATGTATTATAGCTGTTAAACGGCTTATTTAAAATCTTTAAGATAATTGATTACAGATTTTCTCTTTTCTCTTTTAGCTTCATCTAAAGGTGTGGCACCCCATCTATCGCGAACGAATAATGGGTGTCCATGCGAGACTAAATACTCAACTACCTCCAAACAACCTTCTGCTGCTGCAAGATGTAAAGCTGTTCTAGAGTCATAATCTCCTGCATGTACGGGCACTCCTTTTGCAACCAGGGTTCGAACACCCTCAACGTTATTTTCAAAAGCAGCAAATAATAATTCAATTACTGCTAGTTCATCATCATAAATTGCCATTTTATCTGTTTTTCCATTTGGGTCTTCAACTAAATGTGTTGCTGGAGTATAATTGATATCAAGTTTTTCAAATTCTTTTACAACATCTTTGTGGTTATTATTTTTTGCATCAAAATAACCATAGCCTCCCCAACGATCAGGAATCGGTTTGACACCTTGTTTAAGTAAAAATTGAACAGCTTCTAGTTGACCTTCAGCTGATGCTAAGTGCAACGGTGTTCTCATATCATAGTCTCCATTTTGTAGATCTCTTTGTTCACTTACTAAACGCTCTAAAGTTCTAATATTTCCATTACTTGCAGCCCAAATGGCTTCTCCACAACTATTAGCCCGCCACTTTGAAATCGGTATTTTTGGATCAAGACGATCTGTATCTGTCATTGTACCATCAAAAGTATGAACTAAATATTTTGATGTAATTCGTTTTGCCATCTCAATCCCTCGAACACTATTGCCTTGCTTGTCTAAACGAGGAGAAAAAATACATATTCCCATTAATCTTGGAATTATCAAAATAACTCCTCCTCCTACTCCACTTTTTGCTGGTAATCCTACTTGTTGAAAGAATGTACCGCTAGCATTATACATTCCGCTAGTTTGTAAAACTGGTAAACAATTTCTTACTGTTTTCTGACTTAACACACGATCTTGAGAAATAGGACAAACACCACTATTGGCAAGTGTTGCAGCAGCAGTTGCAAAATTTACTGAGGACATCTCTAATGAGCATATGCTAAAATAAAGTTTAAGAGCTTCTGTGACTGCAGGTTCAGAATAAAAATCAAATTCATCTTCATCAGGATGAATATCATTATGAAGCTCAGTTTTAGTGTGAGGTAAATTACCTGTAGCCATCAAAAGATAACCCATGGCAATATTATTATATCCTGTAAAATTTTCCTGTCGTGCCATATTTTTATTAAATCTGGGTAACTCAGCACCAAATTCATTTTTTGGAGACCACCCTATTAGTCTTCCAAATTGTTGTCTTATATATCTCAATCTTTGACTGTGTGATTCCTCTGGACCTATAAGACCTGCTGTCATTATAGCGCCAGCATTGACCATGGGATTAAAAGGTATTCGGTTAAGTTGACCGACAGCAGTTTTAGCTAATAGGGTAAGATCATCAAATTGTCTACCAGAGGGTTCTTGACCGACATGTTGGTGAACTTTTTCTAATCCTAATTTTTCCATTGCAAAGCAATAATTAAAAGGTTTACACATAGATTGAATGGAAAAATCAACCTCACTGTCACCCTTTTGGTATATTTGACCATCTGTTGTAACAATTGCGACGCCAAATTGTTCTGGATCAACATTTGCTAGAGGAGGAATATACGAAGCTAATTCACCTGATGTAACTTTTTTGGCCTCATCAAACATTTTATCTAAATTTTTTGCAAAGTAGGTGAAGTCTGGTATTGATAGTTCACCTCTTAAGGCTTTTTCAACAATCAACTCTGAACTTCGAATAATTTCAATAAAGTCTTCAAATACAATTTTATCGCCATGAGCGTCTAAATTTCGAAAAAGGCTAAACAGTCTTTTATCATTCTCTTTTAAGCCTGAGTTTAATAAAACATCTTTAAATCTTTTTGTTTTAATTAAATTATCTTCCTCTTCGCAAAGAGAGAAGAATATATTTGCTTCACGTTTTGATATTTTTTTTAACTTTTCTAATAAAGCTTCTTTGTTTTTATAAGAGTTTTTTTTCATTAAATCACTTAAATTAGTAATTTAATTTTAAAAAAACAACCCTAAATATATTTAGAATAAATTATACTTTAAATGACTCCCCACATCCACAACGTTCAGTTTCATTTGGGTTTTTAAATATAAATTGAGATGAAAACTTCTCTTTTTTATAATCCATTTCTGTGCCTAAAAGATACATGATAGCTTTTGGATCAATTAAAACTTTAACTCCTCTATCTTCAATAATCTCCTCGTTAGGTTTAATTTCTTTTGCGTATTCCATCACATAAGACATTCCTGCACAACCGCCAGACTTGACACCTACTCTAACCCCTATAGCTTTATCTTCAGCTTTAGACATAATCTCTTTTATTCTTTCAGCTGCGTTTTCACTAACTTTTATAACTTGCTCGCTCATAAATTTAACTCTAATTTAGCTGCTTCTGACATTTTATCTTTTGTCCAAGGTGGGCTCCAAACTAATTTAAGATCTACATCGCTTACACCTTCCACGCTTAATATATTATCTTTAACCATTTTAGGCAAACTTTCAGCAACTGGACAATTTGGTGATGTTAAAGTCATTTCTACTTCAACTTTATTTTTATCATCTATTTCAATCTTATAAATAAGGCCTAACTCATAGATATTTACTGGTATTTCAGGATCATAGATTTTTTTAATTTCTGAAACTATTTTTTTTTTTAATTCACTCATTTTTTTTCTATTGCTGACATTAAAGTATGCCATGCCATTGTTGCACATTTAACTCTCATAGGGAACTCTTGTACTCCAGACAATGAAGTTATCGTTGTCATTTGATCAGGTGTGAGACTGTTTATCGTAATCTTTTTTTTATTTTTTATCATATTTATAAAATCATCACTCACTCTTGTAATAAATGAAAGATCTTTTCCTTTAACTGTTTCTGTAAGAATTGATGCAGAAGCAAGAGAAATCGCACAACCTTCTCCTTCAAAGCTTAAATCTTCAATTTTTTTATCTTTGTTAAGTTTTAAATAAATATGAACTTTATCACCACACAAAGTATTATGTGCTTTTGCATCATTTGTAAAACCTTCACACTTTCCTTTATTCCTAGGATTTTTACCATGATCTAAAATTATTTCTTGGTAAAGTTCTTTAAGTTCCATTAAACCTGAAATACTTTCTGACAATTTTTTATTGACTCTGATAATATATCCATATCTTCTTTGTTATTATAAACTCCGATAGAAGCCCGCGCAGTTGCTGCAATCCCAAGCTTATCATGTAAAATTTGACAACAATGATGTCCCGCCCTAATCGCTACTCCATCTTCATCTAATATTGTCGCTATATCATGGGGATGAATATCTTTAATTGTAAAACAAAGAACAGAACCTCTGTTTTTAGGACTACCAATAATATTAACAGAATTATTTTTTCTTAGTTTTTCTAAACCATATTCTAAAACTTCATTTTCATGAGAGGCAATATTTTTAATTCCTATCTTTTCAATAAAATTAAGAGCTTCTGCAAAAGAAACTACTTCTGCAGTTTGCATAGTGCCCGCTTCAAACTTCGTATGTTCTTCTGCAAAAGTTATACTATCTTGCTTAACCTCATCAATCATTCCACCTCCACCTTGATAAGGAGGTAAATCATCTACCCATTTTTTTTTCATGTAAAGTATTCCAAGACCATTTGGACCATACATTTTGTGACAAGATATAGCATAAAAATCACATCCAATTTTTTGCATATCGATATGAGAATGTGGTGCTCCTTGTGTTCCATCTATTAAAACAGGAATATTTCTTTCTTTAGCTACATCAACAATTTTTGTAATAGGTAAAACAGCGCCAGTAACGTTTGAGATATGAGTAATTGCAATAATTTTAGTTTTGTTTGTAATTTGTTTTTTTATTTCGTCAATTTCAACATCTCCATCCGAATTAACTTTGGCAAATTTAATGACTGCACCTTTTTCAGATCTTAAGTAATGCCATGGAACATAATTTGAATGATGCTCTAACTCTGTAACTAATATTTCATCACCCTTATTAATATATTTTTTTCCAAAAGATGAAGCGACCAAATTAATACCCTCGGTAGCGCCTTTTGTAAAAATTATTTCTTCACGATGTTTAGCGTTAATATATTGTTTTACTTTATCTCTTACAGCCTCAAACCTATTTGTAGCTTTTACAGCTAGCGTATGAACACTTCTTCCTACATTAGAAAATTCGGTTTCATAAAAATTTGAAATTTTATCTATCACTACTTTCGGTTTTTGAGATGAATTTGCACTATCTAGATATACTAATGGTTTTCCATTAATCTTTTGTTTAAAAATTGGAAATTCTTTTTTTATATTTTTAATTTCCATTAATTTGACCTTCTAGTTTTTTTAATAAAAAGAATTTTACATTTTCTTCAGTTAATTTTTCTAAAGTTTCACCTAAAAAACCGCTAATAAGCATTTTGTAAGCCTCTTTTTCTGGAATTCCTCTAGACTTTAAGTAATGTAAGGAGTCTAAATCTATACTTCCAGAAGTTGAGCCGTGAGAGCATTTTACGTCATCGGCATATATTTCTAACTCTGGCTTTGCATCAAATTCAGCATCATCGTTTAAGATTAAAGCTTTGCTAAGCTGATAAGCATCTGTTTTCTGAGCAATTTTTTTTACAAAAATTTTTCCCTGATAAACACCTTTGCTTTGATCGCTTAATACGTTTTTAATTTTTTGATAACTTTGACAATTTTGGGAATTGTGATTTATTCTAGTTTTTATTTCCTGATGTTCGGATTCTAGTAAATTTAACGCAGAGAATACTGTGCTTTTTGCATATTCTTGATTTAGATTAATTTCAATGTCTAGCTTATTAAATTTTAAACCCGAAGAAAGTATATAATTTTCAAAAACTGAATTTTTTTCTAAATCACTTTTTATATACTTATAAAAATAACCAGCACTCTTTGAATTGTTAATAAAAATAT
>CACPGV010000011.1 GCA_902633595.1 uncultured Pelagibacteraceae bacterium | reverse complement strand
TTTAGAGATTTCACATTTTGAATTTTTACAAGCAACAAAAGCATTTCTACTTTCAATTTTGTGTATTTTTCCTTTTTCTATTAATTTATCAAGAGCTCTATAAATTTGAGGTGGAGCTTTAATTCCTTTTTTTTGAGCATTAAATAAAATTGAGTATGCTTTTAGTGGTTCTTTTGCTTGTTCTATAATTTTAAGAACAATTTGCTGATTTTTTGAAAGCATTTGAATTTGAGACATATATTAATTTACCATTCTATTTTTATTGTTTCAATTTCGATTTTTTAAATTTTATAAGTGTTAAACAAAATAAGATTAATGCTGCTGATATTATTGAAGGACCTGATGCAGTATTAAATTCTAATGATGAAAACAATCCAATAAATACCGACAACAATCCTGCAATGATCGATAGACTAACCATTTGTAATGGATTACTTGAAATATTTCTTGCCATAGCGGCCGGGATAATAAGCATTCCGGTGATTAAAAGTAGTCCAACTATTTTTATAGAGATAGCAATAATTGCAGCCATTAAAATTGTAAATATTGAATTATATCTATCTGGACTCATTCCTTCTGCCTCTGCTAATTCATGATTTATAGTAGATGCAAATAATGGTTTCCAAATTAATTTTAAAACTAGGAGAATTATCGCGCCGCAAATCCAAATAACTAATAGATCGTTTTGATTAACTGCTAATATATCTCCAAATAATAATCCCATTACATCAAATCGTATTGAGGATAAAAAACCGATTATAACTAAACCAATTGCTAAAGATGAATGTGCAAGTAAACCCAATAAAGCATCATTAGGTAAATTTGTTTTTTTTTGTAACTGTAAAAGTAAAATTGCTAATACTGCTGAAATTAAAAAGACTGAAAAAGCAATGTTAATTTCAAAAACTAACGCCATTGTTACCCCTAATAAAGCTGAATGCGCTAAAGTGCCTGCAAAAAAGGAAAACCTCCTCCAAATAACAAAGCATCCAAGAGGGCCAGTTATTAAAGCAATCCCTACGCCTGCAATAATTGCTCTTATAAAAAAATCATCAAACATATTATTCTTTATTTATAGTTCCATCCTGTGAATGAGTATGGTCATGCTTGTGTTCATATAAAGATAAAATATTTGAAGCTCTATCTCCAAATAACTCTTTATATTTTTCGTTTTGAACTACTAACTGAGGTTTTCCTGAGCAACATACATGACCATTTAAACAAACCACAAAATCTGTAGCTGACATTACTACGTGTAAATCATGTGAAATTAAAAGTATTCCACAATTCAATGTTTCAGAAATTTTTTTAATTAAAGCATATAAAGCAATCTCCCCTTTAAAATCAACTCCTTGTACTGGCTCATCTAAAACTAGAAGTTCTGGTTGTTTAGCGATAGCTCGAGCAATTAAAACTCTTTGAAATTCACCTCCAGATAAATTACTTAAACCTTTATCTTTTAAATGCTCTACACCTGTAAGATTTAAAGCTACATTAATTTGATCATTGGATAAATTTTCAGTTAAAAGCATAAAATCAATAACTCTAATTGGCAAAGTCCAATCTATAGAAATTTTTTGAGGCACATACCCCACTTTATCTGTAAACTTTTGAACTTTTCCATCTATATTTTTGTAAATTCCTAAAGCAATTTTAGCAGTAGTTGACTTACCTGAACCATTTGGACCAATTAGCGTTACTATTTCGCCTTTTCTAACTTGAAGGGAAACTCCGCTTACTAAAGATTTATTGTTAAATGAGACACCAGCTTCTTCTACTTTTAATAGAATTTTATTTTCTTTAATCATAAATTAAATCTTGACCCCATAAATGTTATATTATAACACCTGTTATATTATAACAAAACAAAAAGGAACCCGTATTCATGATAAAATTTATCCAAAATCTTACAATAACTATATTTCTCTTATTATTTACAGCAAACTCTTCAGCTAACGCTGATATTAAAGTTGTTGCATCAATTAAACCAATACACTCATTAGCAAGTTATTTGATGGATGGAGTAGGCAAACCAGATTTAATAGTAGATGGTTTTGCTTCTCCGCATGGATTTGCAATGAAGCCGTCGCACGCCAAAATGTTGCAAAACGCTGACTTAATATTTTGGGTTGGTGAAGACTTGGAAAATTTTTTAGAAAAACCATTAAAATCTATCGCGAAAAAAGCTGAAAAAATAGAATTAATTGAAATTAAAGGATTAACAAAATTAGAATTTAGAGAAAGAAACATATTCGAAGGCCATGATGATCACGGTCACAAAGAAGATAAACATGACGATCATAAAGAACACGGTCACAAAGAAGATAAACATGATGATCACCATGAGCATGCTCACGGGGAACACGATCCGCATATTTGGCTTGATCCAATGAATGCAAAAGTAATTTTAAATGAAATGGTTGAACATTTGATTGAGAATGACCCAAAAAATGCATCTAAATATAAAAGTAATCTAAAAAAAGCTCTTAAAGATATTGATAAACTTAATAAAGATGTAAAAAAAGAATTAAGTAAGAGTACAGCTTCAATCGTATTTCACGATGCATATCAATATTTTGAAAAAAGATATGGTGTAAACATTTTAGGTGCTTTTACAGTTAACACAGATGTTATGCCTGGTGCAGAACAATTAGCTGAAATCAGAGAAATAATTGAACATGATAAAGTAACTTGTGTTTTTTCAGAGCCTCAATTTAATCCAGACATTATTAAAGCCGTTGCAAAAGATATGAATATTAAAACCGGTGTTGTTGATCCTTTGGGAGCAACGTTAGATCCTAGTAAAGACTTATATTTTAAATTAATTAGAAATATGTCTGCTTCATTTAAAGGTTGTTAAATATTATTTTTCTATAACTAAGGTATCTTTTGAACCACCGCCTTGAGAACTGTTTACAATTGTGCTTCCTTTTTTCAAAGCAACTCTTGTAAGTCCGCCTGTCGTTACCCATGATGTTTTGCCTGAAAGAATAAAAGGCCTTAAATCTAAGTGTCTTGGTTCAATACCATCATTTGAGATAGTAGGTGTGGTAGAGAGAATTTCCAATGGTTGAGCTATATAATCATTAGGATTTGATTTTATTTTATCAATCATATTATCTTTTTCTTCCCTAGAGGCCTTAGGTCCAATTAAAATTCCATTTCCACCAGAACCATTTGTCGGTTTTACTACTAGTTTTGAAATATTTTCAATCACATGTTCTTTATGTATTTTTTTTCTACATAAAAAAGTTTGAACTTGCTTAAGTTTAGGTTCTTCGTCTAAATAAAACTTAATCATTTTATCTACATAGGAATATATTGCTTTATCGTCAGCTATACCTGTGCCTGGTGCATTTAAAATTCCTAGATTTCCTTTTCTCCAGCATTTAAACAAGCCTGGCACTCCCAATAAAGAATGTTTATAAAAAACTTTTGGATCTAAAAAATTATCGTCAATTCTTCTATAAATACAATCAACTTTTAACGGACCTTTAACAGTTTTCATATAAACAAAATCTTTTTCAACGAATAAATCTTTTCCTTCAACTAAAGCTACTCCCATTTGTTCTGCTAAAAATTTATGCTCAAAATAAGCTGAGTTATATCTTCCTGGAGTCAAAACACACATATGAGGGTTTTTTGTTTTTCTTGGAACGCATTCAAGCATGCAGTGATACAGTTTATTAGGATACTGATGAACAGATGAAACTTTATACTTTGTAAATAATTCTGGAAATACATCTCGCATTACCATTCTATTTTCCAACATATATGAAACACCTGAAGGAACTCGAAGATTATCTTCTAAAACTAAAAACTCTCCATTAATATTTCTAATTAAATCAACGCCAGATATATTAGACCAAGCTTTATATTTTGGGGAGAAACCGTAACACTCTCTAAGATAATGAGGAGAGTCGAATACAAGCTCTTCTGGTATTATATTGTCTTTGAAAATTTTTCTATCGTTATAAACATCATCAATAAAAAGATTTAAAGCTTTTACTCTTTGTAAAAGACCTTTCGCTACCTTTGACCAATCTTTTTTAAGAATTATTCTTGGAATAATATCTAGAGGCCATTTCTTTTCATTTATTTTTTTACCAGATTCGTAAACACGAAAGTTAATACCCCTCGCACTTATTGTGCTCGCACAATTTTTTTCGATCTCATTAAGTTTTTTAATTCCATGACGTTCTAAAATATGAGAAATTATAACAGCTTGTCTTCTTAATTTATTTTCAGAGTTTAAATACTCATCAAAAGTTTTTTTTGAATCGTATTTTTTCCATAAATTGACCATTTTGTGATTTTTTAATGTTTTGAAGTTATTATCAATTGCGCAAATTAGATAATAGCTATGAAAATTAAGAATTGTAAAAACATTGTTTTTTAAATAAGAATTCGACATGACATATTGCGTAGGTATTAAGACTAAAGAAGGAGTGGTTTTAGCCTCTGACTCAAGAACTAATGCAGGTTTAGATAATGTAAATATTTATTCTAAAATGCTTACTTATGATGTAGGCGATAGAACTGTAATAATTGTTACCTCTGGAAATTTAGGTACATCTCAAGCAGTTTTTAAATCTATTGAAAATGATATTAAAGATCAGAACACATCTTTAAGCTTAAATACATGTAAGGATTTTCAAGAAATTGCCTCTTATATAGGTAAATTAAATATAAAACATTCTTCCCCGGATGGTGTTAATACAGATAGTCTTGTGTTTGGTTCTACCTTTATAATTGGAGGACAAATACATGGACAAGAATTGGAAATTTATATGGTTTACCCTCAAGGAAATTATATAAGACCAGCAGACAGTAAACCGTATTTGGTAATTGGTGAGGTTAAGTATGGAAAGCCAATTTTAGATAGAGTTATTACCCCAGATGTTTCAATCGGTGATGCATCAAGATGTGCTCTAATCTCGATGGACTCAACTTTAAAAAGTGATTTAACCGTTGGACCACCAATAGATATTGCGGTTTTCCAAAAAGATGAAAAAAAAATATCTTATTTAAAATGCCTTAATACAAATGATAAAGACTATGCCATGATTTGCGATACTTGGTCTAATAAAGTACTACAAGCTTTTGATACATTTCCTAAATTTGATTGGGAAAAATAAATACTTATTAAGTAATTATTTCAGCAAATCTATTTTCTATTAAGTTTAATTTAAGATTATTCTGATTTGTAAAATCGTTAACTGCTTTTTCAACTTCTGCAATATAACTTTCCTTGCCATAATCATCACAAATTATAACTTTATTTTGACCCTTCATGCCTTCGTATAAAATAGAAAGATCATTCATCACAGTCTGATAGCTGTGACCCCCATCTAAAAAAGTAAAATCAATATTTTTAAGATCTATTTTTCTTAAAACTTTATTAGTATCACCAGCTATTAATTTTATATTTTGATTATATTTTTTTAAAAGTTTATTAACACTTTTAATTGAGTTTAGATTTTCTTTTAATATGTGATTATAATAAAGATTTTTTAGTGGGTTAGAAAACTTTTGATCTTTTAAAAAAGTTGGTGCTATTTCATCTTTTTCAACATTTTGATCACTACCAAATAGATCTATACCAATGTAATTAAAATCATTTCCATTTTTATTATTTAAAAAATCACAAATATTTCTTGCAGTAACACCACAAAAAACGCCAATTTCTAAAACATTTTTTGGATTATGTTGTTCAAGTTTGTTAAGAAAAATGTTTCCCCATTTTCCTTTTAAGCCAGTTTTTCTCCAATAACTTTTGTAATTTAAATTCAAAAATTAAGCAAAAACTTCACCCCAAGAACCTTTAGTTGAAGCTTTAGAGTATTCTGTTGCTCGACCTTCAAAAAAGTTCATGTGTTCAACACCGTTCAACATATTGTCTAACCACGTTAAAGGGTTTTTCTTAACATCATAAATAGGATCAAGACCTAATTGTTCCAGTCTTCTGTTTCCAATAAATCTAATGTATTGCTTAATTTCATCTGCAGTCAAACCATTCAATGGACCCATTTGAAAAGCTAAATCTATAAAAGCATCTTCGTGTGTTACAATAGTCTTGCACGCATCAACGATCTCTTTTTTTAACTTATCATTCCAAATTTGAGGTTCTTCTTTAATGAAATCTTTAAATAATCTAATCATTGAATTACAATGCAAAGTTTCATCTCTAACAGACCAAGTGACTATCTGGCCCATACCTTTCATTTTATTATGTCTTGGGAAATTTAATAAAATAGCAAAACTTGCAAATAACTGAAGTCCTTCAGTAAAAGCAGAGAAAACTGCCATAGTCATAGCGATGTTATGTTTTGATTTGACATCAAAGCCTTGCATATAGTCATACTTATCTTTCATTTCTTTATATTTCATGAAAGCAGAGTATTCTGTTTCAGGCATACCTATTGTATCTAATAAATGAGAGTATGCAGCAATATGAACTGTCTCCATCGCAGCAAATGCTGTCATCATCATTAAAACTTCAGTAGGTTTAAAAACAGTTGTGTAGTGTCTCAAATAGCAATTATTTACTTCAACATCAGCTTGTGTAAAAAATCTAAAGATATGTGTTAAAAGATTTTTTTCTGCTGGCGTAATATTTTTTTGCCAATCTCTAACATCATCCCCTAGCGGAACTTCTTCAGGCAGCCAATGAATTCTTTGTTGAGTTAACCAGGCATCATAGCACCACGGGTATCTGAAAGGTTTGTAAACTGGGTTTTCAACTAATAAGCCCATTTTTTTTGGTTGGATTATTTCTGACTTAATTTTTTTTGCTACTGACATGATAAACACTCCTCATAATTGTTAGATTCATTATTAGATTCTTGGCCTTGAGAGTAAACATTTTTAGTCACATCTGTTGATGTTCCTTTATTTACATTCTCCGCTCTTTGAATAGATTTAGACCTGCAGTAATAAAGACTTTTTAGACCCTTTTTCCATGCTTGGAAATGAAGGTTATGTAAATCTTTTTTATGAATGTCTGCTGGAATAAAAATATTGATTGATTGAGCTTGCGAAATATGAGGCGTTCTATCAGCTCCTAGTTCTACAATCCATCTTTGATCAATTTCGAAGGCAGTTTTGAAAGTATCTTTTTCCTCTGCCGTTAAAAAATCTAAATGTGATACTGATCCTTGGTTTGTTGTAATGCTAGACCAAACATCATCTGTGTCTTTTTTATATTTGCTAAGAATCTTTTTTAAATATTTATTTCTAACATTAAAAGATCCGGATAAAGTTTTATGCGTATAACTATTTGCTGCGATAGGTTCAATTCCCGGAGATGATCCGCCACATATAATTGAAATAGATGCGGTTGGAGCAATGGCAGTTTTATTTGAAAATCTTTCTTTCATTCCATATTCTTCTGCATCGGGACAAGCGCCTCGTTCTTCTGCTAAACTTTTTGAAGCGGCATCTACTTTATCTTGTATGTTTTTAAATATTTTTTTATTCCAAACTTTACTCATCACAGAACCAAATGGAATATTCTTTTTTTGAAAATAAGAATGCAAACCCATAACACCAAGACCAACGCTTCTCTCTCTCATGGCTGAATATTTTGCGTGTGCAAATTCATTCGGCGCTCTCTCTATAAAATCATTCATTACATTATCTAAAAACCTCATTACGTCTTCGACAAATTGTGGATCCTCACTCCATTCATCATAAGTATCTAAATTCAAGGAAGAAAGACAGCAAACTGCTGTTCTTTGATTACCATCATTATCTTTACCGGTAGGTAAAGTTATCTCACTACAAAGATTTGAAGTTTTAACTTTTAATCCAGCAAGTTTGTGATGCTGAGGAATTTGTCTATTAACTGTATCTATAAAAATAATATAAGGTTCACCTGTTTCAACTCTAGCTGTTAGTAATCTAATCCATAAATTTCTTGCAGGGATAGTTGATTGGACAGTACCGTCGTAGGGGCTTCTTAATGCCCACTGCTCACCGGTTTCGACTGCTCTCATAAACTCATCTGTAACAAGGACACCATGATGTAAGTTAAGAGATCTTCTATTAACGTCACCGCCAGTTGGTCTTCTCATCTCAATAAATTCTTCGATTTCAGGATGATCTATTTGTAAATAACAGGCTGCTGATCCTCTTCTTAATGAACCTTGACTGATCGCCAAAGTCAAAGAGTCCATAACTTTGATAAATGGAATTATCCCAGATGTCTTTCCTACTTTTCCGATCTTTTCTCCAATAGATCTTAGATTGCCCCAGTAACTTCCGATACCACCACCTCTTGCCGCAAGCCAAACATTTTCTTCCCAAAGATTTGTAATACCTTCTAAACTATCGTTAGCTTCATTTAAGAAACAAGAAATTGGTAAGCCTCTTTCTGTACCACCATTTGATAAAACTGGTGTTGCTGGCATAAACCATAAGTTACTTATATAATTATAAATTCTTTGTGCGTGTAAATTATCATCAGCATAA
The DNA here is from genome assembly GCA_902633595.1 of uncultured Pelagibacteraceae bacterium. GTDB lineage: Bacteria > Pseudomonadota > Alphaproteobacteria > Pelagibacterales > Pelagibacteraceae > Pelagilacustribacter. The sequence goes on along the minus strand of CACPGV010000011.1, from coordinate 12,997 downwards.
ACACTTGCTACTCTCGCAAATAAATCTTGAAAACTTTCATTCTGTCCTAAGTATCTGTCTTTAAGTGTAGCTTTACCAAAATCAGTAAGATTGGCGTCTCTAGATCTATCAATCTTTATTGTAATGCCTCTCTCATTTTGAAATAATTCTGTTTCACCTGATAAAGAAAATAAATCTGGTTTTTTAGGACCGTTATCTTTTTGAGCGTTTTGGTGTTTTTGGCTTATAGTGCCGACAGCTTTCTCTATTGCCAATGATACGTTTTTGTTCATAATTTAACTATTTTAACTTGATTTGTTAACAAAACAACTACATGTTGTGTTACAGTATCGTTAATATACCATATAACATCTAAATCAATAGAACATTATAAGAACATTTAAATTATTTTGCAAGTGGAAAATTTTGTTAATAAACATTTAATAACAAATACTCTTATTCTTTAGTATTTATAGTTAATGATAATCAATCCAAATGGTTTTAGAGAGTATGACGCTAGGTGGCTATATAAAAAAGACATAGATCTGGAGGGAATCACAGATTTAGGGAAAGGATTAGGTTCTCAAATTATCCAACACACAAAAAACAATAACCCTAGAGTAGTGGTGGGTCATGATTATCGATCTTATAGTGAAGATATTAAAAAAGCACTTATTAGCGGATTAACCTCAACAGGATGTAAGGTTGAAGATATAGGATTGTCATTATCACCTACTGTTTACTTCGCGCAATTTAATTTAGATTCCGATGCAATAGCAATGGTGACAGCTAGTCATAATGAAAATGGTTGGACAGGTGTAAAGATGGGTATCAAAAAAGGGTTAACGCATGCCCCTGAAGAAATGGGTGAGTTAAAAAATATAACGCTTAATAAAAAATTTGTTAAAGGCACAGGTTCAGTAAAAGAAATAGAAAATTTTAAAAAGATTTACACTGATGATCTGATAAAAAAGAATAAATTAAAAAAAAAAATTAAAGCTGTAGTTGCCTGTGGAAATGGTACAGCAGGTATTTTTGCTCCTGAAATATTAAAAGCTATAGGTTGTGAAGTTGTTGAATTAGATTGTAAACTAGATTGGTCATTTCCAAAATATAATCCAAACCCAGAAGATCTTAAAATGCTTCATGCAATTGCAAAAGCAGTGAAAGATAATAAAGCAGACATAGGTTTTGGGTTTGATGGTGACGGAGATCGATGTGGAGTTATAGATGATAAAGGTAATGAAATATATTCAGATAAAATTGGATTATTGATTGCAAGAAATCTAGCGCATCAACATAAAAATTCTAAATTTGTAGTTGATGTCAAATCAACAGGACTTTACTCAAAAGATAAAATTCTTTTTGAAAATAAATGCGAAACTATTTATTGGAAAACTGGTCATTCTCATATCAAAAGAAAAGTAAATGCAGAAAAAGCTTTAGCCGGTTTTGAAAAAAGTGGTCATTTCTTTTTTAATCAGCCCCTTGGATACGGTTATGATGATGGAATAAATTCAGCAATTCAAGTTTGTCATCTCTTAGACAATCAAAACAAAAAAATGAGCGAAATAATAAATGAGCTACCAATAACATATCAATCGCCAACTATGGCACCATTTTGTAAAGATGAAGAAAAATATAAAGTAGTAGATGAAATGGTAAAGAAAGTTGAGGACCTAAAAAAAAATAATACTAAAATTGATAATCAACCTATAACTGAGGTTCTGACTGTAAATGGTGTAAGGTTTTCTTTAGCTGATGGATCTTGGGGTTTAATTAGAGCTTCTTCAAACAAACCCTCTTTAGTTGTTGTTACAGAAAGCCCGACTTCAGAAGAAAGAAAGAAAAATATTTTTGACTTTATTGATAATTTACTTCAGAAAACTGGTAAAATTGGTGAGTACGATCAAAAAATTTAAAGTTTAAAATATTCATATAAAAATTTCGTTCCTATAATAATTAAAAATAAACCAAAATATTTGGTCATTTTTTTCTTATTAATTTTATGACTTGCTTTAGCGCCTAGTCTCGCCATAAAAGCAGTTATAGGAAAGAATGTTAGAAAAGCGGGAATGTTTAAAAAGCCTATACTTAGAGGTAAATTAGCGTTTAAATAATTTCCCGAAATAAGAAACCCAAATGCTCCAAATAAAGCTATTATAAAGCCTATAGCTGCAGCACTACCTATCGCTTTGTTAATAGAATAACCAAAAAATTTTAAAATTGGGACATTCATTACAGCTCCACCAATACCCATTGGGGCTGATATAAACCCTGTAATAATTCCAGATATTATTTTAGCAGGTAAACCCATTTTAATTGAAAGATCTGACTCTTTTTCTTTTAAGAATAACAAATAGAAAGCGAGTATATAAACTACGATTGTAAAAAATAGTATTAAAGGTTTTGTTTTTAATCCTGCAGCTAAAATGGTTCCTAGAATAACACCAATAATTACAAAAATTCCATACCCCTTAACTACATTAAAATCGACTGCTTTATGTTGATGATGAGTTAAGACAGAAACAATTGATGTGGGAATAATTATTCCAAAAGATGTTCCAACAGCAAGGTGCATTAAATAAGTAGGCTCTATACCAGCAGAACCAAAGATATAGAATAAAATCGGTACAGTAATTAATCCTCCCCCTATACCAAACAAACCTGCAGCAAAACCGGCTGGAATAGCTGTGATAACCATTATAAAAATTAAAAAAAGTGTCTCTGGTTGAAAAAGAATGTCCAAAAATTATCTTTCTAAAGATACTGGATTAGTTTTTTTAACCTGGTCCATTATGTGATTTACTTTTTGAAGATCGGCATCTCTAATGCACATATTCTTAGATAGATATTGTTTCCATGTTCTAGATCCATTTTGTCCATGAAATAATCCCACTGTATGCCTCATAATATGATTTAATTGTATACCTTTAGATGTTTGTTCTTGGATGTATGGAATTAAATTTTCCATAACTTCAGTTCTCGTTGGAACTTCTTTGTTATTAAATATCTCTCTTTCAATATCAGCTAAAAAGTAAGGTGAATGATAAACGGCTCTTCCAATCATAGCTCCATCAACTTTTAATAAATGTTCTTTAATATCATCAGTAGTTTTAATTCCACCATTAATAATGATCTCATCATTTTTTAAAAATTCTTTAAGTTTATAAACAAATTCATATTTAAGAGGAGGAATATTTAAATTTTCTTTTGGGCTTAATTTTTTTAATAAAGCTTTTCTTGCATGAATAATAAATTTTCTTGAACCAGCATTTTTTGTAGTTTGAATAAATGACTTTAAGAATTCAAAATCTTCAACTTCGTTGTATCCAATTCTAGTTTTAATCGTAATAGGTAATGTAGTTGCTTTTGTCATAGCTTCGATACATTTAGCTACAAGATCAGGCTCTTGCATTAAACATGCTCCGAATTTATTTTTTTGAACTTTTTTACTTGGACAACCTAAATTTAAATTTATTTCACTATATCCATAATCCTCCGAAATTTTACAAGCCTCGGCTAATTCAGCTGGATTAGATCCACCAACTTGTAATGTAACTGGGTTAGATATTTTTTTAAAAGAAAGAAGCTTATTACGATCACCTCTTATGATTGCATTAGCAACGATCATTTCTGTATATAGGTGAATATTTCTGCTGATTAGACTTAAAAAATATATTTCGTGTTTATCAGTGCAATCCATCATTGGCGCAACTGAAACAGTTTTCTTCATATCTTACTCTGTTTTATTTTCTTCTTCTGCTGGCGCTTCTTCGCTTAATTCAAGTGGAGCTTCTTCGGTTTCTAAATTTTCTTCTTTAATTTCTGGTTGCTCTGCTTTTAGCTCTGACAAGGCTTCATCAGCTAAACTAGGTTTTTTTACTTCTGGAATTCTTCTTGTTCGTTTAGATGGTAGAATGGCAACACCGCTTTTAGAAACTTGACCTTTATATAAATTTTCAAAATCATCGTTAGTTTCCTCTTCGGTCTCTTCCTGTTGTTCTACTTCATCGGGTTCTTTACGAAGTCTTTTAATCGCACTTTCTTCAATATCTTTAACTTCAATTTTACCATCACCTATCTCTCTTAATGAAATTATAGTTCTCTTATCATTATCTTCTTCTACTAGCATTGGAGAACCAGCATTTAATTGAACTGTTCTTTCTTTTGCTAATAAAACTAAATCGTATTGATTATCTACTTTTTCTAGACAGTCTTCTACTGTAATTCTTGCCATGATGATGAGTGTATATTGAAATAAATTAAATAAATCAATTATTTTCTAATCTTCAGCGGTTCTAAATTTTTCCTTATTAATAACAAAAGAATTAAAGAAATAACGATATAAACACCCGATATCAACGCAATATTTTCAATAGAAAATCCTATATCAATTAATAAACCAAAAACAGCAGTTCCGAAAGCAGTAGAAAATACCATAAAAGCTGTTGTTAAAGCTTTAATAGAACCGATAAACTTAACACCATAAATTTCTGCCCATGTAGAAGAGCCGAGTACATTAGCTAATCCGTTAGATATACCGACCAAACCTAAAAATATGAAAGCTGAAACTTCACTTTGATAATAAAACAATACAAACATCGCTATAAGTAAAGGAATGTTCATTGTTGGAATTAATTTTCTACTTGTAAATTTATCCACTAAAAAACCTGAAAAAAATAAAGTTATTATAGAAGCGACTGAATAAACCATAAAAGCTTTTGGTATTGTATAAATATTCCACATTTTTGAATCGGTAATAAATGATTGATATACAAATATTCCAGTAGCTATCCAAGGCATGGCCAACATATTTAAAGATATTATGTAAAACCTATAATCTTTAATTACATCTCTTCTTCTCCAGCTTTTAATTTTAAAACTTTTAGAAGGGTGAAGGTCTTTTTCTCTAGAATCCAATCTAATTTTCTCAATTGTATTTAAAACTACAAATGGAAGGAATAAAATTATTAAAATTGCAATTCCTTGCCAAACGGATCTCCAAGAATAAATCACAAATAAATAAGTTACCAAAACTGGTAGAATAAATTCAGCAGAGGATAAACCAAACCATATTGTACTAAGAGCTTTTCCTCTTGACCTTTCAAAAAATCTTGAAATTGTAGTGGTTGAGGTGTGACTCATTAAACCCTGTCCAGAAAACCTCATTAAAAATATTCCAAATGCTAATAAGTAAATACTATTTATAAAAGAGAAAAATAAAGATGATAAAAACAATAATATAATTACAAAAAAAGAATAATTGATTATTTGATACTCATCAATTTTTTTACCAACCCAAATAAGTAAAAGACTAGAAAAAATTGTTGCTGTAGCATAAATATTTCCAAATTGGCCGTGAGAAATACCTAATTCATTTCTTATTGGTGCGTTAAACAATCCCAAAAAAAAACTCTGTCCAAAACTGGAAAAAAATGTAAATATAAACCCAAATATAATTACTTTTTTATTTAACGAGAAGTTTATCATTTATGAGTTGTAAAGTTGCTTTCATAGGTTTGGGTGTAATGGGTTACCCTATGGCTGGTTATATATCAAAAGCTGGTCACGATGTAACTGTTTATAATCGTACAAAAGCTAAAGCTGAAAAATGGGTCAATGAGTACAAAGGTAAATTAGCTGATATTCCAATGGACGCTGCTAAAGATTGTGATTTTATTTTTACATGTGTTGGAAATGATAATGATTTAAAAGAAGTAACCTTAGGAGATAAAGGATTATTTAAGACTGCTAAAAAAGGCGCGATCTACATAGATAACACAACCGCCTCCGCAAACATTGCTAGAGAATTATATAAAGAGGCTAAAGCAAAAGGTTTTGAATTTTTAGATGCTCCTATTTCTGGTGGTCAAGCTGGAGCAGAAGGTGGAGTTTTAACAGTAATGGTTGGAGGAGATGAAATTCCATTTAAAAAAGCTGAACCCGTTATAGATTGTTACAGTAAAAAAATTAAATTACTTGGCCCATCCGGTAGTGGTCAATTAACTAAGATGGTAAACCAAATTTGTATTGCCGGACTTGTTCAAGGTTTATCTGAAGCGATAAATTTTGGAATGAACGCTGGATTAAATATGCATGACGTCATTGAAGTAATTTCGAAAGGTGCAGCTCAATCTTGGCAAATGGAAAATAGACATAAAACAATGATTGAAGATAAATTTGATTACGGTTTTGCTGTAGATTGGATGAGAAAAGATTTAAAAATAGCAATGGAAGAAGCTAAAAAAAATAACTCTCCCTTACCAATTACAAAAATTATAGATGAATATTATTCTGAAGTTCAAGAATTGGGTGGTCAAAGATGGGATACTTCAAGCTTAATCAAAAGATTTAGAAAATAAATCGTGTCAGAAATAGTAAGTTATTACGAGGACCCCAAAGAGATAGAAAGGAAAATCTGGGAACTGCTATCTACTGCAGTAAAAGATAGGTCTTCTGAGTTTAGAACTCCTGTATTCATATGTGGAAATGATAAAGATCTAGATGGAAGAGTTGTTGTTTTGAGGAAAGCAGATCAGCAAAATAATTTTTTTCAATATCATAGTGACATAAGATCTTCAAAAATAGAAATAATTAAACAAAATCCTAGTTGCGCAATTTTATTTTACGGTAAAGAGGAAAAAATTCAGCTTAGAGTTAAGGCTGAGTGCAATGTGCATTTTGATGATGAAATTACAAAAGAATCTTGGGAAAAAACGGGTCATATTAGTCGAAAATGTTATTTAGTAACTAATGGTCCAGGAACCGAGTCAGATAATCCAACCTCAGGATTAGATAATAAGTTCGATAATTTTGATTTTACTAAAGAAGAAAGTGAAGCAGGTTATAAAAACTTTTGTGTTATTAGATGTAATGTAAAAAGTATCGAGTGGCTTTATCTAGCAGCTAAAGGTCATAGAAGGGCATTAATTGATTTGAATGGATCTAAAAAATTTACTTGGCTAGTTCCTTAAATTTATTGAAGCTATTTATTATACTTTTTAAAATTCTCAACATAGTCTCTAGCATTTTCTTTTATATGCTCAATTTCTTCATCAGTAACTTGTCTTACTACTTTACCAGGACTTCCAAGTACTAATGATTTTTCTGGTATAACTTTATTTTCCGTAACTAATGCGTTAGCACCTATGATGCAATTTTTTCCAATTTTAGTTTTATTTAATATTGTAGATCCGATTCCAATTAAACAATCATCTGCAATTTCACAACCATGAAGCATTACCATATGTCCCACTGTAACTCCTTTACCTAAAATTGTAGGACACCCTGGATCAGTATGAATAACACTTCCATCCTGCACATTTGTATTTTCTCCAATAATGATAGGTTCGAGGTCTCCTCTCAAAGTTGTGTTAAACCAAATATTGGAATTTTTTTTAAGTTCAACTCTTCCAATGATCACCGCATTAGAGGCTACCCAACTTCCTGGATCTATTTTTGGAGTATGTCCTTCAAAATCGTAAATCATAATATTGCTGTAATGTATTATTAATTAATTTATAATACATTATGGCTCTAACTAAAACCCCGGTTTGCAATTTTGGAAAAAAAGCTGAGGAATTCAAACTAAAATCAATCAATAATAAACTAATCTCTTTGGATGATATTAAAGGGGAAAAAGCTACTTTGATCATGTTTATCTGCAATCATTGTCCGTATGTAAAAGCAATTATTAAAGATCTTGCTAAAGATTGTAATGAATTAAAAAAAGAGGGAATAAACTCTGTTGCTATAATGTCTAACGATACAAAAAATTATCCCGAGGACTCGTTTGAAAATATGGTTAAGTTTGCAAAAACAAATGAGTTTGGTCAAATAAATTATTTAATTGATGAAACACAAGAAATTGCTAAAAAGTATGAGGCAGTGTGCACACCTGATTTCTTTGGATACAATAAAAATTTAGAGCTACAGTACCGTGGTAGATACAAAGAGTTAAAAAATTTAAAACCGGTTAATAATGAGGATAGTGATTTAAAAATAGCTATGAAATTAGTTGGACAAACTCAAAAAGGTCCTGATGAACAAATTCCAAGTATGGGCTGTAACATAAAGTGGTTTAATTAATGTTTTTAGTTGCAACAAGAAATTTTCCACCAGAATTAGGAGGAATGCAAAATCTCATGGAAGGTCTATCAAATGCTTTGCTAAATCATGGACCTGTAAAGGTTTTTGCTGATAACTCAGAAAACGCTAATACATATGATGAAAATTCTAATTTATCTATTCAAAGAGTCTCAGGTTTAAAAATATTTAGAAAATACAGAAAAGCTAATTTAATTAAAGAATATCTTGAAACAAATGATCTTAGAGCTTCTTTTTTTGATCATTGGAAAAGTATTGAAAATATTGATTATGAAACATTAAAAAAAACAAAATCATTTTGTTTAATACATTCAAAAGAAATTAATCACCCTGTTGGCTCCTCTTTAAATAAAAGAGTAATAAAAGCTTTATCCAAAGCAGATCATGTTATAGCTAATTCAAGATTTACCAAAGAACTTGCAATAAAATTAGGTGTGCCAGTCAAAGATATTAAATTAATTAATCCTGGGTGTAATTACCCTATCCCAATTGAAGAAGAGGCAAAAAAATTTGCAGAAAAAAAGTTTAATGGAGCTACTCCTAAATTAATTACTGTTTCAAGATTAGACGGAAGAAAAAGTCATCAAAATATTTTAATGACTATAAAAAACTTATTACCAAAGTTTCCAAAACTAAAATACATTTCTATTGGAGATGGTGACGAAAGAAAAAATTTGGAAAAACTAAGAGTAGAGCTCGGATTAAATAAAGAGGTTGAGTTAATTTTTAAATCTACAGAACAAGAAAAAGTTGCTCTCTTAGAAAATTCAGACGTTTTTGTAATGCCCTCTGTAGTTTATAAAAAATCGGTTGAGGGATTTGGAATTACTTATATAGAGGCTGCTTCTTACGGAACTCCGTCTATTGGAGGTATTTATGGAGGAGAAGGTGATGCTATTAAAACTGGACAAACAGGGTATTTGTGTAATGGAAATGATTTGAATGCATTATATGAAACATTATTAAAAATTTTAGAAAATAATCACTATAAAGAACTTGGTTCTAATGCCTTAGAATTTTCAAAAGATTTTAGTTGGAGTAAAATTGTAAAAAAATATATAGAATTAATTTAGTCTAGATTTAACTTCATCCAAAACTGTCTCAACATTTAAATCTTGCAGATTTTGAACTGACAACGCCTTAAAGTTGAAATTTTCAATACTAACTTTTTTTGCAGTTGTATGATTACCAAATAATACTAAACCTTTTTTATCTAAGTGGGATGCTATATGCGCTGGACCTGTATCATTGGCTATAATAAATTTAGCTTTGTTTATTAAAGAAACTAAAGTTTTAATATTTATCGGCTTGTTATCATCTAAAACAACTTTTCCATTTAATGTAGTCGCTTCCTCAATTTCTTGGGGTCCAGGTGCTAAAAGTATTGGATATCTATTTTTATAACTCTTTTTTAATTCTGAAATTAATTCTTTAAAATAAGGCCATTTCTTTTTCTGATGCTTAACAGAACAAAAAGGAAATATTAGGATATATTCGTTGTTAGCATACTGTTTCAACAACCTTGTAACATCTGTTGTGGCCCAATCTAAGTCTATATTTTTAGTAAACTCTGTATCAACGCCACTTTTTTTTAATTGTATCTCCATCCTATCTAGAACGGGATCTTGATCGAAATCACTTTTATTTTGGCCTGGTTCTAAGCTTGTGTCTGTAGAAGACCACTCTGTGTTTGTTATTATAAATCTTCTATAAAATTTTGTTCGACTTGAATTTTGTAAATCAAATACTTTGGAAATATCATACCTAAGTAATTTCTTCTTAAGATTGTTTAAATAAAAAAAATTCCACCTAGGTAGTCGCTTGTCAATAATTACACCATCTAAGTAAGGGCATTCAGACATGAATAATGAGTACTGCTCGGCTGTAAGTAAGAAGACTTTCCGATTTTTATAAAAATTTTTTATATCTTTAATTGCACCATTAGCTTGTATTAAATCACCTAAAGAACCATGTTTGATAATTAATATATTTGACATTATTAATTCTGAGTTTAATTAAAGAGTGTTATATTAAATATTTATTATGAGCAATAAATTAGACATAATATTGGCAGAAATTTCAGCCGGTGAACTTATTGATAAAATCACTATTTTGGAAATCAAAAAAGCTAAAATAATTAATAAAGAAAAACTAGTCCATATTGAAAAAGAATTATCTTCATTAAATCAAACTATGAAAAAGTTTATTCCCGATGAGAGTTCAATTAAAAAATATATGAGTAATTTAAAAGAAATCAATTTAAAACTTTGGGATATTGAAGATGGAAAAAGACTAGCAGAAAAAAATAATGATTTCGGAGAAAAGTTTGTTGAACTTGCAAGAAACGTCTATAAATTTAATGATGAAAGAGCTAAATTAAAATTAGCTATTAACAACACACTAAGATCAAACATAAAAGAAGTAAAATCTTACGAATAATTAATCAGAATTTAAACTAGGAATAATTGATCTTAATTTTTTTGATAGATTAGGATCTATAGATGCCGTAATAACACCTTCGGATTTATTCAATTCTTTTAAAATATTTCCATCAGGAGAAACAATCATCGAATGGCCAAAAGTTTTTCTTCCGTTATAATGTGTTCCGCATTGAGCAGGAGCAAAAATATAACAAAAATTTTCTATAGCTCTAGCTTTTAATAAAGAATGCCAATGTCTATTTCCGGTAGTTTCGGTGAATGCAGACGGAACCGATATAAATAAGCATCCTGCTTGAGATAATTTACGGTATAAATTTGGAAATCTTAAATCATAACAAATTGTAAGCCCAAACTTCCCCCATGGAAGTATAAAAGATTTTGTTTTTTTTCCTGCTGAGAAAGTTTTTGACTCGAAATATTTTTCTCTTTTACTTAACACAACGTCATACATATGAATTTTATCGTAATAGACTTTAATTTTACCCTTATTGTCAATTAATACAGATCTATTTACTAATTTATTTTTTGAAACTTTAATAATTAAAGAGCCTATCAAAATCCATTTTTTATATTTTTTCGCCAAAAATTTTATACCGTTTAGATAAATATCTTCAGTCATAGATTTACAAACTTTAAGTAATTGCTTTTTATTTAATGAAAATAAAGAAGAAACTTCTGGAGTGATAATGAAATCTGTTTTGTGTTTAACAGCTTTGACGATTAATTTTTCAGTTTTTTTTAAATTTTGATGGATATTATTAGTTGATCTTAATTGAATGCAGGATACGCGAAACATTACTTCATTATAGATGAAGCAAAATTCCAATTACAGTCAAAACTTGGTACATAAGCACCTGACAAATTAACGTTTCCAAAGCTCTTATTTAAAACTTTGCACCAATTCTCAACTTGCTTAGGTTTTTTATCGCTACTACCTACTTGAGCAGTTATCACACCGCCTTTTTTAAGAATTCTTTTTAATCCTTTCATGTTTTTTCTTGCTAAATCAATGCAATATTGATCGTCATTTAAATCAACAAAAATTTTATCATATTTGGAGTCTTCAATTTCTTTGATGCTTTTAAATGCGTCACCCCAAAATGTTTTTACTTTGTTACTTTTTTTAACTTTTGAACATACCTTGGGTAAATGACGATAACACGCATCAACTATTTCAGGATCAAGTTCAAACCAATCAATATAATTAGAGTTGTTTTCTAAACAAGCTCTTACAACTCCCCCGTCACCTCCACCAATAATAGCAATGTTATTATTTTTTTTGCTTAAATCGTAACTAGACTTAAAAAAAGTTGAGCTATAAATTTTTTCATCTTTTTCAGCGACTTGTATTTCATGATCAATAAATAAGGCATTACCAAATTCTTCAATATCCATTACTTCAACAAATTGACCAACTTTAGATGTAAATTGTTCGAGAACATTTTTTACAACATAATATTTCTTTTGACCGGGTGTGCTATAGATATCGTCATATAGACTAATGCTACTTCTATCAAAAGCATTAGTTACGACTCTTTCATGTTGAATTTCATTTCTTAAAATTTTCAAGGCAACTTTTGGATTTACTTTACCACAAGTGAAGAAATCAAAACTAATTATTCCCCTTTCTGGAAATGTATGAAAGCTAAAGTGACTTTCAGATAATAAAGCTACTAAAGTGAAGCCTTGTGGTTCAAATTTATGAGAGGCAACATTAAGGATTTCTACTTTTGCAGCTTTAGCAATTTTGTAAATAACTTTTTCGTAAAATTCCGGAGCATAGTCCCTTTTAACACCTAGGAAATCTAAAGTGATGTGTTCACCTACTTTGATCATTTAAAATTATCCTTTTTTATAATTTTTAAACTTTCCTAAAACTATTTTCATTTCTTTTTTTGAAAGTATTTTAGGTATTCCGATTCTTAGGGCATTTATATATTGATGGCAAATATTTTCGATTTCTTGAGCAAGCTCAAAAGCTTTTTCCAATTTATTACCAAAAGCAACTTGTCCGTGATTTGCTATCAAACAAGCGGTTCTATTTTTTAGTGCTTTGATAATATTTTTTGATAATTGTTTTGTTCCAAAAGTTGCGTATTTAGTACATTTTAAATCTTCACCACCAGCTACTGCAACCATATAGTGAAATGCTGGTATGCTTTTTTGATGTGATGAGACAGCTGTAGCACATGTTGAATGTGCATGGACAATGGCTTTAGCTTCTTTTTTATTCACATATATATCTTGATGAAACCTCCATTCAGAGGATGGTTTGTTCTTTTTTTTATCAAAGACTCCTTTTAAAGAAACAAAAACAATATCTTTCATTTTTAATGAATTATATTTCATACCAGATGGTGTAATATAGAATCCTTCTACACCCTTCTCTCTAGCTCTCACTGAGATATTCCCTGATCTTAACGCTGATAAATTTGTAATATTAAGTTTTTTCGAATATTTTATTACTT
>CACPGV010000010.1 GCA_902633595.1 uncultured Pelagibacteraceae bacterium | reverse complement strand
TGTTTTTGATTTTCCACTAGCTCAAGTAGTTGTTAATATAAATAAACAACATCTTAACTTTTTAGATAAAAACAAAAAAACACTTGATGAAGTAATTTATCAAAAGGTAGGGTTTCTAAGTAATTTTACAGATATATATGTGGGCAAACAAAATCCCAATGTTTTAAAAAAAATTAAAAGAAATCTTATAAAAAATAGAAGTAAAATTAATTATCCAAACGCGTGGAAATTAGTTAGAAAAAATAAGCAATATTTTTATCGAGATCATAAAAATAAAATAATACTTAATTCTAAAAATATTTATTCAAAGGGAATACTCGAAAACGTTTGTCATGCCATAAAAATTGCTTTAGATCTTAAAATAAGAAAAAAAATAATAGAAAAAACAATACCTAAAATTATTTTTGAGGGACGTTTTCAGTATCTAAGTAGCGGAAAGATTAAAAATAAGCTTCATGAAAATGAAAAAATTATGATAGACGGCGCTCATGCCGAAGTTGATGCCAAAAATCTTTCTGATTACTTAAAGTCAATAAAAATTCCAAGATATGGTATATGGGCAATGATGAAAAATAAAGAGCCTGATTTATTTATAAAACAATTTAAAAATATATTTAAAAAAATAATCACTATTCCAATTGAAAATGAAAAAGGAACTATGAATACCAATGAACTTTATCAAATAGCACTTAAAAATAAGCTTGCTGTCGATAAAGCTATTAATTTTAGCGAAGCTTTAAAAAAAATTTCTTCAAAAGAAAAAAAGCTTATCGTTTGCTTTGGCTCGCTTTATAATGCTGGAAATATCCTAAATAAAAATTAGATATGAGGCTGGATAAATTCTAGCATATCTTTTTCACTAGTAGCGCCTACTTTTGTTCCTAAAAGTTTTCCACCTTTAAACAATAAAACAGTTGGTACTCCTCTAACAGAATATTTGGTAGGTTCATTAGGCTGACTTTCAATGTCATGATAATAACAATCTATTTTATTAGGCATGTCGTTAGAAATTTTCTCAATAATTGGTTTTAATTGTTGGCATGGACCACACCAACTTGCAGAAAATTGAATTAGATTCAATTTACTTCCATTAATTTGATCTTGAAATTTTTCGTCAGTAGAATCTTTAAATGCCATACACTCTAATTAAGTATTTTTAATTTATTGTCAACTACGCAGATGAATAATGTTTTTCTAATTCTTCAACGTACGCGTTAATATCGTCTAAAATTTTTAATTTTTTAGGCTCTCCTAGTTTTTCAAATTTAGCTCTCAAAGTATCAATTTCTGAATAAGTTCTGGGAATAGTATTCCACTTTTCATTATTAGTACTCAAAAGTTTTTTAGCCGTATCTTTGTGTATTAAATTATAATCTTCTTTACTCAAAACTTCAGGTTTTTCTGCATACAGCAATTTTTTTCCAAAATATTGAAGCCTCTCATCTTTAAATTTTGAAATTACATTTATCTTTTTATTCCATTCGACTGAATGAAATTCGGGCATAATCTTATTATCCTCTGCTGTGGTAAATTTAGCGTAAATACTCTCTTCATTATATAAATCCTCTTGCGATTTACTTTGTTCTTTTTCTTCAACTTCTGATCTCTTGATCAATTGGATTTTTTTTCCAAATTCTTTGTTCTCTCTTACTAATTTTGCTCTAGTTTCAAGTTTGGATAACCCAATAATTTTGTATTCATCAAATTTATTTCCGTAAGATGGGTTCATGATTACAGGATGCTTGTTGTGTCTGACAGTTCTAATAAATTTTGGTTGCTTTTTCATTGCTGCCTCTAATTCTTTTAAAGGCATGTTTAAATATGGTATTGGATCATGTCTTAAGTCAAAACATAATGGCCACTGGTATTGTGGATGCTGGCAGATAAAAGTTTGTACATAAGGTCTGCTTTTTCCGTAAAAATATTCATTAGTACAAAATAATAATTCCTTTTTAATAACTTCTAAAGATTGTGTTTTATCCATGGTTAACATGCTAGCTTTCCAAACATTAGGGGCCTTTTTAGAAATAAGTTTAGCAATACCTACAGTGGCCATGACATCACCTATAGCGCTATGTGCATCTCCATGCTCAATACCATTCAATGGAGCCATTTGATCTAGTTTGTAAACATCATTTCCTTTTTCATTTACAGGATTTTTTAAAGTGTCTGGATAATAAAGATTAGCTGCTCGTGCCAAACTCAAAACATCTCCCCTAGTATTTCCGTTTGTACTAGTTAGATATGGATATTCCAAAGTTTGAAACAGAGTAGATCGTAAAAATTCTTCATCAAACTCTATACTATTAAATCCAATATAGGTCGCCTTGCCCCATCTTTTTAAAGTTTCAACAAATTGTCTGATCATTTCATAATGGGATAAATTAGAATTCTTTAACATTTGAGGAGATGATTTATTTACAATTAATGCCATTGCCTCAGGAATAATTCCTGGACTTAGTCTGCATCTAGCATCAAATCTATCTAGTTCATCCAGATTGTCATTAGTTAGCACAGCGCCTATTTGAATAATCTGACCCCAATACTTATTGGATGAGCTGGTCTCAAAATCATAAAAGACAAAATTTGACATTATAATTTACTTTAAAATTTTAATCTTTTCAGAATTTTCTTCTAAAGTTTCCTTGACTTGCTGAGGATCTTTAATATTGGAAAGAGTGTTCATTATTGATCTTGCATCTCGCCCGAAGCCATCTGTTGCTGTCATTGCTTGTTCAAGTTTTTTCCTTAAATCTTTAATACCATCAAAATGTTTATCAAACCTAGAACTGATATTTCTTAAATCACTATAAATTTGTGTGGCATGTTGTTGAACTTTTAATGTTTGAAATCCTAGATGATAAGATTGAAGTAGAGCAGACAAGGTGTTGGGTCCTGAAATAGTTACTTTATATTTTGTTCTTAGTTCGTGTAATAAAAGCTCTTTTGTTTTTGGATCTCTGTAACTTGAAAGCTCGGCAAATAGTCCCTCGGTTGGAACATAAACTATTGCAAAGTCAGTACTTTTTGGTGGTGCTATATATTTAGAATTCACCAATTTTGCTTTTAATCTGAAAGCAGATGCTAAATCTTTTCTTGCCTCTGCCTGGGCCTCTTTGTCATTTGCATTATAAGCATCGTCAATAGCTTTATATTTTTCTACAGGCCAATGGCTATCAATTGGCAATAAAACATCTTGAAGCTTTATAGCAAATTCAACTGTCTCGGATGTTTCTTCAGGTTTTAATTTAACGTTAGCAATGTATTGTGATGCTGGTAAAAGGTCTTTTAGTAAAGATCCTAGTCCGAATTCCGCTAACGTTCCGTAAGTTTTAACTCCACTTAAAATCTTACTAAAATTATCCTGACTTCTGTTTAATTCGTTAACTTGTCTATTAAATACTCCTACTTTCTCATCAACTTTCGTTAATGCCCCGGTCATATCTTTTGCTATTTCTTTACTCATTGAGCCAAATGACTGGCTAAAGGAATTTTTAAGTGAACTTACTTCATCTTTAAAAACTTGACTATTGTCAACCTGTTCTGGTTGTTTTTTCTTTAACAATAGAATAACTGCTACTAGGTTAGCCACTAGTAATACTATAACTATTAAAACGAGTATCGAATCCATAGTCTATTATATATCATTTTAAAATACTTTTTGCTGATTTCGTTTTATTTATCCATTGTAATGGAATATTTTTAACTCCATTCGCTGCTGCAAAATAAGCGCCAACAAAATTTGCTCTTGAACAATTACAACCTCCTGCTTTTATCGTTTTAATTACAGCAGTTTTATAATTTTTTGAAGTAATCATAGCGTGGATAGACCCCATAAATGTTCCGGGATAACTACAGGCTTTTCCAAATTTTTTAACAACTTTAATATGATTGTGTTTTTTAAGTCTAATAACTTTTTTAATATTATTTACTACCTCTCTAAAATATCTATTTTTTCCATACTTTTTCACAAAAGAGTGAACTGCATTTTCATCTCCGTTACTTGCAAAATTTATGATTTTTAATTTTGCTAATGCATAAGTCTCATTAATTTTTGAATTAGCTACACTTTTAATAACTTTTTTTAGCTCTTTTTCTGAATTATTATAAAGGTAGTAAGGTAAAGCTGCACAATACCCATCTGATTCATTAACTTTTGTGCCTCCTGTTATATTTTTTCTAGATTTAATATTTTGAATAGTCTCCAATATATTTTGATGAATCCAAGGACCGTTCATGGGCCCTTTCCATTTAATCTTTTTATATTTTTTTCTTAGCTTCAAGTTTCTCCAATATGCTGAGCCTGGACCAAAGTTTTTTATAATGTTTTTTTTAAAATTTTTAAGGATATCTGATTTCTTTTTAGAAGAGACCAAAGTTTTAAACATTACTTGTCCCACATCATTATAGCCAGAGACATTACCTGTTTTAATTGAGTAAAATGGACTCTTATTTTTTTTCATAAAAGTAATGTCTTTTTTACCTTTAATATATTTTTTTAATTTTTTTGGATCATAAACCCAATGCAAAGGCCTCGTGGCTGCATCAGCAACAGTTGCGCCTAAGAAAATATGTAAATTATTCATTTCCTACTGATTTCTTATTTGCTAAAGAACCACAAGAAGCATTAATGTCTCTCCCTCTACTTCTTCTGAATAAAGATAAGAAACCATTTTCTTGAATAGTTTTTGAAAACTTATCTATATTTTCTTGAGAGGCTGGTTTAAAGTCTTTGTTGGCTAAAGGATTAAATTCAATTAAATTTAATTTAGACGGAACTTTTTTCATAATCTTAACAAGTTCTTTAGCGTGCTCCTCTGTCATGTTTTCTTCCAAACAAATCCACTCAATAAAGATTGGTAATTTAGTTTGATCGTAATACTTTTTTAATTGGGGAATTAAAAAGTCGATGGAGTATTTATCATTAATTGGCATGATTTCTGATCGGTGTTTTGGTATTGAGCTATGTAAACTCCAAGCTAAATAAACGTCTAATTCTTTAGCAGCCCATTCAATTGCATCTTTATCATTTTTTTTAATCCCTACTCCAACAGTGCTTACTGTTATTCTAGTACGACCATACTCTAATCCATCTTTATTTTTTGAATTATCGATAGCAACTTTAACATTATCTAAATTTAAAAAAGGTGAACCCTCACCCATTAAAACCTGATTAGTAATTTTTTTTTGTGTCGACCAGTCATCAATATAATCTTTGCTTAAAATAATTTGGGATATAATTTCGCCTGGTGTTAAATTTCTTACGAGATTTTTGGAAATTTGTGCTGTAGCACAAAATTCACAAGAGAGATAACAACCAACGGATACTGATAAACATATAGTATAACGACTTTGAGATTTATCAGGAATTAAAACAGTCTCTACATTTCTTTTATCTTTTAGTTCTAAAAGAAATTTAATTGTCCCGTCTTTTGATTTTTGTATATCGACTATTTTAGGTTTTTCTAAACTTATAAGCTTTTTTATTTTTTCTCTAAGCTCTAAACTAAAAGTAGTCAATTCATCAAAACTTTTGATATTCTTTTTATAGACAGCATTAAACATTTGCTGAGCTCTCATCTTAGCTTTTGAGCTATCTACCTCAACTTTATTAATTAAAAAGTTTTTTAATTGATCAAAATTTAGATCATAAAAATTTTGTTTTTCCATTGCGTGGAGATATTAAAGACTTGAGAAATGTATTTAAACCCTGATCTTTAAAGATTTATTAAAACTTTATTAAATCAGTTTTTATTTCTTTAGTACTTTTCCAGCGTTTTTACATGACATATTAATTAATAAACTTTATTATACGGTTATAATTAATAATGGATAATAAATTATTAGGAGTGATCATTATAGGTTTTGGAATTTTAGTTCTTTTTAGTGATCAGGAATACAACTGGATCGTATCAGCTGCAGCAGTGGGGATAGGCTCGGGATTTCTAATTCGAAAAGCAGAAAAAGATGATATGGAAAAATAAAAATGTCTAAAAAAATTTTTATTGTTTACGGTCATCATAACATCAAAGGTTCGTTCAATGCATCTATAAGAGATACTTTTATTGATGAAGCTAAAACATTGGGCCATGAAATTGATTTAATTAATTTACACGAGGAAAAGCCAATACCTTTTTTTGATGGTTCAAAACCAAGTGAACAAATTCTTGATTATAGAAAAAGATTGGAGCAATGTGATGTATTGTTTTTGATTTCTCCGTGTTACAATCTAAGAGCAACAGCTATTCTAGAAAATTGGATAGATCTTGTACTCGCTCCTAAATGGTTTTTTTCTTTCAAAAGACTCGTTGGAAATTGGGGATACCCCGTTGCAGGAGCTATGAAAAATCGTCAGGCTATTATGTCAATGAGTTATGGAGGTAATTGGTTTAGTATTCAAACCTGGTTTCAAAATATTCCCTTTAGAAGGATAAAAGCAGGGGTTCTTAAACTTGGCGGCATGAAAACAACTTATATAAGATTTTATGAAGTGTTACCTGGAATGTCTGAAAAAACATTTCAAAAACACATGAAAAAAGTAAGAAAAATTGTGCAACAATTGTAATATTTTACTTTTAAGATTTTAAAGATATAAGTTTTAATATGATCGAAAAATTTAGAAACTTTATGATTGAGTCAGCTAATATCATGTTTGATGATACTAAGAATGACTTAAGAAGTTTGCCTAAAGCAGTAAGATTACAAATATTAATTGTACTTTCATTTGTTTGGTCTACTGTTTTTAGTCTATACGTATTCTCAATGACATCGTTCATTTTTGGTTGGGCTGGAGTAGTCATGGGCCATATCGGTTTAATCATAGCAGTTTATTTGACATTTAAGTTTTTTCACAAAAAAAAAGAACAGCCAGTAAGTGTCTTTCAATCAGGCAACTACAATCCTGCTAAAATTTTTGCTGTATTTTTTATTATATTTTTTATTTTTATCTTCACTAAAGGTATTGATGTTTTAACAAGAACTAATTCTTATGAAACACCTTACGGCGGACCTGACACAACAACTGAAGAACGAATTAAAAGATTTGTAAAATAACAATATCTTATCTAAAATTAATCTATGAAATTATTGAGAGTCGGTGAAAAAGGCCAAGAGAAAGTTGCTGCTATAGACTCTGATAACGTAATAAGAGATTTATCTCGACATGTAAAAGATCTAGATCCTAATACCTTAAATGAAGTCACTTTAAACAAATTAACTCAAATAGATTTATCTAAATTGAATAAAATTAATTCAAATGTTAGAATAGGAAGTTGTATATCTAACCCTGTAGATTTTTTAGCCATAGGTTTAAATTATAAAGCACACGCAGACGGTACTAATTCTAAATTACCAACAGAACCTATACTTTTCAATAAAAGCTCAGGCTGTATACAGGGTCCTAACGATCCAATTCTAAAGCCAATAACCGCAAATAAAATGGACTATGAAGTTGAAGTTGCAATGGTAATTGGTAAAAAAGGTAAAAATATTTCTGAAAATAATGCTCAAGAATATGTTTTTGGTTTTTGTATTGTTAATGATATTTCTGAACGCTCTTGGCAAAAAGAACGTGGAGGCCAATGGATTAAAGGTAAATCTATCGCTGGTCCAACAGGACCTTATCTCGTAACGAAAGATGAAATTGTGGATATTAACAATTTAAATCTTTCTTTAGAAGTAAATGGAGAAAGAAGACAAACAGGAAATACAGAAAGAATGATATTTAATTTTAATTTCTTAATATCTCATATCAGTCATTTTATGACGTTGTATCCAGGTACAATTATAACTACTGGTACTCCAGCTGGAACAGCCATGGAAATGGATATGCCAAAGTTTCTTCAGATAGGTGACAAATTAAATCTTAAAGTTGATTATTTGGGCGAACAAAACCATATAGTGGTAGAAGAAAGTTAGTCTCTAAAGTTTCGTCTTCGTTTTGAAAATTTACCTTTTTTTTTGAATAACTTATTATCTTTAAACTTTTTTTTAAATTTGAAGTTTTTTTTCTTTTTAAAATTATCGTTTCTTTTATCATCTCTTTTATCAAATCTTTTTTTTCCTTTTCGTCCTCGTCTATCAAATGATTTACGCCTTCTTCTTATACTAGAATTTGATCCTCTCTCTGCTGATTTAAAATTAGGATCAATCAATCTTTGAATGGCGTTCCATTTACTTCTGTCTTCATCTCCAACAAAACTTAGAGCCGAGCCCGCTGATCCTGCTCTAGCTGTTCTGCCAATTCTATGAATGAAATCTTCTGGAACTTGCGGTAAATCAAAATTTATAACATGCTTAATTGCTGGAATATCTAAACCTCTACTCGCCACATCTGTACCAACCAAAATTCTAAAATGATTGTTTCTAAAAGCTTTAATTACTCGATCTCTTTTATTTTGTCTTAAGTTTCCATGAATAGCGTCTGCATCATGATCGTCGTACTTTAAACGTTTAACCATTTTTTCAGCATTACGTCTTGTTTTTACAAAAATCAGAATAGAACCTTGCCTGATATAAATTTCTTTAATCAACTGATTGTATTTGTCACCTTGTTTGACTTTAAGAACTTCTTGTTTAATTTTTTCTATAGGCATTGATGTTGAGCCAACTGAAATTCTCTCAGGATTGTTTAAATATTTTTCAGCAAGTTTTAAAATATTGCCCGGTAAAGTTGCTGAAAATAGTAAGGTTTGATGAATTCTAGGAACTGTTTCTAAAACTTGATTTATTTGAGGAGTAAAACCCATATCTAACATTCGATCTACCTCATCTAAAACTAAAAAAGCAGTATTGCGTAAATTTAATGTTCTTCTTTTTAGATGATCATTTATTCGTCCTGGAGTTCCAACAATTAAACGAGGATTTCTTCTCATTTGCTTTAATTGTTTTTGCATAGAATCTCCTCCAATTAATAATGCTGTTCTGATATTGCCTCGACCGACTAAACTGTTCATTGTTTGCATAACTTGGGAAGCTAGTTCTCGAGTAGGCGTCATGATTAAAGCTGTCTCTTTTTTAGTTTTGAGAAGAAAATTAATTAGTGGAATTCCAAAAGCAGCAGTTTTACCTGTCCCAGTTTGTGCTGTACCTAGAATATCTTTACCTTCTAGAGCTATGGGTATTGCTTTAGCTTGAATAGGAGTAGGGGTTTTAAAATTAATTTTTGCTATAGACTCAATTAGTGTTGGTTCTAAATTAAGAGATAAGAAATTTTTCATGTATGATTTAAAGTTTTTAATAAATATCGAATACTTATGCCTTATACCCTTGGTTGAACCTTAGCAAGACTTTGTTATGATTGGACGTGAAAAAAAGAAAGAAAAGAAAGAGCTTTAGACTTAAAATGAAAAGAAGGCGACAAAAAAGAAATACAAAAGGTATTTTAAAAATTATAAAAAAAGGTATTAAAAATGTCTAAAAGATACTCCGGGAAAAGCTTTAAAGACTCTAGTTTAATGAAAAAAGCAAAATTAACGTTTAAAGAAAAAAGAAAACTTAAAAAGGAAAAGAAGAAGAAATAATGTGTGGTCGTTATAAAATCACTAAGCCTCTTACTAAAACAGTCGAACTTGTTAAAACTAATATTAAAGTTGAAGATACTGATAATTATAATGCGCATCCAACTCAACAGTTGCCTATAATTAAATCTTATACTAATGGAAAGGCTTTAGAATTATGTGAGTGGGGGCTTGTTCCTGGCTGGTCTAAAAAAATTGATAAATTCTCACCATTAATTAATGCAAGAAAAGAAACACTAATGGAAAAGGTTACGTTTAAAAATTTGATACAAACTTCAAGATGCGTAGTACCTGCAGATGGTTATTATGAATGGAGAAGAGAGGATAAAATTAAAATTCCCTATTATTTTTCTAAGCAAGATGATGAGATTATGTTTTTTGCGGGCATTCATCAAAACAATCAATTTTGTATTATAACCAGAGAAGCTACAGAAAAAATTAGCTCTATACATCATCGTGAACCCTTGATCATCAATCAAAGTCAGATTAATAATTATTTAAATGTTAAAAAAGACGCTATGGAAATCTTAAATTCTATAAAACCCCCAAGCTTAAAATTTCATGAAATATCTAAGGATGTAAACAATCCTGTAAATAATGATCCTGCTTTAATCAAACCTTTAAATTAAATGAACTTATCTATTACACCAGGAATAAATAACGTTGGGGCCTATATAAATGATATTGATCTTAAAATTTTAAATAAAGAACAGGCAAAAGAAATAAAAAATATATTAAACCAATTTGGTGTAGTCTTTATCAAAAAACAAAACCTAGATCCCGAATCTTATCAAAAATTTGCAAAAGATATAGGTCAACCGGTTGTTTATCCAAGATTAAAGGGGTTAGATATTAAATTTCCATTTATAAATGTCATAGAGAGAAAACCTAGCGATAAAAATTTAAGTTTTGGTTCCAGTTGGCTGCATCAAGATACTAGTTATCTGGCTAATGATCGTCCTCGTTATACCATGTTGATGGGCATAGAAATTCCAACCGGACAAGGAAATACGATCTTCTCATCAGGATTTAATGCCTACGAAAAATTACCTCAAGATATTAAAGATAAAATTAAAAGTGCTACAGGTGTTTTTTCTTCTGCAGGGCCCATTGCAGTCACAAGATTGGAAAGAGAGAGAGAAATGGGTATAAAATCCTCTGAAAGCATGGAGGCTGAACATCCGATTGTAAAAACTGTCAACGGCAAGAAGACTTTATATGTTTCCCCAGGTCATTTAATAAAAATTAAAAATGTTAAAGAAGAGGATGCGGACTACCTAAAAAATTATTTAATAAAACACGTTAATAAAGAAGAGTTTATATTCTCATATGAATGGAGTAAAAATGATATTTGTCTATGGGATAATTTATCTATTTTGCACATGGCAAGTGAAATAAAAAATTGCAAAAGAGTTATGCATCGAATTACAATTAAATAGTTACTTTTTCAAAATCGTAAGGTGACCCATTTTTCTTTTTTCTTTGATTATCTTTTTTCCGTAGTCAAAAAAGAATTCGTCCTCTTTAAAAGTTTTTGATCTATATTCCTCAATTTCTTTACCTAAAATATTGATCATTTCAGCATTTGAATTTTTTGTTGGTTTTTCAAACTTAAGCCCGCATACTGCTCTAATATGATTTTCAAACTGACTAATATTAAAAGCGTTAATAGTTAAATGACCAGAATTATGTACTCTAGGTGCAATTTCGTTAACCAATAAATTATCATCTTGATCAATAAAATACTCAACACACATGCTTCCTACATAATCAAGTTCATCAGCAATTATCTTAGCGTTGTTTTGAGCTTGCTTATAAATTTTTTTATCAATGTTAGCTGGAATTTTTGAATGTTTTAAAATCTGATCTTTGTGTAAATTTTCAATAGGCTCGTAGATAAAAGTTTCACCATCAATAAATCTTGTAATAATTACTGAAATTTCTTTTTTTAAATTTACCTTTTTTTCCAAAATATAGTCAGCAGTGAAACACCAATCTTTTTTTACATCTGCTAATGATTTTAGTACAAATTGACCTTGCCCGTCGTAACCAAGAGTATTAGTTTTTAAAATTCCTGGCAATAAGTTACTATTTTTAGTCACATCTTCTGCCTTTTCTATGAAAGCCCATTTAGTTGTTGCAATGCCAAGTTCATTAACAAAAGATTTTTCCAGTTTTCTGTTTTGAATAATTTTGTTAATTTTAGGTTTAGGTAAAACTTTTTTTTCTTTTTCTATTTGTTTTAAGATATTGATTGGAATATTTTCAAATTCAAAAGTAACTATATCTGCTTCATCAATAAATTGCTTTATTTTTTGTCGATCATCATATTTTGCAAAAATGAACTGATCTGCATATTTTTGAGCAGGACCTTGCTCATCATCAGATATCACGACTGTTCTGACATTAAGTTTTTTAGCTGCTTGGCAAAGCATTGAACCTAATTGACCAGAGCCTATGATTCCTAATGTACTATCAGACATTAATTACTTAGGTTTTTTTTTAATGGATTTAGTTTGAAGACGTCTCCATTTTTCTAAATTTGATTTCACTTTATAATCAAAATTACCGATAATAGATGCTGCTAGCAGTCCGGCATTATATGCTCCATCAATCGCTAAACAGCCAATTGGAACACCTTTCGGCATTTGTGCCATAGATAGTAAACTGTCGAGACCCTTTAATTTTTTAGTTTCCATTGGAACTCCAAGCACTGGTAGCGTAGTTAATGATGCAATCATACCAGCTAAATGAGCCGCTCCTCCAGCCCCAGCAATAATTACGCCAAAACCATTTTTTTCGGCAGACTCTGCAAATTGAAACATTCTTTTTGGTGTTCTGTGGGCACTCACTATTAAAACTTGATATTTTATTTTTAGAATTTTAAGAATTTTTTCGCAATCTCTCATTATAGGATAATCCGACTGGGACCCCATAATTATAGCTGCTTTATTATTTTGTTTATTGCTTTTCACAAATTAATTTAACAATTTTGGCTATAAAAACAATGGCCTAATCAAAATTAGGCCATTAATCAATTGCGGGAGAAAAGATATTATGCTCGAGCTCTAAAAAGTAAAGCTTTTGGGGAGTTTTGAAGCTCAAAAAGAGAAAGTTTTTTAATTTTTTTACTAGTATTTTTACTTTTAATTTTCTTGGATTTTAATCTCATCGTTTCCTTATAGTTTAAATTTAATTGAGCAAGTATTGCTAAAATTGCAAACTTGATTTGTAATTAATGACAAATTTTGGCAAACATTTGTTCTCTATTCGTCAAATTTATATTTTTTTTAATAATTTTTGAGGTAATTTACCAATCGACCCATTACTGTCAATTACTGCCAATTCTACTTCTGCTGTTACCAAAATTTCATCTGCACGTACAACTTCTTGTTTTAGATTTAACCTCACTGGTGTTTTCTTTATTACATGGGTATGTATTTTAAGTTGATCCTCAAAATAAGCTGATTTATGGTACTTTATATTGCATTCTCTAACTACAAATATAGCATTGTATTCTTTTTTAAGCCTAGCATGATTAAGTTTTAAGCGGTCATAAATCATCTCCGTTCTAGCTCTTTCAATAAAATTTAAATATCTGGCATAATAAACAATGCCTCCGGCATCTGTATCTTCATAATAAACTTTTATTTTAAAAGTGTGAAAATTTGACATATTAAAACATATGCGGAATAGAGAGGGTTTTCAATAAAGTAAAATATTCTTTTTTTGGTCTAACTTATGCCAATCAAAGCGCAGAATTTAGAATTACTTAAAAACTATGAAAACATTATCTATTATATTTTTATCGCTTTTGTTAATTAATTGCGCAGGTAATAACATGGCCAAAATAAAAATTGGCAAACGTTGTACAACAGCTGATGCAAATAAATTACAGGAGTCTTCTTATGTTTGGTTTGTAAGCAAAGATGCCGCAAAAGATTTTGATAAAAGAATCAATAAATCAAATTGTTTAGGAAGCTAAATAATTCTTTAAAATTAAATAATCTATGATAGTAAGGGATATGAATTTATCCCTTATTATTTCTTGCATTCTTATTGTAATAGCTTTAATTATATTACCGTTAATAATTTCTTATAAAGCAGAAAAAAAGAACAAAAAAATTAATGAATGGGAAAAAATCAAAAAGTTTGGTGAGAAAATTAATGAAGAAACTAGAAATAAACATTAATAAAACTCATGAAAAAACTTCCTACTTTCATTTTAATCATCATTTTAATTAGTTTAGAATTATTTGCTATGGAAAAAAAGCCTTACCACCATCTATCAGATGGTACTTTTAGAAATCCAAAGGGTTCACCTGAACGAGATTCTAACGTGAAATGGTCTTATAAAATTTTCAATGAGGAGAGAAAAAAAATTAAGATAGAAATACCTGAAGATCATGTTGTTCCTCGAACTAAAGTCCTAAAGGATTTAAAAGATAATGAAAACAATGACTATATAGCTTGGATTGGCCATGCTACATTCTTGATTAAGCTAGGTAATACGACAATTATAACAGATCCTGTTTTTTCAAAGAATACAGGACCATTAATTTTTGGACCGAAAAGATATGTACCACCTGCAGTAAACCTTGATGAAATACCTCCTGTTGATTTATTTCTTCTTACTCATAATCATTATGACCATCAAGATATGTCAACGATTAGAAATTTTCCTTACAAAAAATCTAAAGTCGTTTTGCCTTTAAAGCTTGGAAAATATTTTAGAAATTATAAAGACGTAAATGAATTAGATTGGTACCAAGAGATTAAAGTCAACGATAATGTAAATGTTACTTTACTGCCTGCTGTGCATTGGTCAAAGAGAAGTTTATGGGATACTAATAAAACTTTGTGGGGAAACTTTTTAATAGAGTACAAAGGTAGAAAGATTTTATTTGCTTGTGACACAGGCTACGGAAATATTTATAAAGAACTTGGAAAAAAATATGGTCCTATTGATATTACTTTCATCAATATTGGCGCTTATAATTTTTTTCCAATGATGCCGGTAAAAGACAAGTCAGTTTATCACACCAATCCTGAGGAGGCTTTGCAAATTGCACGGGACTTAAAAAGTAAAAAGATAATAGGTATGCATTGGGGAACTGTTGTGCTTTCTTTAGAACCAATAATGGAACCTCGTGAAAGATTTAAAAATGGGGCTGAAAAGTTTGGTTATGAAAAAAATGATGCAATTATTTTTAAAATTGGTGAAGTTAGAAAATTAAGCCAAATTATTAACTAACTTTTCTTTTGTTTCTCTCCCTGTCTAAAAGTTTAGTTAAAGCGTCAACCATAGCATCTGAGGCTTTGAATATTTCATTAGGTTGAAATTCATATGTTGAATTATTTTCGGGATTAGTTTTATCTTCAATTACAATTCCTTCTTCAGGAGAATTATTTTTTATATAAATTAAAATTAACCAATCATCGTCAGCTGAGTCATCCCACTTAATATATATCTCACCAGTTTCAAATCTTTTGTCAATACATCTTATAATACTTAGATATTTTGGAATATATTTTTTATTCAACTGAAAACATAAACTATGTGCCGATCTATAAAAACTTTCGAGAGCGTATTCAATCTTGCGACGTTCCTCGCTATAAACTCTTTCTTTTTCTAATAATATTTCTTTGCTGTCACCCTCTTCAATTTTAATACCAAGACTAGCTACCCTTTCTTTTATGGTTTCATTTATTTTTTGTTCTCTAATTAGTTTGTATTTTTCTTTTATTCTATCTATTCGTTGCTGGACTTCTTCATAAGACTCTCGCTGTTGACTAAGAACATATTTTTCAAGACTTCTGATCTCTAAAGATTCTCTTTTTCTAAATTGATCTATTTTTTTCTCTAATTTTATTTGTTCTAAAAACTGCCTTTGTTTTTCTGCTCTTTCTTTTCTAAGTTCAGCCTGTTCGAGTTTTATAAATTTTTGAAGATCTAGTTTTCTTTCTCTTTCTAGTTTTTGCTCTTCTCTTAGCTCAGTTTTTTTGGCTAATAAAGCAAGTTTTTCTTGCTCAAGCAGTTTTTTTTGAGCTTCTTTTTTTTCTTGCTCCATTAATCTTAATTTTAATTTTTTCTGTTTTTCACGTTCTTCTAAAATTATCTTTTTGACACCTGATATTTTTTTAGAAACTCCAACAAAAAAGTTTTCAAGTGATTGGTCTATATTAAAATTAAATCTAACTAGTGATTTAATTTTGTCATTAAATTTTAATAGGCTAGATACTACAGCTCTTGTTTTTTTACTAGTTTTATCAAACTTTTTTATTTTGATAATTTTATTATATTTGATTTTACTTTTAGTTTTTAACCTTTTGCCTTTTTTTTTATATTTTCTTCTTTTAGTTCTTTTATTTTTTATTTTTTTGCTATTAATTCTTTTTTTTTTTGTAAAACGTTTTTGAGGTCTTTTAAATTTTTTGCTAATAGATTTTTTTTTCTTTTTTTTCATACCTGCTATTAATTAAATAGCAGTTTTTATGAATATATATAGTCTCTTGTACGATGTGCTGATTGAAACTTCTTAACAATTTGTAATTGAAAAACAACAAGATCCCTATATCTAAATGCTGCCGCACAACTAGCCATGTAATATTCCCACATTTTGACAAATTTTTCATCAAATAAATCTTTTACTTCATTTTTTTTATTCATAAATCGCTCTAACCAACTTTCCAAAGTTTTATCGTAGTGTCTTATAAGTGTTTCAGCATCACTAACAATAAGACCTGTTTTTTCTATTGGGGTAATAATTTGACTAAATGAAGGGCAAGTTCCGCCTGGAAAGATGTATTTGTTAATAAATTTATTAGGTGGAGATGGTTTGTCTACTACTCCAATGGTATGCAGCAAAAAAATACCATCATCTTTTAGAAGTTTATTCATTGATTTAAAAAATTTGTTATAAAATTTTTTTCCTACATGCTCAAACATTCCAACAGAAAAAATGCGATCATATTTTCCTTGTGCTTCTCTATAGTCAATTAGCTCAAATTTAACTTGATTATCTAAGTTTAATTCTTTTGCTTTACGTATACAGTATTCAATTTGATTTTTACTTAAAGATATTCCAGTTACCTCACATTTTTTTTGTTTAGCTATTTCAAATGCCATACCTCCCCATCCACATCCAACCTCTAAAACTTTTTGTCCTTCCTTAATATCAAGTTTCTTAACAATATGATCAATTTTATTTTGCTGAGCTTCCTCTAGAGTCTTTGTGTCATTTTTCCAATAGGCGCAAGAATACAAACGATGAGTTTTATCTAAAAAAATATCGTATAACTTTTCGCCTTTTCCTCCACCAATATCATAATGATGTTCGACATTTTTTCTAGACTTCCCAGGTAAGTTATAATTTGTAATAGTTCTCCAAACCTGGTAAATTTTTTTTGTTATTAAGCTAGCTGTAGAAATTTCACCTCTTCCTAAATTCTTAACTAAATCCATTAGAAAATCTTTTAGTGATCCATTTTCAATAATAATTTCATTTCTCATGTAAGCTTCAGGAAATTCAAGCTCAGGATCTAACAACAGTTTCCAATTTAAATTTTCTCTCAACAGTTTTAAAGTAATAGGCTTTTCTTTTTTTGGATCACCACAAATATATTTTTGACCTTTGGCGTCAATTAAAATAATGCCACCTTCCTTATAAATATTTGTAAATATTCTTGCTAAAATCATAAATCACGCCGCTAAATTTTTTTTTGAGACAAATTCTAATTTTTTTAACTTCTCCATTAATTCTTTCTTCTTTTCCTCTGATAATAAAACTAAAGGCGGCATTATATTTTTAAATATTTCATCTTTAATTGATAAAAAACTATGAAGTGCAGATATTAAATTATATTGGTCAAATGTTTCTCTAACGTTAATTAATTGTTTATTTTTAGATTGAGATATTTTATTTTCCCAATCATCAAATACTTTTCTAGCCAAAGAGTGCGTAACATTCGTCACCGCAGAAATACAGCCTGAGCAGCCAAGCTCTAAACCTTTTAAAAGTTTGGACTCTGATCCTGGAAACATTAAAAAGTTTGGTAATTTTAGATTTTCATATAAATTGTAACTAGAGTCCTTACATCCAATAATATTGTCTGGATAAGCTTTAACTAGTTTAATTACCGCTTCTTCTGAAAACATATAACCACTTAATTTTTCAAAATTGTAAAGAATAATTTTTACCTTAGGAATTGCACTTATCAATCTTGAGTAAAAATCAAAAACACCCTCATCGGTATTTCCTTTGTAATAAGCAGGAGGCATAATTAGAAACTCTTTAAAGTCATACTCCATCGCATATTTAACAATATCAATATTTTCATTTAAAGAATTATTACCTGTTCCTAAGAAAAAATTTTTTTTTAATTTATTACTCGCAATTTTAGAAATGAGTTCTTTTTTTTCATTTGTAGAAATTAATTGACTTTGACCTGTTGAGCCAAAAAAGAAAATTCCGTGTAAACCACTTTGAATAGCTTGACTTGCATGAGCAATAGTTGCCTCAATATTTAAGGTCCTATCAGCATTCAGCACGCTCAAACCAGCTGCGTATACTCCTTTTTTAATCATAATCTTACCTAAATTTATTTGTCTAAGTTATATTAATAAAATTAAAAATGAAAGTTTTAGTAATTCAACCAAAAATCGGCATGGGAGATATGGTAATTTATTTACCCTATATTCACGCTATATCGAAAAAGTATCAAACGCCTGTATCGATTTTAGTAAAAAAAAACTCTCGTGCAAATCAACTGTTAGCTGAAGACAGACATATTGACGAAATCATATTATTAGACAGATCTAAAAATAATTCAGGATCTCATGATGGCCTTTTAGGATTTTTAAAATTAAGTAAAGAAATAAAATTTAAAAATTTCGATAAAGTTTTTATCTTCAATAGTTCATTAAGATATCTTTTAATTTCGAAATTGGCAGGGATAAAAAATATATCTCAATATCCATTATTTAGAAAAAAAGATAACATCGTTACCTCAGCAAAAATTTTTACTGAATATGAATTAGGTTCAATTATTTCTACTCAACCCGAACTTAAGATAAACCAAGATAGTTTTAATAAAATTAATCAAAGATTTTCTAGAGAATTTAAACATATATGCTTAGGGGTCTCTGCTAGTGGACCCACCAAAAGATGGAATATTGAAAATTTTATAGCTCTTTGCAAAAAGATAAATGAGAAAATTCCATCAAAATTTTACTTAGCAGCAGGTAATAATGATAAAGACTTAATCGATAAGTTCCTTAATTCTGAAATTAGTAAAAACTGTACCTCATTTCAAAATTTAAAGATAAAAGAAACAATGCCTATTATTAAAAATTGTGATCTCTATATAGGAAATGATACTGGCTGGTTACATATTTCTTCAGCACTAGGAATTAAATGTTTAGCGTTATTCATGGATAGTCCAGTGCAAGCTTACGGTAAATATTCTAAAAATATTAATATTATTGTGCCAGAAGGTGAAACTGAGGAGACAACAACGCATGATACTTTAGGAGCAGATAAAATTTCATTTGAGAAGGTTTTTAATAAATCTATAGAGCTTTTGAATTAACTAAAATCTGTTTTAATTATTTTTTCTTTCGCCTCATTAACTAGCTGGCTAAGTCTTTCTGTTTTTATATCTCTATTCATATCTGGATGTATTTTTTTTTGAAGCTGATTAGCTGCTTTAAGCACCTCATCTTTAGTACAACCCCTCTTTAATCCAAGCAGCTTATATGCCTCGTCATTAGTAACACTTGATGATCCTTGAGTTTGACCAAACTGACCTTGAGAAAATCGGCCTGAATTTTTTAAAAATTGAATCAATCTCCATAACTGAAACATTTGAAGAGCGGTTAAACCTTTAATTTTTAACCCACTTAAAATTACGAATAGAAATGGAAGCGAAAAGATATATTTTCCCCCAATGGCTAAAAGCGCAGCAAGTATCAATGAAAGATAAACTGCAATTTTTTTAATTGTAGTTGCAATTTTTTTTGAACTAGTGCGTGCAAACCAGTTTAAAAACAAATAAACAATGACAAAAATGATAATTCCTATTAGAAACAAATTCATATAATTTTCTATTATGAGTATACCAAAACTAAAAAAAATTAAGAGTGAGAAAAAATATCACGACCTAAATTTAATAGATGAATATGCTTGGGTAGACCAGCCAAATATCCTTGAGGTCTTGAAAGATGCAAATAAGCTCGATCCAGAGGTTAAAAACTACATTAAAGCTAACAATAATATAACTGATCAATATTTTGATGATGTAAAGAACTTACAAAAAAATTTATTCAAGGAAATAAAATCTAAAATAAAACTTGATGACACTTCACTAAAGTTTAAAGATAAAAAATATTATTATTGGGTAAAAACAGAGGCTAAAGGCAATTACGGAAAAAGAATAAGACAATTAATCGATGGTTCTAAACCCGAGGAAATTTTTTTTGATGGAGATTTAGAAAAGAAAAATTATGGATCTGAATATTTTGGTTTGGGTTCAGTAAGCACGTCTCACTGTGACGACCTTATGGCGTATTCTTTAGACTTAAAAGGATCTGAATACTATACAATATATCTTAGAGATTTAAGAACTGGAAAAAATAAGCAAGATGTTATCGAAAATACAAGTGGAGGAATAACTTGGTCTTTAGATAGTAAAAGTTTTTTTTATTCAAAGTTAGATAAATTCCACAGACCTAGACAAATTTATAAACATATTATTGGTCATCCTGTAAAAGAGGACAAGCTCATATTCGAAGAAAAAGATGAGACATTTACTTGCAGCATAAGTCTTTCCTCGGATGAAAATTTTTTTATTATTTCTACATCCGATCATATCACTACTGAAGAATACTATTTTAGATCGGATAACTTAAAAATTAAACCTATTTTATTCAAAAAAAGAAAAAAGGATACAAGGTATTCAATAGACTCATGGAAAGGATATTTTTACATTCATACCAATGAGGATGCTAGAGACTATAAAGTAATGAGATGTAAGACTGATCACACCGATAAATTAGAGACTTTTATACCTGCTAAAAAAGAGACTGTTATTGGTAGCCTAGATTTTCTTGATGATTATATTTTACGTGGGGAAAGATCTGACGCCATTCCAAAATTATATGTAAGAAATATTAAAACAAATGAAGAAGAGGAAATAAAAATTTCTGATGAAGCTATAGGGGTGCCTGGAGTTTCTCTAATGCAAAAAAATACAAATACAACAAAAATAAGAGTTAGTTGGGAGAGCATGGCAACACCTGGTAAAATCTTTGAATATGACGTTCTCACAAAAGAAAAAAAGTTAGTTAAAGAAACAGAAATTCCATCTGGTCATGATCCAAGTAAATATGTGGTTGAGCGCATCAAAGCAAAATCTCACGATGGAAGAATGATACCAATAAGTTTAGTAAGACTAAAAGATGCAAAGCAAGATGCTAAATCCAAAGTTTTACTTTATGCGTATGGTGCCTACAAACATAGTATCTCACCGTCATTTAGTGCCTCAAGATTTTGTTTAATTGATAGAGGTATTACATTTGCTATTGCTCACATAAGAGGTGGGGGAGATCTTGGAGATGCGTGGCACGAAGAGGGTAAAAAGAAATTTAAAAGGAATACCTTTTTAGATTACATTGCTTGCGCCAATCATTTAATCGAGCAAAGATATACCTATAAAGGTGGCATTTGCTTTTACGGTGGCAGCGCTGGAGGTCTAACTGGTGGAGCAGTTGCAAATATGGCTCCAGAATTATTTTTCTCAATGTTATTATTGGTTCCTTTTGTAGATACAATGACAACAATGTTGAATGAGAAATTACCTTTAACCCCTGCTGAGTGGGAATTATGGGGTAATCCAATTAAAGATAAAGATTATTTTGAATATATTCTCTCTTATGCTCCATATAATAATCTAGGAAAGAAAGATTATCCTTCAATGTTAATTACAACATCTTTATTTGATAACCGCGTTCTATATTCAGAGCCGATTAAATATATTGCAAAACTTAGAGATATTAAAACAGATAATAATACTCAATTACTTAAGTGTAAAATGGAAGCTGCAGGTCATGGAGGAATGAGTGGCCGAGATAATGCGATTACGGAATTAGCTGAAGAATACTCTTTTATTTTAAAGTCTGCAAAAATTTTAAAGTAACTATCTTGAAAATTTAAAAACAATTACTACATATCAATTGTTGGTTGCCAAATGGGGCTGACAAGTAACCTTGCTAACAAAGGAGGATGTATGACAAGTAAGGATCTATCGATCTTTAATTCACTTAGACCTTATAGCATCGGATTTGATGACATGTTTGATCAGTTCGAATCTATATTGGGAAATGGCAGTCTTGCTATGCAAAGCAATTATCCGCCATATAACATTCGAAAAGCAGGCAATGATAAGTACGCTATTGAAGTAGCGGTTGCTGGCTTTAACAAAAATGATGTTGAAGTTGAATATGAAGAAAATCTTTTAACTGTTAAGACAAAAGACATTAAAAGATCTGAAGAAAAAGACGGTGATGAGGTTATTCATCGGGGAATATCGCAAAGATCTTTTGCTAGATCGTTTACAATTGCAGATGATGTGAAAGTAAATGGTGCTGAGCTTAAAGATGGTTTGCTTACAATTTCTTGTGAAAAAATCATACCAGAAATGAAGAAAAAAAGGCTTATTGAAATCAAATAAGTTCACCTTACTTGCGGAGCTAAATGTTCCGCAGGTATTAGATATTATCAAAAAAATACTTAGCTAAATTAAAACCTGTTAAATCGTAATAAGTTTTCATACCTGTGGGACTTGTAACATTTATATCGCCAATAAGTTTACCTTGAACGAAATCTATACCTGC
>CACPGV010000009.1 GCA_902633595.1 uncultured Pelagibacteraceae bacterium | reverse complement strand
GGCATCTATTGCAGGAGGTACGGATCTAGTGGGTTGCTTAGTTTTAGGCAATCTCTATTCAAATGTTCATAAAGGAGAAATACAAGGTCAAAGTTTAGGTATCGATGTTGATGTATTTACTGATAATGGAAAAAGTACAAAAGATGGAGATAAAGGGGAGTTGGTAATAAAAAAACCATTTCCATCTATGCCAATTAGGTTTTGGGATGATAGTGATGGTCAAAAATATCACAAAGCTTATTTTACAAGATTTGAAAATATCTGGCACCACGGTGATTTTATTGAGAGAACTTCTAATAACGGTTTTGTAATGAGAGGAAGATCAGACTCAACTTTAAATCCAGGTGGTGTGAGAATAGGTACTTCAGAAATATACCAGCAAGTTGAGGATATTGATTTTATTACTGAAGGTTTAGTTGTCGGACAAGATTTTAAAGATGACGTAAGAATTATCTTATTTGTAACAACAAAAAATAATCAAGAATTGGATGACGAGAAAGTAAAATCAATTAAAGCGAGAATAAGAATAAATTGTTCTCCAAAACATGTGCCTTCACTTATTATAAAAGTTCCTGCAATACCAAGAACTAAAAGTGGGAAAATCGTTGAACTTGCGGTTAGGAAAATAATTCATGGTGAGCCCATAAATAATAAAGAGGCAATAGCTAATCCTGAGGTTTTAGAGTATTTTGAACATTTGCCGCAGTTAAAATTGTAGCGCGGCATTTTCAAAAGTTACCTATTAAGACTATTTAAAATAAATTGATTGTAAGCTCAGCTCTTGACCCTGGAACTCCTAAAGCCACCAAGAGCTGGGTTCAAATAATTTTAGCACAATTTTTGTGTAACATTGCATGAAGCTCGATAAGTTTATCAAAGCTTTTATTATAACCACCACCAAGAACACCGCACAAAGGAATTTTTTTGGTGTAAAAATTTTCAACTACTATTTGATCTCTTTTATTAATACCTTCATCAGAAATTTTTAGCTTTCCTAATCTATCATCATGATGAATATCTACTCCAGCTACATAAAATACAAAATCATATTTATTTTGATTAAGTTTATAAAGATTATCATTTAATACGTTAAGATATTCTTGATCTTCCATATAATCTTCAAGTTCAATATCAATATCGCTTTTAGATTTTTTAGCAGGGTAATTTGAGGCACAATGCATACTAAAAGTAAGAACGTCTTTATCATTTTGAAATATCTCAGAATTACCATTACCTTGATGGACATCTAAGTCTAGAATAAGTATTTTTCTAGCATATCCATTATTTTTTAGATAGTTTGCTGCTACTGCAACGTCGTTGAAAACACAATAACCAGCACCAAAGTCAAAAGCAGCATGATGGCTACCTCCCGCAGTATTACAAGCAAGTTTTGAGTCCAATGCTAATTTACTCGCAAGAACTGTTCCTCCAGTTGCAACAAAGGACCTTCTTACAACGCTATCGTTGATTGGAAATCCTATTTTCTTTTGTAATTTGATATCTAAAGTTTTATTTCGTATATGATTTATATATTCTAGTGAATGAGATGTTTTCATTGTTTTTATTGAACATTCTTTAGGAATATGAAACTTTTTAACGACTCCAGTCTTCAACAAGTATTCTGCTAATACGCCAAATTTTTTGATAGGAAATTTATTATCATCGTTAATTTTTGCAACATAATCAGGATGATTGACAACAGGTAACTCCATTAAAAAATAATATCTTATCTTTCAACACACATTGCAATTCCCATACCACCACCGATACAAAGAGTCGCTAAACCTTTTTTAACATCTCTTTTGATCATTTCATGGATTAAAGTTACAAGTATTCTTGTCCCAGATGCTCCTATTGGATGACCTAAAGCAATAGCACCACCGTTAACATTTACCTTTTCTTCTGATATTGAAAGTGTTTTCAAAACAGCGAGGCTTTGAGCTGCGAATGCCTCATTTATCTCAAAAAGATCTACATCTTTTACAGACCAACCAGCTAAGTCTAAAGCTTTTTTTGTAGACGGAATAGGTCCGGTGCCCATTAAAGAGGGATCAACACCACAACTTGCCCAAGATTTAATTGATACTAGCTTTTTTAATTTTCGTTTTTTTACTTCTTCTTCAGACATTAAAGTTACAGCCGCGGCTCCATCATTAATACCTGATGCATTTCCAGCTGTTACGGTGCCTTCTTTTTTAAATACAGGTTTTAGTCTTTTTAGCGCTTCTATATTCATACCTTCTCTAGGATGTTCGTCTTTGTTAAAATCTATTTCTGCTTTCTTTGATCTAATCTTGAAATTCACTATTTCATTGTCAAATTTATTTTCTTTTTGGGCTTTAATTGCCTTTTCTTGAGACTTTAAGGCAAATTTGTCTTGTTCTTCTCTAGTAACTTGAAACTTTTCTGCCACGTTTTCAGCGGTTATACCCATATGATAACCATGAAAAGCATCCCATAGGCCGTCTTTGATCATTGTATCAGTCAATTTAATGTCACCAAGTTTTTTTCCATCTCTTAAATGAACAGCATGAGGTGCCAATGACATGCTTTCTTGACCTCCAGCTATTATAATATTTGAGTCACCAGACTTTATACTTTGGAAACCAGATGCAACAGATCTAATACCTGAACCACAGACTTGATTTACAATATAAGCAGGCTTCTCTTTAGGTATGCCTGAGTGAATAGAGGCTTGTCGAGCAGGATTTTGGCCAGTTCCACCAGTTAAGACTTGACCAAATATTACCTCGTCAACCTCTTCATTTTTAATTTTAGATCTTATAACCGATTCCTTAATTACTGCTGAGCCCAATTCATATCCCTGAACATTTTTTAAACTTCTATTTAAGGAACCAACGGCAGTTCTTGTTGCTGAAGTTATGACTACATTTTTCATATAGCTAAATTTATATGTTTATATTTTCTTTTCAATTAGATTTTCCTTACAACTTAGACCTATAATAACAGCCAAAATTAAAAATAAATAAGTAGTGTTTCCGGTTGTAAAAAAACTTCCCGTACTTTTTAAAGGAAAAATCTCTGCTATAAACAAAAAGATAAATGGCACAACAGTGTTATCTGCACTTAAAGAACTTTTTAAAATATATTTTTTGTAAAAAGATAAATACAATATTTGTAAAAAAATTAAAGAAATAAGTATAAATCCAATGACTCCGGTTTCTGTAAGAATTTCTAAGTAGTAATTATGAGGATGCATGTTACAAATAAATTTACTGTTCTTATCTTTATTTGGCCTATGATGGCAATAATATCTAAAATTTTTTACTCCACCGCCAATATATTTATTAATAAGCCAAGTATCGTAAAACGTTGCAAACTCTCTCAAATATTGAGGAGAATTCTTATTTTTAAAGTCTCCTTTTACTGCTATAACTAACATATTGGATATTTGCATTTTAAAAGTATCAAAATTCATTTTTGCTTTATCACTAACATTATAAATGAATATAAATAAAAAAGAAAAAATAATGACAAAAGATAATAAATATTTTCTTGCCTGATTTTGAAACAATACTATTAAAAAGATTGTAAAAACAAAAAGTATAAATGGCATTCTATTTCCTGATAACATTAAAGCAGTAAAAAAAATTATAAAGAAGATTGGAATAAGAAACTTTAAATATTTATTAGAAAAGTCTTTAAAAAACAAAGGAATTAAAAAAAATGAAAAAATAGAAAACCTTTGAAGATAACCACCAGCAATTAACTCATCACCAAATGGTCCTGACAATCTTCTTCCAATAGGCTCAAAACCAAACAAATCTCTCCCAAAAATAAATTGATAAAAAATATCAAAACTTACAAATAATGCACATGATGTGCAAGATATGAAGAAATATTTTAAATTTAGAACTCTATTTCCAACAAGAAATTTAATTGTGAAATATAAAAATAAATATTTTAAAAATAAAACAGATTTAAAAAATTGTGTGATAGCCAGAGGGATACAAGTCGTTAATTATAAAAAAAATATCATTATATAAAGCTGTAAATAAAATTAAAATAAAAAAAAGAAGTAAGAATTTATCTAAGAGTTTAAATTGAAACTTAAATAACTCTTTTTTAAAAAGTACTAATGCAGAAATAATTAATATTATAACGTTAATATTTATTATCATGTTGCCGGCAATAAAGCTTATAGGCAAAAGCGCTAATAAAAAACTAAAGTAGTTTTTAGTATTCTCAGTGTTTTTTAAAAATAAAAGCATGTGTTTTTTTTAAAATATGGTAGTTGTTTACATTATGAAAGTTAATTTATTATAAAAAATTTAAATTTATAATAATTTAGCGCCTGTAGCTCAACTGGATAGAGCGCTTGGCTACGGACCAGGAGGTTCTGGGTTCAAATCCTAGCAGGCGCACCAAAATTTATGAAAAGTGTACAATCAATAAGTATAATGTTCCCACTTTATAAAGATAGGCGAACTGTGAAAAAAATGATTTTCAAAAGTCAAAAGGTATTAAGGTCTCTTAAGAAAAAAAATGAAATAGTGATAGTTGATGATGGAT
The DNA here is from genome assembly GCA_902633595.1 of uncultured Pelagibacteraceae bacterium. GTDB lineage: Bacteria > Pseudomonadota > Alphaproteobacteria > Pelagibacterales > Pelagibacteraceae > Pelagilacustribacter. Next base: position 20,871 of record CACPGV010000009.1, on the reverse strand, counting down.
GTCCAGAAAATTCAGGATTAATAGCTAGGGAAATTTCGAAATCTTATAAAAATGTAAAAGTAATTTTTCATAAAAAAAATTTGGGTTATGGAGCTGCTTTAAAAACAGGTTTTAAGAATTGTAAAAGCCAGTGGATTTTTCAAACCGATGGTGACGCTGAATATGATGTAAATGATCTTAAAAAATTGATAAAACTGTCTAATAAATCAGATTTAATAATTACATATAGATTTAAAAAAAAATATAGAACTAGCAGGATTATAATTTCTTGGATTTATAATGCGATATTAAGAGTTTTATTTTTGACAAATTTTAAAGATATATCTACTGGTTCAAGATTAATTAAAAAGAAAATGCTTAAGAAAATAAAATTAAAATCAAAGAGTCCATTTATTGGTGCTGAACTAGCTATAAAGAGTAAGTTTTCAGGTTTAAAGGTTAATGAAGTTGGGATACATACCTATCCAAGAACTTTTGGCACAGGCTCAACAGTAAGTTTTAAAAATATAATACTAACAATTGAAGAAATGTTAAAAATGTATTTTAGTTATAAAAGAGATTGAAATGAATACAAACGGCTTGGAAAAAAAAATTACGTTTTCTTTTGACAGATGTCATTCAGCAAATATTTTTTTTAAGAATCCAGATAAATTTAGAGAAATTGAGGAATTCTCTAAACATGATGGAACATTAATAAATAGCGGTTCAAATCTTTCATATAGCCCTTTAAGTTTTCATAAGGATAGTGTTTCAATTCAATTAAAAAAAATTTAACAGAATAATCGACTTTAATTTAAAAAAAAAAGAAATAACGGTTGAGTCTGGTATTACTCTGTCTCAACTTTTAAACTTTACACTTAAGCACGATTTATGGATTCCACAATTGCCTGGATATCCTTTTATTACTATCGGTGGGGCTGTAGCAACTAATGCTCATGGAAAATCTTGTGTATTACACGGTACTATTAAGAATTCAATTAAGGAGATAAAAATTTTTCATGTCAAAAACGGTTGGCTTAATTTATCTGAAAAAGAGAATAAAGAGATTTTCGATTTGACAATTGGTGGCATTGGTTTAACCGGGACAATAGTAAATGTTACTTTTAAACTAGAGGAATTCAAAAATAAAAATTTTATTACATATAAAAGCAAAGTTAACTCAATTAAGGAATGTATAAGTGAAATAAGTAAAAAAAGTAAAGAAAAAGACTCATTTGTTTATTCATGGAACATGGCAGAAAATTTAAAATATTTAGGAAAAGGTTTTATTTTTCAAAATAAAATAAATACTGATAACTCTAAAAAATTTTAAATTAATACCAGAGGAAAAAACAAACAAACTCTTACCATTTCTTCCTATTTGGAATAAGCTAACAATTAAAACAGCTAACTGGCTCTTTTACTACTTAAACAGCGCTTCAAATGATTATAAAGAAGATGATTTTACGAACGTAATATTCCCTTTTTATGGAAAAGAGGCTTATTTTAAGTTTTTTGGAAAAAAAGGTTTCTACGAAAGTCAATTATTAATTTCAGAAAATAAAATTGAAGATTTTTTTGATGAATTTAACTTTATTTATAAGAAACTCAATCCTACGATTTCACTTTTTTCATTTAAAAATATGAAAGGAAGACAAGAGTTCTTAAGATTTGAAGATAATAAGATGTGCGTTACGTTTGATTTTATCAATAATAATAAAAACTTTTTGTTTATGAGTGAGATAGACAAAATTTGTGTAAAGTTAAAAATTACTCCTTCAATAATTAAAGACTCGCGATTAAGTAAAAAAGTAGTTGAGCAATGCTATCCTGAATATTTTAGATTTAGAGACCTGCTTAATAGCTACGATAAAAGAAGAATTTATAAATCCGAAATTTCACAAAGATTAGAAATATGAAATATTTGATTGTGGGCGCATCTTCAGGATTGGGAAGAGAATTAGCTTATACCTTTGCTGAAAAAAAAAAAAACTTGGTATTAGCTGCTAGAGATGATCGGGACCTACAACCAATTAAATCTGACTTGAGTTCAAAATTTGGGGTTGAAATAAAAACAATTAGTATTGATTTTTCAGTGATTGAAGAAATAAACGAAAAAATCCTTTCTGATAATGAAGTTCTTAATAATTTAAGTGGAGTTTTATTTCCTATTGGTTTTATGGCAGAAAAAGATGATTTAATACTAGATACAACAAATATTCACAAAATTATTTTCGCAAATTATGTGTCAATCAACTATTTAATTTCTAAATTCTTTCAGCTTTTTAAAAATCAAGAATTTACTATTGTTGGATTTGGATCTGTTTCGGGATTATTAGGAAGAAATTTGAATATTAATTATGCTGCAGCAAAAAGAGCCCTCGAATCATTTTTTGAAAGTTTAGCCTTTGAAAATAAAAAAACTAATTTTTTGGTTCAATTTTATACTTTAGGTTATCTAGATACTAATTTATCTTTTGGGAAAAAACTTCATTTGCCTAAAGGAAATGTAAAGAAAATTTCAAAAATAGTTTATAGGAATAAAAATAAAAGATTTTTAAAAAGATTTTACCCTTTTTATTGGAGTATAGTAGGTTTATTACTTAAGGTTATACCATTTAATTTAATTTTGAATTTTATAAAATTTGTTAAATAAAAATTAGATGATAAAACTTTCAAATAATTTTCTTATTTTTACAATTCTTACTCTAGGTACTGTAGTTAGATTAATTTCAATATATGTTTATGGTGATACGACTATAGACAAAGAATGGGGCATCATGCTCTATAATTTAGAGGTAAATAATATTTTAAGCGTAAGATCCGTTGATGGTGTTCCAGTACCAAACATTTTCATGCCACCGTTATATCCAATTTTCCTTTACTTGATTAAATTAATTTTTCAAAGCTCTGAAATTTTTTTAAATGCAACTTTGATTATCCAAGTGATATTGTCAATTTCATCAATTATTTTAGCTTATAAAATACTTTTAAACTTTTTCTCTAAGGAATTAACCTTATTAGGTACTTTCACTTACTCTTTTTTCCCACTCAACGTTTATGCTGTATCTCAAATTTCATCAATAACTCTTCAAATGTTTTTAATTAATATTTTTTTATATTTTTTTATTAAAATATTTAAAGAAATGAGGCTAACTGATTGCATATTTTATTCTTTTACCTCCGCATTATTAATCCTTTTAAGAGGTGAGTTTTTTGTTTTTATATTTTTATCTCTCATATATTTGTTATTATACAATTATAAAAAATTACTAAGAATATTTGGAATATTGGTTCTTATAATTTTGATAATCTCACCGTACTTATATAGAAATTATAATATTTTCGGAGTTATAACTCTAACTAAATCATCGGGTTATAATTTATTAAAAGGAAATCATCCTGATACTACCGTGGAAGGCATAGGAATGTTTGGTGATGTTGGTTTAATAGTTCCAGCAGTAAAAAAAGAGATGGACGATTTAAAGAAGAAAGGACCTATTAAAAATCATGATTTAATTAAAGATGAAATCTTGATGAAACAGGCAACGAAATTTATAAAGCAAGATCCAATTAAATATTTTAATTTATATTGGAAAAAGTTTTTTTCTTTTATTTTTTTTGACATGAAATCTACATATCCAAAATATTATTCGCCACTTCATATTTATCCTAAAATAATACTTTCAATTACTACACTTATTGGAATTCTTTCAATTTTGAGTTTAAAATTGAACTTACCAAACTACTTCTCTCTTTTCTACATTGCTAATATTGCATTATTTTCAATTTTTTTTATTCTCCCTAGGTATAGTTTATCTTTATTAACTATTCAAATTATTCTGTCATTATTTGGTATTGAAAAAATATTAAAAAAAATTAAAAATTGAATATGAAAAAAAATATTAAATATTCCATTAAATAAAGCAGTTATATTATTCTTTATAATAGTTTTTTTATTCCTAATTTTTCTAACAATAATTTTATAAGTAAGCTAAAGCTAGAAGACCTAGACCTAAAACTATCCGATAGATAACAAATAAAGTTAGATTGAATCTTTTAACAAATTTTAAAAAGTATTTTATTGTAAGGTAAGAAAATAAGAAAGATAAAAATATTGCCATTATATTTAAAATTGAAAAAGAGATATCTGAGGAAATTAAAATATTTTTTATTCCAAAAATAGAAACAGCACCTAAGGTTGGAACAGAAAGAAGAAATGAAATTTTCGTAGCATCAACCCTTTTAAAGTTGAGTAACCTCGCAGCCGTAATTGTTATTCCCGACCTACTTACACCTGGGATTAAAGAGATTACCTGAAAAATTCCGATTATAATAGCAGATTTAATATTGAAATTATTTTCAATAGTTTTATCCAATTTATATTTATCACTTAAATATAATAAAACTCCAAAAAAAATGGTAGTCCAAGCGATGATTTTTATATTTCTTAAATTTTCAATTAGGTTTGATTGAACCAAAATATAACCAATAAACATTACCGGTATAGAAGAGATGATTATCTTTATAAAGAGCTCTTTGTTTTTTACAAAATTAATTATATCTTTGTAAAAATATGTAAGTATTGCTATGAAGGAGCCAATGTGTAAACTTACATCTATTGAAAGACTCTTATTTTGAAAGTTTAAAAAATCAGAAAATAAAAATAAATGTGAAGACGAACTAACCGGTATAAATTCTGTTATTCCTTGAACTATAGCAAGAATCAGAGTTTCAATCATGTTTGAAGAATTAAATCTTAAGGATGGTTTTTATATGTCATAAAGAAATGCATACCTGGTATGCATTAAATAACCATATATATTTAGCCTTTTTTATATTATAGGTAATTGATATTGACCTTTAAAAGCTATCATAAACAATAATTTTATCTATTTTAGCTCATCAATGACAAAAAAAAATGCTCAAATTTGTGGACGTCAAACAAGAGACACCAGAAAAAAGAAATACAGGCAGTAGAAAAGAAGACTTTAAAGAAATTTATAAAGATTACATTACTAAAAAAGCCACTGAGCAATCAAGCCGGTGTTCACAATGTGGTGTACCTTTTTGCCAAATTCATTGTCCTTTAGGAAATAATATTCCTGACTGGCTAAAACTTACCGCTGAAGGCAGACTTAAAGAAGCTTACGAAGTTTCTCAAAGCACAAACAATATGCCTGAAGTTTGCGGTAGAATATGCCCTCAAGACAGGCTCTGTGAAGGTAATTGTGTGATTGAGCAATCCGGTCACGGTACAGTTACAATAGGATCTATAGAAAAATATATTACCGACACAGCTTGGGACAAAGGTTGGGTTAAGCCTTTTAAAGTTAAAAAAGAACTTAAACAATCAGTTGGTATTGTAGGCGCCGGTCCAGCTGGAATGGCTTGCGCTGAAGAGCTTAGAAAGTCAGGTTATAAAGTTACTATCTATGACAGATATGATAGACCAGGAGGCCTTTTAATATATGGAATTCCAAATTTTAAATTAGAAAAGTTTGTAGTTGAGAGAAGAACTAAATTACTCAAAGAAACTGGGATTAAATTTGTGCAAAATTTTGAAGTCGGTAAAGATAAAACTTTGTATGAATTAAGAGAAAAGCATGATGCAATTTTAATTTCAACAGGAGTTTACAAAGCAAGAGAAATCGATATTCCTGGTCATAATCTTCAAAATATTTTTCCAGCAATGGAATTTTTAACTGCTTCAAATAGAAAAGGCTTAGGAGATAAAGTAAAATTATTTGATGATGGAATACTTAATGCCGAAGGAAAAGATGTTGTAGTTATTGGCGGCGGCGATACTGCAATGGATTGCGTAAGAACTTCTGTTCGACAAAAAGCAAAATCAGTTAAATGTTTATATAGAAGAGATAGAGAGAATATGCCAGGTTCTGCGAGGGAAGTCGGAAATGCTATAGAAGAGGGAGTAGATTTCGTTTGGTTGACAAGTCCTAAAAGTTTTATAGGAAGCTCTAAAGTAGAAGCAGTTGAAGTTAATAAAATGAAATTAGGCGAACCCGACTCTTCTGGAAGAAGAAGACCGGAAGTTGATTTGGGTTCCGAATATAAAATCCCAGCTGATCTCGTAATTAAATCTTTAGGATTTGATCCCGAAAACTTACCAAAATTATTTAATGCCGAAGAATTAGTTGTTTCTCAATGGGGTACAATAAAGATAGATTTAAAATCTATGCAAACTAACTTGGATGGAGTTTTTGCAGCAGGTGATATTGTTAGAGGAGCATCCCTAGTAGTATGGGCGATACGAGATGGTCGAGACGCAGCAACACAAATAGAAAAATATTTACAACTAAAAGAACGAAAAATTAAATCTGTAGAAGCGGCTTAATCAAAATGAAAATTTACAAAAAAAACAAAAAAATTTTAGAAAACAGTTTTAATTATAATCAAGAGATGGAACATGATGCGTGTGGAGTCGGCCTTATTGCATCTACAAACGGTAAAAAATCTAGAGAGATTATTGATTATGGAATTCAAGCTTTAAAATCTATTTGGCATAGAGGGGCTGTAGACGCAGATGGAAAATCAGGTGATGGTGCAGGTATTCAAATAGAAATTGCACCTGATTTTTTTAGAGAAAAAATTTTGTCTACCGGGCATACTTTAGATGAAAGTAAAAGAATATGTGTTGGAATGATCTTTCTTCCAAGAACAGATTATTCAGAACAAGAAAAATGTAGAGAGATAATCGAGGCAACATTATTAGCTAAAAATTATTACATTTACGGCTGGAGACAGGTCCCAATCAACCCTAGTGTTCTTGGAAAAACTGCAGATCAAAACCGCCCAGAAATTGCACAAGTAATGTTCAAAAAAAATGAAAATCTTGAGACTAACGATCTTGAAAGAGATTTATTTGAAACTAGAAAAAAAATTGAAAAAGTAGCTAGAGAAAAACAACTTAAGGACTTTTATATATGTTCTTTTAGTTCAAGATCTATTGTTTATAAAGGCATGTTCCTAGCAGAAATGTTGTCAGATTTTTATACTGATCTTAATGATGAAAAATTATCCTCTAGGTTTGCGATATTTCATCAAAGGTATTCTACTAATACTTTTCCAAGTTGGGACTTAGCCCAACCTTTTAGAACTCTAGCTCATAATGGAGAGATAAATACTGTCAAAGGAAATATTAATTGGATGAAGATTCACGAACAAGACATGTCGAGTAAACTATTTAAGAATGTAAAAGATTTAAAACCAGTAATAAGAAGTTCATCTGACTCAGGGGCTTTAGATAATGTTTTTGAATTACTTACACATTCTGGAAAACTTGCTCCACTAATAAAATTAATGATGATTCCTGATTCGTGGTCGAAAAGAAGTAAAACAGTTCCAAAAAACCATCAAGACTTATTTAATTTTTTAAATAGTACTATTGAACCATGGGATGGCCCAGCAGCGATTTGTGCAACAGATGCAAAATGGGTTCTAGCTTCATCGGATAGAAATGGTTTAAGGCCACTGAGGTATTCGATAACTTCAGATGATTTATTTTTCGTGGGTTCAGAAACTGGAATGATAAAAATCCCAGAAGAGAAAGTCATAGAAAAAGGAAAGCTTGGTCCAGGTCAGATTATCGCTATAGATTTAAAAAAAGGTAAGTTATTTAAAGACAAAGAGATAAAGGATCTTCTAGCTAAAGATTATAAAAGATATAATAAACAAATTATAGATCTTGAAAAAAAACTAACTTTTGAAGATGAAAAACCTAATTTTACAAATGAAGAATTGAGAAAGAGACAGTACTTATCAGGTTTAAGTATTGAAGATTTAGAATTAATTCTGCACCCAATGGCTGAAGAAGGCAAAGAAGCTGCAGGATCAATGGGAGACGATACACCTGTAGCAGTTTTATCTAGTCACTTTAGACCAGTATCTCATTACTTTAGACAAAACTTCAGCCAAGTTACCAACCCTCCAATCGACTCATTAAGAGAAAATAAGGTTATGAGTCTTAAAACTAGATTTGGAAATTTAGGAAATATTTTAGATTTTGATAATCTTACTGAGGAAAATATATATGTTCTTGATAGCCCTATACTAACAAATTCCCAATTTAAAAAGTTCAAAAAATTTTTCTCAAAAAAAATTAAAGTAATTGATTGTACTTTTGATATTCAAAATTCATTAAAGGATAGAATAGAAGCTATTCGCGAGGAAGCAGAAACGGCTGTAAGAGAAGGAAGTACATGCATAGTTTTATCTGATAAAGATTTTTCTAGTCAAAAAGCAAGTATACCGAGCATATTAACCGTAGGTGCAGTTCATTCCCATTTAGTAAAACATGGTCTCAGAGGTTATTGCTCTTTAAATGTAGAATGTTCAGATGCCCTGGATACTCATTCGTTTGCTATTTTAATCGGAGTCGGAGCCACAACAGTAAATCCATATTTAGCTATAGATAGTATTTATCAAAGATTTGAAAAAAAACTTTTTGGTAAATCTGATTTTGAGACCTGTGTTAGCAAATTTAAAAAGTCAATTGATGCTGGGCTTTTAAAGATAATGTCTAAAATGGGAATCTCAGTTATAAGTTCTTATAGAGGTGGATGCAACTTTGAGGCAGTAGGTTTAAGCAGAGCTATTGTTTCTGACTATTTTCCAGGAATGTCTTCAAGAATTTCAGGAATTGGTATCATTGGAATTGATAAAAAAATTAAAGAACTTCATGAGAGATTTAATGCGAAAAATGTATTCACTTTACCTATTGGGGGACTCTATAGATATAGAAAAAGTGGTGAGGATCACCAGTATCAAGGAAAACTTATTCATTTGCTACAATCAGCAGTAGGCAATGGTTCATATGAACAATATAAAAAGTATTCAGCTGGCATACATAATTTGCCTCCAATAAATATTAGAGACTTATTAGAATTTAAAGATAAAAAAAAACCGATCAATATTGACGAAGTAGAGCCTGTAAGTGAAATCTTAAAACGGTTTGGAAGTGGAAGCATGTCCCATGGAGCATTATCTGCTGAAGCACACGAAACTCTAGCTATGGGCATGAACCGAATTAAAGGAGCATCATGTAGCGGAGAAGGTGGAGAGGATGCAAAAAGATTCACAAAGCTTCCAAATGGCGATAGTGCAAATTCAAGAGTGAAACAAATAGCATCAGCTAGATTTGGAGTAACAGTAGATTATTTAAACAACGCAAATGAGATTGAAATAAAAATTGCTCAGGGAGCTAAACCGGGTGAGGGAGGACAGCTTCCGGGATTTAAAGTTACTGAAGAAATAGCAAGGTTAAGACACTCAACAAAAGGAGTTACTTTAATATCACCTCCACCACATCACGACATTTATTCTATAGAGGATCTGGCACAATTAATTTATGACTTAAAACAAATCAATCCAGGTGCTAGAGTCGGGGTTAAGCTGGTTGCATCAACAGGTATTGGAACTATAGCGGCAGGAGTTGCTAAAGCTAAAGCAGATATTATTTTGATTTCAGGTCATTCCGGAGGTACAGGCGCAAGCCCACAGACAAGTATTAAATATGCAGGCATTCCTTGGGAGATGGGTTTAACTGAAGCTAATCAAATATTAACTTTAAATAATTTAAGGCATAACGTTACACTAAGAACTGATGGAGGATTAAAGACTGGTAGAGATGTAGTCATGGCCGCGATGATGGGAGCAGAGGAATATGGCATGGGTACATCCTCTTTGGTTGCAATGGGATGTATAATGGTAAGACAATGTCATTCAAACACCTGCCCGGTTGGAGTCTGTAGTCAAGATAAAGCTTTAAGAGAAAAATTTAATGGTACGCCAGATAAAGTAGTTAATCTATTTACCTTTGTGGCAAAAGAAGTAAGAGAAATACTCGCCTCTCTAGGATTTAAATCTGTAAATGAAATTATCGGTAGAACTGATTTATTATCCCAGGTTAATAAAGGCGCGTCGAACTTAGACGATTTAGATTTAAACCCTTTATTGGTTCAAGCTGATCCAGGGGAAAATTCGAGATATTGTAAAGATAAGCATATAAATCAAGTTCCAGATACACTCGATGAGAAAATCTGGTCTGAGATTAAAGATAAAATCAAATTAGGATCTAGAAATAAATTTAATTATGAGATTGAAAATACTTTTAGATCTGTAGGCACAAGATTATCTCACCATGTTTACAAAAAATTTGGCAACAACAAATTAGAAGAGGATACTGTTGAAATTAAGTTAAATGGTTCTGCTGGCCAATCCCTAGGAGCTTTTTTAACAAAAGGAGTTAAGTTGATCGTCGAAGGTGATTGCAATGATTATGTAGGCAAGGGTTTATCAGGTGGAAAAATTGTTGTCTATCCCTCTTCAAAAAGTGAGTTAGTTTCTTATGAAAATACGATAATTGGAAATACAGTTCTTTATGGAGCTACTGCAGGTAAACTGTTTGCATCAGGACAAGCAGGGGAGAGATTTGCTGTAAGAAATTCTGGCAGTTTATCCATTGTAGAGGGATGCGGAGCTCATGGATGTGAATATATGACAGGAGGAACAGCAATTATATTAGGTGAAGTTGGAGACAATTTTGGTGCTGGTATGACCGGGGGTATGGCTTTCGTATATGATAAAAAAAATACATTTGAAAATTTTGCAAATCCATCATCAATTATCTGGCAAGAAATTGAAACAGATTACTGGAAAAGATTTTTAAAAGAGCAATTAAATAGTTTTCTGAAAGAAACAAATTCTAAAATAGCAAAAAGAATATTAGAAAATTTTGAAGTTGAATTAAAGAATTTCAAACAAATCTGTCCTATAGAGATGTTAGATAAACTTGATTATCCGATCACATTAAAGCCTACTATCAAAAAGGTTAGCTAAGTGAACCCAATGAATATTATTTGCTTTGGTTTTGGGCAAGTAGCAAAAAACTTTATTAAAAAGCTAAAATATCAAGGAGCCAATTTTAAATTAACAACTACATCGCGAGAAGAATCTAAAACTAAAGAATTTGAAAATATAAATTATGATAGCTTTCAATTTACGAAAGAAGGTTTTGATAAAAATTTTTTAAAAGAATTTGAGGAAGCAGATCATATTCTTATTTCTATAGCTCCAATTCACGGAGTTGATATTGTTATAAAAAATTTTAAAGATAATTTTAAGTCAACTAAATTTAAATGGATAACTTACCTCTCTGCGACGAGTGTTTATGGAAATCATAATGGAGAATGGGTCAACGAAAATAGTGAAACCAAACCAACCTCACCGAATGGTGTTGAGAGACTTAAAGTTGAAAAAGAATGGATGCAGCTTGCAACAAAATTTAATTTACCATTTCAAATTTTTAGATTATCAGGAATTTATTCAAATCAATTTAATATTTTAGAGAGATTAAAGACAGGAGAAGCAAAAATAATAAATAAAAAAAATCATTTTTTCTCGCGCATTCATGTAGAAGATATTGCAGATGTTTTATTTAGCTCTTTAAATAAATTCAAAAAAAAAGAAATCTATAACATTTCAGACAATCTACCTGCGTCTGCCGAAGAAGTCGCTATGTACGGAGTTAAACTGTTAGGAATAGATAAGCCTAAAACTATAGAAATCAATGAAGTAGAAAGCGAAATATTAAAAAATTTTTATAAAGATTCAAAAAAAGTAGATAATAAAAAAATGAAAGAATTTTTTAATCATAAATTAAAATACCCAACTTATGTTGAAGGGCTAAACCATATCTTTAATAACACTATTTAATTCCTTAATTATCTTTTTAAGAGGAACTTGATTTGATAAGCTGTGGTCCCCGTTTTTAATTACTACTAATTTTCTTTGTGCATTTGGAAATAACGAAAGAACTTTTCTTGAAAAGGACACCGGCACAACTTCATCTTTGCCACCATGAACCATAGTTACTTTAATTTTAGATCTTATTTTTTTAGATAGAATTTTATTTTTTCTTCCATCTTTTATTAGTTGTAATGTAATAGGATATTCATATTGCCCATTTTTAATAATACTCAATCCTTTATCAATAATTTCATTTTTATTTTTTTTTGGAAATTTTTTCCACATCAGTCTTTCAAGAAATTCAGGAGCTGAGCCTATACCTACAAAACCCAGTATTTGATTTTTAAAATATTTAAATTGATTTAGAGAAATCCATGCACCCATGCTTGAACCTATAAGTACAAATTTATTTTTTTTTACAATTTTTTTTATTGAATTTTTGGCATCATTAGACCATTCAGTTATATTTCCTTTTGTAAATTCCCCTGACGACTTACCGTGTCCGGAATACTCAATAGCTAAAAACCCTAATCTATTTTTTACAGCATATTTTTTAAAAGCTTGAGGTTTTTGTCCATCAATATCAGACATAAAACCAGGAAGAAAAACGATATAAAGTTTTTTTTTATAATAATTGTCTATAAATCTAAGTTTTTTTGTCTTTGAAATTTTTAAATATTTGAATTTTTTCATATAAGAATGTTTTAGTGCTATTATATAACAAATCACATGACTACTAAATTAAATGTTCTTCAAGTTATTCCTAAGCTTGGATATGGTGGAGCAGAAACTGGTTGCTATGATATAGCTCATTTTTTATCAGAAAGCGATTGCGGATCATTTATAGCTACCTCAGGGGGCGGATTATTAAAATTTGTAAAAAAGGATAAGGTTAAAGTTTTCAGATTACCTGTTCACTCAAAAAATCCTCTACTAATTTTATTTAACGTTTTAGCTCTCTCTATGTATATTATCATTTTTAAAATTAACATTGTTCACGCAAGAAGTCGGGCTCCTGCTTGGGCATGTTATTTTGCATCTTTCTTGACCAGACGAGTTTTTGTAACAACTTTTCATGGAACTTATAATTTTAATAGCAATATCAAAAAATTTTATAATAGCATTATGCTTAGAGCAAAATTAACAATCGCTGGATCAAATTTTATTTTTAGCCATATAAATGAAAACTATAATGAATATCTAAATAAAGAAAAAAAACTTAGAGTAATTTTTAGAGGAATTAACGTTGATTATTATAATTCAAAAAATATATCATTACTTAAACAAGAAAAACTTAAAGAAGAATGGAATTTATCTTCCAACAAATTTACCATACTTTTACCTGGTAGACTCACTTATTGGAAAGGACAGGAAAATTTTATTGAGTCCTTAAATATTTTGATAGAAGATTATGATGAAACTAATTTTCAAGCTATTATACTTGGATCTGATCAAGGTAGAAAAGTTTATAAAAAAAAATTAGTTAATTTGGTAGAGAGATATAATCTAAACAAAAAAATTAAATTTATTCAACATTGCAAAGAGATGCCACTAGCTTACTCTTTATGCGATATTGCAATTTCAGCCTCTATAGAACCAGAAGCTTTTGGTAGAGTTTCGGTCGAGGCTCAATCTATGGGAAAACCAATAATCGCTAGTAATATTGGAGGATCAAAAGAGACAGTAATTAATAAAAAAACAGGTTTATTATATAAGCATGATGATCCAAGAGAACTTGCTAAATGCTTAAATGCTGTTATTCAATTGTCCCCAGACGAATTGAAATCTATGGGAAATGAAGGTAGAAAAAATGTTACTAAGAAATTTGATGTTGAAACAATGTGCCAATCTAATTTAAAAGAATACAAAAGATTAATAAAAAATTAATGCCTCAAATTCAATTACTAGATGGAAAAAAAATAGATTTTGACAAAGCCATTAATGGTTTTGACTTAACAAAAAAAATTAGCAAATCACTTGAAAAAATTGCCTTGATAATGGAAGTAGACGGAGATCTTAAAGATTTAAGTTATGAAATTACCAAAGATGCAAAAGTAAAAATAATTACTTCAAAAGACAAAGAAGGATTAGAAGTTATAAGACATGATGCTGCTCATATAATGGCTATGGCAGTGCAAGAATTATTTCCAGGAACGCAAGTAACTATCGGACCAGTAATTGAAAATGGATTTTATTACGACTTTGCCAGGAAAGAACCTTTTACAAGTGAAGACTTAAAAAAAATAGAGATCAAAATGTCAGAAATAATTGATAAGGACGTTAAAACAAGAAGAGAAGTTTGGAAGAGGGATAAAGCGATTGCTCATTTTAAAAAAATAGGTGAAAAGTATAAAGCAGAGATAATCGAGAGCATTCCTAAAAACGAGGAACTTTCTGTTTATCATCATGGAGATACCTGGCATGATCTATGTAGAGGACCGCATTTAGTTTCTTCAAGTAAAATAGGCAAAGCCTTCAAATTGACTAAGGTTTCTGGAGCTTACTGGAGAGGAGACTCAAACAATGAAATGTTGCAAAGAATTTATGGGACATGTTGGAGCTCTAAAAAAGAACTTGATGACTATTTACATCGACTTGAAGAGGCAGAAAAAAGAGATCATAGAAAACTTGGAAAAGAAATGGATTTATTTCATTTTAGAGAGGAAAGTCCAGGCTCAGTATTCTGGCATGAGAAAGGCTGGGTATTATTTCAAAGATTAATAGAATATATGAGAATGAAGCAAAGACTAGCAGGTTATAAAGAAATAAATACTCCTGAACTTTTAGATAAAACTTTATGGGAAAAGTCCGGTCACTGGGAAAAATTTGGTGAACATATGTTTACTTCTGAAACACCAGATGAAAAAACTTTTGCAGTTAAACCTATGAATTGTCCTGGGTGTGTTCAGGTTTTCAACCAGGGACTAAAAAGCTATAGAGATTTACCTTTAAAGTTATCTGAGTTTGGTAAAGTCCATAGATATGAACCATCGGGAGCGCTTCACGGACTACTTAGAGTAAGGGCCTTTACGCAAGATGATGCTCATATTTTTTGTACAGAAGATCAGATAACTCAAGAGTCATTAACCGTCACAAATCTAATTCTAGAAATTTATAAAGCCCTTGGATTTGAAAATGTAATATTAAAATATTCCGACAGACCAAAAAAACGAGTTGGCGATGACAGTATATGGGACAAATCTGAAGCAGCACTTTTATCAGCTATAAAAAAATCTAAACTTGAGTACACAATAAATAAAGGAGAGGGAGCATTCTACGGACCAAAAATAGAATTTGTACTTAGAGATGCAATAGGCCGAGACTGGCAGTGTGGGACGTTGCAAGTTGACTTAAATTTACCTGATAGATTAGGTGCAACTTTTGTTGATAAAGATGGAACAAAAAAAGTTCCAGTAATGTTACATAGAGCTTTATTCGGATCTCTGGAGAGATTTATAGGAATACTGATAGAAAATTATGCTGGTAAATTACCCTTTTGGCTATCACCGACACAAGCAGTAGTGTGTCCCATAGCTGAAGAGAACAATGATTATGTAAAAAAATTATTTGAAGATTTGTTTAAAGAAGGTATACAATGCGAAGTGGATTTGAGAAATCAAAAAATAAACTACAAAATTAGAGAGCATTCTCTGGCAAAAGTTCCATTAATAATAGTTTGTGGAAAAAAAGAAGTTGCAGACAACACCGTAACAGTTAGAAGATTAGGATCTGAAAAACAAGAAACTATTAAACGCGATGATTTAATTAAAAATATGCTTTCAGCTAATAAATTACCTTTAAACTAAGTGTCAAGTTTTAAGCCAAACTATTTCCAAAGAAGAAGTAAACCACAAGGACCAAAAGCTAACGAAAGAATAAGAGCTTTGGATGTTCAAGTTATAGGAAGTGAAGGAGGCAATCTTGGTACTATGCCTTTAAACAAAGCTATTGAATTAGCAAAACAAGAAGGGTTAGATTTAATTGAAATTTCTCCTAATGCAAATCCACCTGTATGCAAGATCATGGATATGGGTAAATATAAATATGATTTGCAAAAGAAAGCCAATCAAGCAAAGAAAAAACAAAAAACAGTTTCTCTTAAAGAAATCAAGCTTCGACCGGGTACAGAAACTCACGATTATAATTTTAAAATTAAAAACGCAAAAAAATTTATTACAAAAGGTGATAAAGTAAAGTTCACAGTTAAATTTAAAGGTAGAGAAATGCAACATACCGAACTTGGTAAAGATTTGATGAATAAAATTATTGAAGAAACAAAAGATATTGCCAAAGTTGAAAGCAAGCCAAAATTTGAAGGACGACAAATGGTGATGATAATTCAACCTCTGTAAATCACGAATAATTGCATCTTGTAAAGATTTATTAATGCCTATATAAGTCCGAAATATTTTATGCCAAAACTTAAAACAAAAAGCTCAGCAAAAAAAAGATTTAGATTTACTGCTTCAGGTAAGATAAAAATGCCTCAAGCGGGTAAAAGACACGGCATGATTAAGCGAACAAATTCGCAAATTAGAAAGCAAAGAGGCACTACAATAATGACGAAACAAGACTCAAAAATTGTCAAATCGTATATGCCATATAATTTAAGAGGTTAATATGGCTAGAACAAAACGAGGTGTAATTAGTAGAGCAAAACATAATAAAGTTTTAAAATCAGTTAAAGGACAAAGAGGAAGAAGAAAAAATACAATTCGTATTGCACGTCAAGCAATGGAAAAGGCAATGCAATACGCTTACAGGGATAGAAAAGCCAAAAAAAGAGAATTTAGATCACTATGGATTCAAAGAATTAATGCAGGTGTTAGAGCAGAAGGTTTAACCTATGCAAAATTTATTAATGGATTAGTCAAATCTAAAATAAAATTAGATAGAAAAGTTCTAGCAGAGCTTGCTTACAACAATCCTGAAGTCTTTAAATCAGTAGTAAAAAAGGTTCAATCCTCCCTAGCTTAAAAGGGTCTTTGATTTAATCTCAACTTAATATAAAAAATCAATTACCTAATGAGTGATTTAGATAAAATAAGTTCAGTATTTAATGCAAAGATAGACTCCGTAAAAACAAAAGACGATCTTCAAAATATTAAGACAGAATTTTTCGGAAAAAACGGTCAAATTACTTTACAATTTAAAACTTTAGGATCTTTAGATCCGGAAAAAAGAAAAGATTTTGCCTCAAATTTAAATAAAATTAAAGATGATCTTACACATCAATTAGAGCAAAAAAATATCGAGATTGAAACTAGTGAAATTAATGAAAAACTTAAAAATGAAAAAGTTGATGTTACTTTACCAACTAGACCTGTGCGACTAGGAAAAATTCATCCAGTCTCACAAGTTATAGATGAGATATCTTCTATATTTTCAGAAATAGGATTTTCAGTTGCAGAGGGACCTGATGTCGAAACAGAATATAATAATTTTACAGCGTTAAATACTCCTGAGGAGCACCCGGCTAGAGATATGCATGACACTTTTTATTTAGAAGAAAATAAAAAGTTATTGTTAAGAACACACACATCACCGGTTCAAATTAGAACAATGTTAGCTAGCAAACCACCTTTTAAAATAATTGTACCTGGAAGAACTTACAGATGTGACAGTGATCAGACGCACGCCCCAATGTTTCATCAACTTGAAGGTCTCCATATAGACAAAGGTATCACAATGGGACATCTAAAAGGTTGTCTAGACTATTTAATAAAAGAATTTTTTGAAGTTAAAAATGTAAAAATGAGATTTAGACCAAGTCATTTTCCTTTTACTGAACCATCAGCGGAAGTCGATATCGGATACAAAATTGAAAAAGGAAAAATTGTTATAGGAGATGGAGACAAGTGGTTAGAAGTTTTAGGATGTGGGATGGTTCATCCTAACGTTTTAAAAAATGTAAAAATAGATACAAAAAAATATCAAGGATTTGCTTTCGGAATAGGCATTGATCGTTTAGCAATGTTAAAATATGGAATAAATGATTTAAGAGCTTTTTTTGAAGCGGACTACAGATGGTTAAGTCATTTTGGATTTGATCCACTAGATGTTCCAACAAACTATAGAGGGTTGAGCAAATGATTATTACAATCCCTTGGCTTAAAGAGCATCTAAAAACAGCAGCCAAAGAAAATGAAATTATTGATAAGCTTACAAATATTGGACTTGAAGTTGAAGCTATCAAAGAAAACTCTGGTGAGATGGGTAAGTTCAAAATTGCAAAAGTTTTAAAAGCAGAAAAACATCCAAACGCCGATAAGTTAAAAGTTTGCGATGTAACAATTGGAGGGAAAGAGATTTTAAAAGTTGTTTGTGGAGCGCCTAATGCCAGAGAAGGTTTAATTACAATCTATGCACCTCCAGGCGCTGTAATACCTAAAACAAATTTTGAATTAAAGGTAGCAAAAATAAGAGGTGTAGAGTCGAAAGGAATGCTTTGCTCGGAAAGTGAACTCAATTTATCTAATGAGAGCAAAGGGATAATTGAACTTAAAAATAATGAGAAAGATATAGGAAAAAGTTATTTTAAAGGTAGTTCACAAAGAGCTATTGATATTTCTATAACACCAAATCGAGCTGATTGTTTAGGTATCAGGGGTATTGCAAGAGATCTTTCTTCAGCAGGAGTTGGAAAATTAATACAGCCAATAAGAAAAATAATTAAACAAAATACAAAACATCAAGTTAAAACATCAATCACAAAAGAAAAGAATCAAGGATGTTATATTTTTGGAAGTTGTTATATTAAAAATATTACAAATAAGGAAAGCCCTAAATGGCTTAAAAATAAATTAATCGCATTAGGTTTAAAACCCATCTCTGCTGTGGTGGATATCACTAATTATGTAATGTTTGATTTAAACAGACCGTTACACGCTTATGACTCGGATAAGATAAATAAAGAGATCATAGTTAGAAACGCCAAGGAGGGCGAGATGTTCGATGCCCTTGATAAAAAAAAATATAAACTTAAAAAAGATATGTGTGTTATTTCTGATAAATCTGGTGTTTTAGGTTTAGGAGGAATTATCGGAGGAACGACTACTTCGACTGAATTAAATACAAAAAATATACTTTTAGAGGCAGCTTATTTCAGCCCTTCTTCAATAAGAAAAACAGCTAGAGAGCTAAATATAAATACTGATGCGAAATATAGATTTGAAAGAGGAATTGATCCAAACTCGATTAAAGAGGGATTAGAGCTTGCAACAGAACTTATTTTAAAAATTTGTGGAGGTGAAGCAAGCAAATTTCAAATTGTCGGAAAGATGAACAAAAAAAACAAGATAATTAACTTTGAAGTAGAAAAATTTGAAAAGCTGATTGGTATTTCAATCACTGTTAAAGAGATTGAAAAAATTTTATCCTCTTTGGGTTTCAAATGTAAAAAAAGTCAAAAATCTTTGAAAATAGAAGTCCCAAGTTGGAGACCAGATGTAAGTTTGGACGAAGATCTAATTGAGGAACTTATTAGAATTAAAGGATTTGATAACATAAAATTAATTGAACCAAGTAAAAACAGAACTCAAGATACTTTAAATTTTAAACAAAAACTTTTCCATTTATCACAAAGGTCTTTAGCTTCAAAGGGCTATATGGAAATAGTTACTTGGTCTTTTACTGACTCTAAAATTGACAAACTGTTTTCTGAAGGTGAGAAAGAAATTCCAATATTAAATCCTATTTCTTCTGATTTGAATGTTTTAAGACGTTCGATTTTCTCTAATTTAGCTTTTTATCTAAAAAAAAATCAGGATAGAGGTTACGAAGACCTATCTTTGTTTGAAATAGGCCCAACATTTTTTGGAAAAAATCCAGGTGAGCAGCAAATTGTGGTTGGAGGATTGAAATCCGGAAAAATTAATAGAAAAAGCTGGTTAGACAAGGAGAGAGATGTAGATGTTTTTGATATAAAAAGTGACACTATTAAAACTTTAATTGAACTTGGTATTGAAGAGAAATATCTTTTTGTCAGTGATAATACGAAACATAGTTATCATCCGGGAAGATCAGGATCTATAACTTTAAAATCAGAAAAAGGACCTCACCTAGCTTATTTCGGTGAAATACATCCTGCTATAATTAAAAACTTAGATTACAAAGATAATAATATTTTTGGATTTGAGATATTTTTGAAAAATATACCTGAGCCAAACAAAAAACTTAGACTTAGCAAAAAAAGCTTTCAAGCTTCAGACTATCAAAAATCAGAAAGAGATTTTGCTTTCGTAATAGATAAAATCTTTAAAATCGGAGCCCTTGAGAAAATTATAAGTGAAGTTGATGAGAATCTAATTCAAAATGTATCAACTTTTGATATTTATGAGGGTGAAAATATTCCAAAAGATAAAAAGTCAGTTGCAATTAATGTTACTTTACAAGCTGTCGATAAAACTCTTACAGAGAACGACTTAGACGAGATCAGCAAAAAGATTATTGACACAGTAAGTAAAAAAACCGGCGCTACAATTAGGTCCTAATGTCAGATATAAAAAGAATACGTAATTTTTCAATAATTGCGCATATAGATCATGGTAAATCAACAATTGCCGACCGAATTATCCATAAATGTGGTGGGTTAACAGATCGTGAAATGAAACAACAAGTTTTAGACTCTATGGATATTGAAAGAGAAAGAGGAATTACAATAAAAGCTCAAACTGTAAAACTTAATTATAAAGCCAAAGATGGCAAAGATTATATATTGAATATTATTGATACCCCAGGCCATGTAGATTTTGGTTATGAAGTAAGTCGTTCCCTATCAGCTTGTGAGGGTTCTCTACTAATTGTTGATAGCACTCAAGGAGTAGAAGCTCAAACCTTAGCAAACGTTTACCAAGCTTTGGAGATCAATCATGAAGTTATACCTATTTTAAACAAAATAGATTTACCGGCTTCAGATATCCAAAAAACAAAAACAGAAATTGAAGATGTTGTAGGAATAGAAACAACAAATGCTATTTCTTGTTCAGGTAAAACTGGTGAAGGTATTGATGAAATCTTAGAAGCAATCATAAATAAATTACCTTGTCCAAAAGGTAATCTTGATGAAAAATTGAAATGTCTATTGGTTGATAGTTGGTATGATAGTTACTTAGGAGTAGTGATATT
>CACPGV010000008.1 GCA_902633595.1 uncultured Pelagibacteraceae bacterium | reverse complement strand
GTGGCTAAAAAAATATTTTTTAGTTTTAAATCTACAAACATAACTCGTTATTAATTAGATAAAATGGCAAAAAAAAGACCCCTTAATTTTTAATTAAGGGGTCTTTGTATTAGTTAAATAACGATTAGTTTACTTTTACAGTAACTGATCTTCTGTTTTGAGACCAAGCTAAAGGTGATGAAGCTGGGTTAACAGGTTTTTCTTTACCATAACTTATTACAGAAATTCTTTTTCCAGAAATTCCATAAGTCATTAAATAGTCTCGAGCGGCATTAGCTCTTCTCTCGCCTAGAGCTAAATTATATTCTCTAGTTCCTCTTTCATCTGCATGACCTTCAATTGTTACATTAAGATTTTTATTTTTTCTTAAATAAGTAGCTTGTTTTCTTAAAGTTGCTCTTGAGGCAGTAGTAAGTGAAGATTTGTTTGTAGCAAAAAACACTCTGTCAGGTACACCTGAAGCAAGATATTTTACAGTTTCAGTTCCTGTATATACGTCTCCATCAATATCTCCTGTTTTTTTTGCTGTCGAACATGCGCTTAATATTAAAGTGGCAAATATAACTAGTAATACGTTTTTTAAATTCTTATTAAACATCATTTTTTCCCCTGGGTTTGTTAATTGGTTTATTTCAAATTATTAGAAGTTATTCAAGTCTATTTTGCTTAAATTTTAACATTATTTAGATAAAAGAGAGGACCAAGATGGGTCAGAGGCATCTGTTTCAGTTTTGAGCCTCCTTTCATTGTATCCAGTAATATCAATAGACCATAATTTTGCAGAAAAACCCTCCCCCTTTGTTCCGGATTTAGTTTCTCTATAAAATACTAAAACTCTTCCATTAGGAGACCAAGAAGGTGCTTCTTGGTAATAATTTTCAGTAAGTAATCTTTCACCTGTTCCATCCGTTCTCATAACTCCGATATAAAATTTACCTTTATGCATTTTTGTAAATGCAATCAAATCTCCCCTAGGTGACCAGACAGGAGTCCCATAAATACCTTTTCCAAAAGTTACTCTTTTAACTCCACTTCCATCACTTCGCATAACATAAATTTGCTGCAAACCACTTCTGTCAGAATTGAAAGTAATAAATTTTCCGTCTGGTGAAAATGAGGGTGAAGTATCTATAGACGAATGTTCAGTTATTTTTTCAACAACTCTCGAGTCTAGCTCCATTGTATAAATGTCTGAGTTACCATCTTTAGCAAAACTCATAACGATTTTTTTACCATCAGGAGAAAATCTTGGAGCAAACGTCATCCCAGGAAAATTTCCAACTACTTCTTGAGTGCCAGTTTCAATATCAAGTAGGTAAACTCTCGGCATATTTCTAAAATAGGACATATAAGTTACCATTTGATTTGTTGGATTAAATCTAGGAGTTAAAACTAATTCATTTCCTAGAGTTAAATATTTTGTATTAGCTCCATCTTGATCCATGATAGCTAATTTTTTTACCCTTTGATTTTTAGCTCCACTTTCTGCAACGTAAATTATTCTTGTATCAAAATACCCCTCTTCTCCAGTTAGTCTTTCATAAATCTTATCTGAAATAATATGAGCTACCCTCCTCCAATTAGATGGAGTTGTTGTAAAAGCTAAAGCAGTCATTTCTTTAGCTGCTGCTAAATCCCAAAGTCTAAATTCAACCTTAAGCTTTCCATCTTTCACCAGAAGTTTACCAGTTACTAGTGCTTGTGCTTTTATTAATCTCCAGTCTTCGAATCTTGGTTTAAGATGAGCTATATCTGGTTTTTGGACAAATGCCTCTTTCTTTAATGGATTAAATAATCCTGTAGACCTAAAATTATCTTCTATAATTTTAGAGATATCTTCACCAAGCACTTTAATTTTTATGCCATCGTAATTCTCAGATTTAATATCTACATGTAAGGGGGAAATAGCTATTGGTAAGGGATCTAGATTTCCTCGAGTAATATCAATTTCTATTAGAGCAAAAGATTTGCTAAATAAAAATAGGTTAATAAAAAAGATATATAGAAACTTTTTCATCTAACCTTTTAACATTTCTGTTGGATTAAAGTTAAGTTGTAATTCTTTCCATTTATCATAACCAGTCGGGGGTACCTTAAGTGGCTGACATAATCTTACTGCTCTTAAAGCGCTCTCTGCTAAAACCTTGTAAAATTTTTGGCCTGGCCTATTCATCCTTTGATGATCTAAAATTTCTGATTTCATTATTGTTCCATCTTTTTTTAATTTAAGTTTAATTCTTACTAATAAATCTTCATCATATGGTAATCCTAATGGAACACTCCAACAACCAAAAATTTGAGCTCTTAAAGCATCTTCTTGTGAGAGAGTAAGTCCTGTTGCAAATGAATTTTTTTGACTACTCTGAGTTACTTTATCATTTTTTTTTTGTTTTACTGCTTCTACTTCTTTGGCTTTATCTATTAAAGCTGCTATTTGGTTGGTATCAATAATTTCTTTTTTTTCAAATTGTGAAGATTGTCTAATTTCAGGTTTTATTTCATCTGGATTTTGTTTTTTCTTCACTATTTGTTTTTCCTCTTTTTTTTCATTTGGAAGTGGAATTCGATCAGGTTTTTCTTTTGCTTTTGCTGCTGGCGGAGCCTGTTCGGATACCAATCTTTCCTCTTTTTTTTTTGTTTCTTCAATTATTTTTCTTACTTTCGGTGCGTAAGGTATACTTGTTTTGTCAGTAATTTGAATTAATTCAACTGAAACTATTGGTGGTAGATCAATTGGTTCTCTAAGCATAAATGGTAAGCTTACTATAGTTAATATTACTAGTAATGAATGAAAGGTAATTGAATAAATTAAACTTCTTATCATAAGTCATCCTAATTTTTATAGGGTTCGGAAATTAAAGCTACTTTAGAAAAACCTGCACCAGATAATCTTCCCATAACTTCTAACACTCTTCCGTAGTTTATATTTTTATCTCCCCTTACATAAATTCTTGTGTCGGTTCTATTTTTAGCAATTGCTAGTAATTTTGGTATCATTTTTTGATAAGTAACTTGATGTTCTTGAATATAAATTTCACCCTTTGAATTGATGCTTAAAGTGAGTGGTTCTTGATCATCAGGTAGTGAGTCTGCGGCGGACTCTGGTAAATCGACTTGCACTCCTACTGTTAACAAAGGGGCCGTTACCATAAAAATAATTAGAAGAACTAACATTACATCAACAAAAGGTGTAACGTTAATTTCACTCATTGGTTCTTTTCTTGAGCGATGAAATTGAAATGCCATTTTTAAATAATTGATAAAAATCTTTTAGAAAAATTTTCTATTCTAGAAAAATATTTTTGGGAGTCGTTGTTAAATTTATTATAAGCTACAACAGCTGGTATAGCTGCCAATAATCCTAAAGCTGTAGCAAACAAAGCCTCTGCAATACCTGGGGCAACAATTGCTAAACTTGTATTTCTTGATATTGCAATAGATTGAAATGAATTCATTATACCCCAAACTGTTCCGAAAAGCCCAATAAAAGGGGCAGTTGAACCAACTGTAGCTAAAAATGTAAAATTTTTTTCAACCTTTTTTAATTCTGTATCAGTAGCAATTTCTAATATTCGTCCAACTCTTGCTGATTGAATTGCAGAAGATTGCCTCTTTGTTTTTAATAATTCAGCCATTGCTGATTTAAAAATTAATATTGCTGGATCATTTGAATTAGAAGGTAAACTATTGTTAAAACTTTCTGCAGATTTTGCTTTCCAAAATTTCTTCTCAAAATCCTCTATTGAGCTATTAATATTTTTAAATAATCTAAATTTATCAAAGATCAGCGCCCATGAAAAAATTGAACATGCAATTAATAAGATTATTACAAATTTTACAACAAAATCAGCTCGTATAAAAAGTTTCCATAAAGAAAAATCTGTTGCTCCACCTAATCCCACAACTTGAGCTGCTATATCTTGTTCCATCAAGTTTGATTACTTTTAGATTGTGTCATGAATTTGGCGTTATTTATTTATTTAAGATTAATTTTCTTCAGTAAATCTTGTTTCACTAAAGAATCTAGCAATCAATATTGCATCAGATTTGTTGACATCTTTTTTTTTTGCAAGTTGATCAGACAATTTGGGATACATTTCAATAGCCTTTGTTCTACTTGAGTCTTTTGCTGAATTAATCAATTCAAAATGTTTTTTCCATTTTGAAGGCCTTACGAAGAAAATTGGCAATTCTAAAGCAGCACAAATGCCTTTAATTGCACCAAAGGTTTGACCAAAATTAAACATACTAGTAACACCCTGGCCTGGCATTGCATTTACTTGCTCTACAACTATGACCACTTCCTCGCTATTTTGAATATTTTTTTTTATAAGATTAACAAGAAGAGCGCTATTTAATTGTTTTTTATTTTTTTTTCCCTCTGACATCACTGGCATATCAAACATATTTAAAACTTTATTATTCTCTAATACAGCTATTGCTCCACTCAAACCAGGATCTATTCCAATAACTTTCATTATTACTGTAAATTTTTTAAATTAGCATTAGTAAAAATATTTTGTACATCATCTAATTCCTCTAAAGCAGTTAAAACATCTAAAATTTGCTCACTTTGTTCTTTGTTTACTTCTAGATAGTTAAAAGGTCTCCATTCTATCGAAGAATAAGTAAAAGTTTCAATTTTGTTTTCAAGTTCAGTTTTGATTTTGTAAAAATCCTCCTTTTCTGTGATAATCTCAAAAATATTATCTAAACTTAAGCAATCTTTTGCCCCGGCGTTGATTGAGATCTCAAATATTTGCTCTTCATTAATTTTATTTTTATCAACATGTATGATGCCGTAATTTGCAAACATGTGTGTGGTCGAACCTGATTCGCCTAATCTACCTCCTTTTTTCTGCAATACAGTTCTAATACTTGATGCAGATCTATTTTTATTATTTGTTAAAGTTTCAATTATCATAGCAACGTTAAATGGACCGAAACCCTCATACCTTAAACTTTCATAATTCTTTTCGCCACCCATTTCAGATTTATTGATTGCTCTGAAAATATTATCTTTAGGCATGTTAGCTTGTTTAGCAGCTTGAACTGCAACTCTTAATCTAGGATTCATATCAGGATCTTTGTCGCCTAATCTAGCTGCAACTGTAATTTCTCTAGAAAGTTTTGAAAATATCTTTGACCTCTCTTTATCTGCTCTTCCTTTTTTGTGTTTAATTCCAGCCCAATGTGAATGACCTGCCATAATTATTTAGCTAAGCTACCTCCGTCAATAATTCTTATAACGTTTTTTGCTAAACCAGTCTTGGTATTTGTCTCTACAATTATACCCGACAATGTTCCTTCACCTTCAGCGGGAAAATGTTTTACTGCATCTTTATTTTTTAAAAATCTTTTTATAGAGTTTTCTTTATTCATTCCAATTACAGAATTATAATCACCGCACATGCCTATGTCAGTCTGATAAGCTGTGCCTTTTTCTAAGATACGAGTATCTGCTGTAGGCACATGGGTGTGTGTACCAACTACGCAAGTCGCCTGTCCGTCAAAAAAAAATGTCCGGCAGCCATTTTTTCACTCGTTATTTCTCCATGAAAATCTACCACTGAGAAATCTACATCTTTTTTTAAAATCATTTTTTCCAAGTATTTTTTTTGCCTCTAAAAATACATCCTCAGTTTTTCTCATAAATACGTTTCCCATTAGATTTATTACTCCAATTTTATATTTTTTATTTCTTGAAAGATATTTTTCGTATCCTCTTCCTGGAGAACCATCTACAAGATTTGCTGGTCTCAAAAGTCTGTTTTCTTTATTTATATAGTTAGCTGTTTCCTGTTTATCCCAAATATGATTTCCTGATGTAATGACATCAACTCCAATTTTAAAAAATTCTTCGGCTATTTCTTGGGTTATACCTCTTCCATCATCAGCAGAATTTTCGCCATTAACAATAACAAAATCTATTTCATTATTGTTAATAATTTGAGGAAGTTTTTTATTCAAAGCATTCCTGCCCGAAGCTCCCATAACATCCCCTAGAACCAATATTTTCATTAATACATTCCTTGTTCAGTTAAAATATAATCTAACTTTACATCGTTGTTATCTAAGGGGAGCTTATGATATTTTTGAAAAGAAAAGGCAACACCAACAGTTATAATTTTACTAAATTTTTTTAAGTATTTATTTAGATATCGATCGTAGAAACCTTTACCATATCCGAGTCTGTGTTTATTCTTATCGAAAGCTAGAATTGGTACAAGTATAATATTTGGGATTTTAAACTTAGTTTTTATGGGTTCTAATATTCCAAACTTATTTACTAATAAAACATGGTTTTTTTTCCATAAGGAAAAACTCATTATATTTTCTCTTTCAATTACAGGAAGGAGTATATTTTTATCAATAATGTATTTATTTTCTAAAAGTTTAAGAACATTTATCTCAAAACTGGTAGGATAATACAAAGCTAGTTTTAAATCATTTTTTTTAAAATTTGATTTGATAAAAGTAAGTAAAGGGGAAAAAAACTCCTTATCAATTTCATAATATTTTTTTTTTCTTAAATTGATATATTTCTCTCTTAAAGTATTTTTTTGATACATTTACTGTGTTTTAGACAGTGACTCTGAATTAGAAATGATTTTTTCCAATGATTGAGTTGTTTTATCAAGCATTGACTCATATAAAGCATTATTTTCTTCTATAGTCTCTCTGAAACTGTCTAATTCATTATTGAGTTTTTTTATTTCTACATCCTTATTATCTTTGTATTGAATTGCCAGAGACTTTATCTCTTTAAATTTGTTAGAAATTTCATCTAATTTATTTTTTTGATTAGCAACTTTTTCTTTTAGATCGAAATACTCATCGATTAGCTGAATAGTTGTTATCAATAACAATTTATTTTCGCCAATGTTTCCGAGCTTATCTTTTAATTCGGAATATTTTTGATCTAAAAATTTTGTAAGTTTCTTTAAAGACTCCTCTTGACCCTCATCACATGAAAGTAGGTAATCCTTATTGTTAAATTTAATATTTACATTTGCCATTTATCTATTTCACTTACCAAACTCTCGGTTTCTTGACTTAAGTCGTCAATATCTTGATTAAACCTTTCTTCAAGTTCAGATTTCTTATTAATCTCTATTTGAAGTATTTGTATTTTTTCTTTTAAGTATTTGTGTTCTCTCATTAATTCTTGATTCTGTTTCTCTATTTCTTTTTTTTTATTAGCTAATTCATTTCTCTCTGATTTTATTTTTTCTATTTCGTATTTTGGCTGTGAATAACTTAAAGATATAGAATTTAATTTATCTATAAGATGGTTTAAGTTTTGTTCTTTTTTTTCAAAGTTGCTCATAAAGTTTTTATATCATATTATTGATATAGTTAGTTTAAGTCTATATAGGTAATTAAAAGTGAGTGTAAAATTTAACCAATTAGCAAACGCAATCCGATTTTTATCTATTGATGCTGTGCAAAAAGCAAACTCAGGTCATCCAGGTATGCCGATGGGTATGGCAGATGTTGCAACGGTATTATTTAAATACCACCTGAGGTTTAACCCAAAAAATCCAAATTGGATTAATAGAGACAGATTCATTCTATCCGCGGGGCATGGATCAATGCTTCTCTATTCTTTACTTTATCTTTGCGGGTATAAAAGTATCACGATTGAGGATATAAAAAATTTTAGACAGCTAAACTCAATCTGCGCAGGTCATCCAGAATATAAAGAGGGATCTGGAATAGAAACTACTACTGGCCCATTAGGACAAGGTTTAGGCAATGCCGTAGGTATGGCAATAGCTGAAGAAATATATAGAAAAAAATTTGGTTCATCTTTAATTAATAACAAAACATACGTCATTGCTAGCGATGGAGATCTTATGGAGGGAGTTAGCCATGAATCGATGAGTTTAGCAGGACATCTTAAACTAAAAAATTTAATTGTTTTTTTTGACAATAATAAAATTTCAATTGACGGATCTACTGCTTTAAGTGTTTCCGATAATTATAAAAAAAGGTTTGAGTCTTACAATTGGGAATTTTTAGAAGTAAACGGTCATAATGAAAAGCAAATTTCAAGAGCTATTTCTAAAGCATCAAAATCGAATAAACCAACCATCATTTCATGTAAAACAATTATCGGTTTTGGTTCACCTAATAAATCAGGTAAGGCCTCCTCTCATGGGTCTCCTCTAGGTGAGGAAGAGATAACTTTAGTAAGGAATAGGCTTAAATGGAACGATAAACCATTTGAAATTCCAAAAGAAATTTTAGAAGAGTGGAAAAAAATTGGAGATAAAGGTGAGCTTCTTGAAAAAAAATGGCAAGAAGTAATTAATAAAAAAAAACCTCAAATCAAAGATAACCTTGAAAAAACTTTTAATAAGAACGAGCTTGGAGATTTAGAAAATTTAATTGACAAGCAAAAAACAAAATATTTTGAAACAAAACCAGATTTAGCAACTAGACAATGTTCTATGAAAACTATTGAAAGTATTTCTTCTATACTACCACAGCTAGTCGGCGGCTCAGCAGATTTAAGTGGTTCTAATAATACTAAAACAAACAATTCTAAAATAATTAATTCTAAAAATTTTGATGGAAATTATATACACTACGGTGTTAGAGAGCACGGGATGGCGGCTGTGATGAATGGTTTAGCTCTTTACGGGGGAATTATACCGTATGGAGGAACATTTTTAATTTTTTCAGATTACTGTAAACCATCTATTAGATTATCTGCTTTAATGGGTCTTAAGGTAATCTATATTTTTTCTCACGACTCTATTGGTCTTGGAGAAGATGGTCCAACTCACCAACCAATTGAACAACTTACTGGTTTAAGAGCTATTCCAAATTTAAATGTTTTTAGACCCGCCGACATAAATGAAACTTTGGAGTGCTGGGAAATAGCCTTGAAGTGCAACAACACACCAAGCGCTATAGCTTTGTCTAGGCAAAAAGTTCCGTATATCAATCCTAAAAATTCTAAAGAAAATAAATCTGAAAAAGGCGCTTACGTTGTAAACTTAACCTCACACGAAAGTAATGTAACATTAATAGCTTCAGGCACAGAGGTTGAACTTGCTCTAAAGGTTCAGAAAAATCTTAAAGAAAATAACATTGATTCAAAAGTTGTTTCAATGCCTTGCATCGAGCTTTTTGATCAACAATCTGAAGATTATAAAAAAGATATATTAGAAGAGGATTCATTAATTGTTACATTAGAAGCTGGAAGTATTATGTCTTGGCAAAAATACATTAAAAACAATGGCATAAATTTAGGTATCGACAAATTTGGTGAAAGCGCGCCATACAAAGAAATTTACAATCATTTAGATCTGTCAGAAGAAAAAATTACTAGCTTTATTCAAAAAAAATTAAGGCAATAGATCTTATTTATGGATAAAATAAATTTTTTTACTGATAATTTAGATGTCCAAAATAAAAAAATAATTCTTAGATTGGATCTAAACGTTCCTTTAAAGGATAAAGTTATAAAAGATTATACAAGAATAGACCTATGTTTACCTTTTATAAAAAGATTGATTGAGAAAAAAGCAAAAATAATAATTATCAGTCATTTAGGTCGACCTATGGAAAATAAAGATCCTGCTCTTTCTTTAATGCCAATTTATAAATATTTAAAAAAAAAACTACAAACTAACATATATTTTTTTATGGGAAAATTTGATGATGAAGTCAAAAGTAAATTCTCTCACTTAAAAGAGGGAGAGGTAATATTAATTGAAAATATAAGATATTTTAAAGAAGAAACTGAGGATGATGATAATTTTTCAAAAAAATTAGGCTCTCTAGGAGATATTTATATCAACGATGCTTTTTCTTGTTCTCATAGAAAACAGGCTTCTGTACACAAAATTACTAAGTATATAAACATAAGCGTGGCTGGACCACTGTTTAAAAAGGAAATAGATGCAATGAATCTGATAATTAAAAATAAGAAAGAGCCAGTCACATGTATTATCGGAGGATCAAAAATTTCAACAAAGATAAAAATTATTTTAAGTCTTCTAGAAAAAATTGATAATCTTATAATTGTTGGAGCAATGGCTAATAATTTTTTAGTATATAAAAATTTTAAAGTCGGAAAATCTTTAGTGGAAAATAATACTAAAGAAATTATTGAAAAAATTTATAGTAAAGCCATTGAAAATAATTGTGAAATACTGATACCTGAAGACTGTATGGTTGGAACTAGCTTCGAAGGAGAAGGAAAAAATAAAGATCTAGATAAAATTCAAGAAAATGACATTATTTTAGATATTGGGTCTAATACAATAAATAGTATTAAAAAGAAAATTGAACAATCCAACACTGTTTTATGGAACGGGCCAGCTGGGTACTTTGAAAATGAAAATTTTGCAAATGGTACAAGATCAATAGCGAAAACTATTTCAAAAAATACCTTGGAAAGATCACTAATTTCAGTTCTCGGAGGAGGAGATACTCTTGCAGCAATTGATAAAAGTAAAAACGAACTTTCTTTCTCTCACTTATCAACAGCAGGAGGAGCATTTTTGGAATACCTAGAGGGAAAAGACTTGCCTGGGCTTAGTGTTTTAAAATAAATAATCTTAATGACATTAAATGAAATAGCAAAAAAAATGTGCGCTAAAGGTAAAGGTATTTTAGCAGCGGATGAAAGTACAGGTACAATAGCTAAAAGATTTAAAAGCATTAACGTAGAAAATTTGGAGAAAAATAGATTAAATTTTCGTCAAACGTTATTTAATTCAAGTGCGATGAAAAACTATATTGGTGGTGTAATTTTATTTGATGAAACAATAAAACAAAAAACTACATTAGGACCAACTATACCTGAATTAATTTCAAAACATGGTGCGATACCAGGTATTAAAGTCGATAAGGGTGCGAAACCTTTAGCTGGATCGATATATGAAACGGTTACTGAAGGTTTAGATGGTTTAAGAGAGAGATTAAAAGAATATTATGATTTAGGAGCTCGATTTACAAAATGGAGAGCTGTATATAAAATTAATGATAACTTTCCATCATCTCAGTCGATTAAATCTAACGCACACGCTTTAGCAAGATATGCTTCTTTAGTACAAGAAGCTAGTATGGTTCCGATTGTTGAACCAGAAGTTTTGATGGACGGAACACATAGTATTCAAAAGTGCTACCAAGTTACAACTGATGTTTTAAATGAATGTTATAATGAGCTTGAAATTCATAAAGTAGATTTAAAAGGTACTGTGCTTAAGCCAAACATGATTATACCCGGTTCTGAATGTAAGGATAGATCTAGTACAATAGAGATTGCAGAAAAAACCTTAGATTGTTTAAAAAAAAATGTACCAAGTGATGTGCCTGGAATTGCATTTTTATCTGGAGGTCAGTCAGAGATTGAGGCTAGTAAGAATTTAAATGAAATTAACAAAATTAATGACAGTAATTTCTTAATTACTTTTTCTTATGGAAGGGGTTTACAGGCTAGTGCCCTCAACGAATTTGGAAAAAAACAAGATAATATTGAAAATATTCAAAAAGCTTTTAATCATAGGGCTAAAATGAACGGCCTTTCCTCTAAAGGAGAGTGGTCTGAAGACTTAGAAAAAGTGTCAGCAGCTTAAACCCCTTGAATAAGTTTGTATATTTAATTTCGCCAAAAAAAATTAATAATAAGTTTTACTTAGATTTAGATAAAGTATTATCTTACAAGAATGTTAGCTTTTTCCAATTGAGATTAAAAAAAATCAAAAAAAATAGTTTTTTTAAAATTGCAAATAAAATAAAAAAAATTACTTCAAAACGTAAAGTAAAATTAATTATTAATGATAATTTCATTCTAGCAAGCATGATTAAAGCCGACGGTTGTCATATGGGCCAACTCGATGGATCTTTTAAAATGGCTAGGTATAAACTTAAAAATAAAATCCTAGGAATTACATGCCACAATTCTAAAACTTTGGCAAAAAATGCTATTAAAAGCAAAGCTGACTACATTGCTTTTGGATCATTTTTTAAATCAAAACTTAAACCAAAAGCAAAAAAGGCAGATTTAAATATTTTAAGGTGGGCTAAAAAAAATATAAAAAAACCAATTGTAGTAATTGGTGGTATTAATAACTTAAATTATAAAAAATTAATAAATGCTGGAGCTAAATATATTGCAATATCAAGTTTTATTTGGGATAACCCGAAATTAAATCCTGAACAAGCAATTAGGAAATTTAAATGAAAATAACTGCTATAGAAATAAAACCAGGTATGATTATTGAACACAAAAATGATTATTGGAATGTTTTAAAAACTCAGCATGTTAAACCAGGTAAAGGTGGGGCTTTTAATCAAGTCGAGTTAAAAAGCGTTATCAAAGGAACAAAATTAAAAGAGAGATTTAGATCAAGCGAGACTGTTGAAAAAGCAGAAGTTGACGAAAAAAAATTTAATTTTTTGTATATAGACGGTGAAAGTTGTCATTTTATGGACAATAAAAATTTTGAACAAGTAGAAATTTCCAAAACTATAGTTGGAGAACAATATAAGCTTTTAAAAGAAAATTTAGAAGTAACAGTTTCATTTATGCAAGAAAAACCGATTTCAATAGAACTACCAAATAGCATAGAATGTACTATTAAAACAACTGATGCTGCAATAAAAAATCAAACTGCATCTTCATCTTATAAACCTGCATTATTAGATTGCGGAATAAAAATTGATGTTCCGCCATTTATTGAAAGTGGAGAAAAAATCATTATTGATACTCGTACATTAGAATATGTGAAAAGAGTAAATTAATGAGATTAAATTCTCCTCAAATTAATTTAATTACTAGAGCATGTATGAAAGCTTCTAGATCTTTGATTAGGGATTTCGGAGAAATTGAAAATTTACAAGTTTCTGCAAAAGGACCTGGAGATTTTGTTACTTCAGCAGACAAAAGAACCGAAAAAATATTAATTGAAGAGTTACAAAAAGCACATCCTGAATATGGAATTATTACTGAAGAGGCGGGAGTAATCAATAAATCTAATACTAAGAACAGATGGATTATTGATCCAATAGATGGAACAATGAATTTTTTAAATGGTATCCCTCAGTTTGCAATTTCTATTGGCTATGAGGAGGATAAAGAAATAAAATGTGGCGTAATATTTAATCCTATTACGAATGAGATGTTTTGTGCTGAAAAAGGAAATGGTGCATATTTGAATAACGCTAGAATTAGAGTTTCAAATAAAAAGGAAATTAAAGATGCATTGTTAGTTACAGGTGGTCCTAAAAGAGCAAGTAAAATCAAAGATAAAATCTTTTCAGAATATGTTAATGTTTCAAATAATGTTGCCAATGTAAGAAAATTTGGAAGCGCAGCTTTAGATATTGCTTATGTAGCCTGCGGTAGATTTGACGGATACTGGCAGCGCGAACTAAATTACTGGGATATAGCTGCAGGTATAGTCATTTTAAAAGAAGCTGGAGGGTTTGTTGATTTTTTTGAAGAAGATACAAACTTGCCTTTAAAAAAGAATATTTTAGCTACTAATTCGAATATACACGAGGAATTGAGAGAGCTTATAAATAAAAAAGATATTGAGTAAAAACTATTATTAATATAAAACTCGGCAAATGAAAAAGAATATACACCCTAATTACCATAAAATTAAAGTCGTAATGACCGATGGCGCCGAATTTGAAACGCGTTCAACTTGGGGTAAAGAAAATGATGTGCTTAAATTAGATATTGATCCAAAATCTCATTTTGCGTGGACTGGAGGAACGCAAAAGATTTTAGATAAAGGTAGAGTAAGTAAATATAATAAAAAATTTAGCAATCTTAGATCAAAAAAATAAAATATGACAGAAGCTCCATTTATGCCAAAAGCAACTGCTGTTTGGCTAGTTGAAAATACAACATTAACCTTTAAACAAATTGCTGAATTTTGTAATTTACATGAATTAGAAATAAAGGGTATAGCTGATGGAGATGTAGCCAAAGGAATTAAAGCATACAACCCCATTTTAGCTGGTCAATTGTCTAGAGAAGTAATAGAGATCTGCTCGAAAGATCCTGAAAAAAAATTACAAATATTAAAAAAATTAGATGAGGTTGAGATTAAAGAGAGGAAAAGACCCAAATACACTCCTCTTTCAAAAAGACAGGATAGGCCAGATGCAATTTTATGGTTATGTAAAAACGCATCTGAATTAACTGATGGACAAATTTCAAAACTTGTTGGTAGTACTAAAGGTACAGTTTCGCTAATTAGAAAAAGAAGCTATTGGAATTTCTCTAACTTAAAACCAAGAGATCCTGTTATCTTAGCATTATGTACTCAAGAAGCCTTTCAAAAAGCCTTAGAAAAAGCAAGAAGAAGAATTGAAAGAGAGAAAAAAGCTAAAATTAGAGAGGAAAAAAAGGCTCAAGCGGCTTCTATCTAGACAAATAGATTTTCTAATGTTAACAACCATCAATTCAAACTGGAGGTTTTTATTAAAATAGACGTAAAAGATAATAATGTAGAGCAAGCAATCCGAGTTTTAAAACGAAAGCTTCAAAAAGAGGGTTTTTTTAAAGTAATGAAAATGAAAAGTACTTACGAAAAACCATCTGAAAAAAAAAAGAGAGTTCAGACAGAAAATCTTAAAAGAATTAAAAAACTTCAAAAACTTAAAAATAGGTACTAAATTTATTTAAAATGAGAGGATTAAATATGCCATCAGGTAAAGTTAAATGGTTTAACTCCAAAAAAGGTTATGGATTTATAACTGATGATGAAACACAAAAAGATATTTTTCTTCACGTGTCAGCATTAGAAGAGTCAAAACTAAGAGTTTTAAAAGAAGAACAAAAAATAGTTTATGATATAAAAGAAGAGAAAAATAAACTTCAAGCTATTAATATTAAGAAAAAATAATTTATCGCGGGGTGGAGCAGTCTGGTAGCTCGTCAGGCTCATAACCTGAAGGTCGTAGGTTCAAATCCTACCCCCGCAACCAAAATGACAAATACAATTAGAAATATAACTATAATAGCTCACGTTGATCATGGCAAAACAACTCTGATCGATAGTTTGATGAAACAAAGTGGAACGTTTAGAGAAAACGAAAACGTTGAGGAGAGGATCATGGATTCTGGAGAATTAGAAAAAGAGCGAGGTATTACAATTCTAGCCAAACCTACATCTATCAATTGGAAAGATTCAAGGATAAATATAATTGATACACCAGGCCATAGAGATTTTGCGGCAGAGGTTGAAAGAGTTTTACACATGGCAGACGGTGCTCTATTATTGATTGACTCTGCGGAGGGAGTGATGCCTCAAACTAAATTTGTTTTATCCAAGGCTTTAAAACAGGGTTTAAAACCAATTGTTGTAATTAATAAATTAGATAAGCCTGAACAAAGATCAAGTGAAGTTTTGGAGGAAACGTTTGATTTATTTGTAAGTCTTGACGCTAATGAGGAACAATTAGATTTTCCCGTATTGTATGCTAGTGGTAGGTCTGGCTGGGCATCTAAAGAAGCAGACGGTCCAAGAGAAAATCTTCAGCCTTTGTTAAATTTAATTATTCAACATGTAAAACCATCAGCTTTTGATAAAACAAAACCATTCGCTATGCTTTCTACGCTTCTTTATGCTGATAGTTTCTTAGGAAGAAGTTTGGTTGGTAGAATTACTCAGGGTACTGCAAAGGCAAATCAACAAATAAAGGCAATCAATCTTAGTGGAAAAAAAGTTGACGAAGGAAGACTAACAAAAATTTTTAGGTACGAGGGAACTAAAAAAGTTCCAATTGAACAAGGTGAAGCTGGAGATATAGTAATTATTGCTGGATTAGAAAAAGCAAATGTTGCCGATACTATTTGTGATTTAGAAGTTAGTGATCCTATTAATGCAACACCAATAGACCCTCCTACTATGTCTATAACGATAACTGTAAATAGCTCTCCTTTGGCAGGAACCGAGGGGAAAAAACTAACAAGTACTCAAATCAGAGACCGATTAATCTTAGAAGCTGAAAACAATGTTGGAATTAATTTTGAGGAAAATGAAAATAAAGATGCATTTATTATAAGTGGTCGAGGTGAACTAATGTTAGAAATACTTTTAACTCAAATGCGAAGAGAGGGCTTTGAAATGACAGTAAGTCCTCCAAAAGTTTTAATTAAAAAAGATGATAGCGGAGACAAACTTGAGCCAATCGAAGAAATAACGATGGATTTAGACGAGGAATTTTCATCAAAAATAATTGATTCAATGAATAGAAGGAAAGGGAAATTGATTGATCTTAAAGATACAGGTAAAGATAAAAAAAGATTAATTTTTCATGCTCCTACAAGAGGATTGATGGGATACACAAGCCGCTTTTTAACTTTAACCAAAGGAACTGGAGTAATTAATAGAATTTTTCACTCCTATGGTGAATATACGGGAGATATGGAGGGGAGAAGGAATGGTGCATTAATTTCAATGGAAAATGGAAAAGCTGTAGCATTTGCAATCTTTAATTTACAAGCACGTGGTGAGATGTTTGTTACACACAATGATCCTGTTTACGAGGGTATGATTGTTGGGCTTTCATCCAAAAGCGGAGATTTGGAGATTAATGTTCTAAAAGGCAAAAAACTCACTAATATGAGAACTCAAGGAACAGATGAAAATGTTGTTTTGACGCCTGTTAGAAAAATGGCGATTGCTGAACAATTAAGTATGCTAAATACTGATGAAGCTTTAGAGATCACCCCAAAATCTTGTAGATTAAGAAAACTGATACTGAATCCTCATGAGAGAAAAAAATTATCTAGATCCAAAGCTTCTTGATTTTAAAATTTACTAGCATCAAAAAATACATAACCGAGCCTTTTAAGGTGAAAGGCTTAAGATATCTGTGAAGAGAAATCTCTTTATTACTAAAATACTTTTTATATTTTTCACTACCTAATCCAAAATCAAACTTACTAATATTATTTTTTATACACCATTGTATAAGTTGAAGAATTAGTATTTTGCCTGGCTTATAATTGGCATAAGAAGTTGATAAAACAGTCGGTATATAATAATAAAAAGTATTATCGTAAACAAAACTAAAGCATCTTGATAAAGCTCTATCTTCAGAAATCAAACTAATCACATAAAATTTTATTTTTTTTAATTGAATTAAATTTTTAAATACTCTTTTAAAATTATCATCTAACTTGTTATCAATATTTTTTCTGTAAAGTTGATCTTTCTTTTCATCTGTTATTTTATTAAAATCTATAAAATCGTGATCTGAGTCTTGAATCACTATTTTAAGATTTTTTGAAATCTCTTTAAGTTTTTTATATTTTATCATCGTCCTGTGAATTTCATAAGCGTGTTTTTTATCTTTAATTCCTATCTTTTCTTTATAATCATTAAAATTACCATCAAAATTTATATTATAGACAGTTGAGAATTCAGAGGTTTGAAAATAATCTACAAAAGGATTAGGTTGCTCGTTAATTAAAGACAATTGATTATTTAAAAAAATTAAATCTAAATCATTTTTCATATCATTTAATATTAAACTCCAAATATCAAGAAAATATTTTTTATTGATATTTGATTGCAAATTTTTTGATAAAATTGGGTTACAATAATCTGAATATTTTGTTCCAATCCACTGAAGAACTTTTACAAAAAAATATTTTTTTATTTCAAAAGGAAGAATGGTTAAAACTAAATTATCATTGTAAATTACAACTATTTTTAGCTTACTTTTGTTACATTTTGTAATTTCTTTAATATATTCAATATGCTGAAAAAAAGTTAAATTAAATTTGACTTCTTTGTTATTAAATATCTCTTCACATTCTTTTGTAAATGAATCGAAAATTTTATAAGTGTACATTTATTTTTCTATTTTTTTTAGTAGCTTAAAATTTGAATTTTCAATACCTTTTTTGCTTGAGTAATTATTAGACAAACAATAAATCCAGAATTTTTTTTTGGTATTAAAGTTTCTAATGAGCTTTAAGATTTTAGTGTAATAACCTCTATTTCTAAATTCCTTAAATGTAAAAAAATCATATAATAAAACTTTATTTTTTATTTCGATATTTTTATTAATTTCTGTAATATGCCATTTTATACCTTGGTACATCCATCCAGTTGTTACAATATTACTTTTAAAATAAAGAACCAACAAATAGTGTTTTTTTTTAAATCGAATTTTTTTATCATAACTTAAAAATTTTTTTAAATCTTTATTTTTAATAGAACGAAATTTTTTATATACTTTAAATTTAAAGTTTTTCAAATTTAATCTTTTTTTATTCATATTTGCTTCAAATAAATAAATTGTTCTTACGTAAGATAAGATAAAATTTTTAAGTCCTTTGATCATTATTTAAATAAACCACATAAATTTCTTCAATATGTATGAAGGTGTAAGCAAAATAATAATATTTTTCAAACTGAAGATATGTTCAATAAATTTTACAAAATAAAAAAATGAATTAAGAAAATTTTTTGTAAACTTTAAGTTAATAAATTCTAAATTGTAAATCCTGCTCATTATTTTTAAATATTCTTCTTTAGTTAAGTTTTTTTTATTCTTTTTAATCCAATGAAAAAATTCTTCTATCTGCTTTTCTTTTTTCAAAAATGATAAATTTTGTTGGTGAATTCTATATGTGGCCACAGGCTCTTTTATAAATTGAAATTTATATTTTTTCGATAGTCTTATAAAAAAATCATAATCTCCAATGATATCGTATTTATTATCAAAATTAACTTTTGATTTTTTTAATAAAGATTTATTAATTAAAGATGTTAAAATTCCTACATTATATTTTTCAATTAGATCTTTATAAATATACCCATCTCTAACATGATAATTTATAAACTTTTTCTTTTTATTGTTTTT
Organism: uncultured Pelagibacteraceae bacterium; assembly: GCA_902633595.1. GTDB lineage: Bacteria > Pseudomonadota > Alphaproteobacteria > Pelagibacterales > Pelagibacteraceae > Pelagilacustribacter. The sequence continues at coordinate 6,637 of CACPGV010000008.1, read as the reverse complement.
CTCATTTTTCAACCATAAGTTTCCATAAACTACAATTGTCTTTTCGTCATTAAATAGTTTTATTTGTTGCTTTAGCTTATTTTTTTCCCAAAGATCATCAACGTCTATAAATCCTATGTATTCACCCTTAGTTTTTTGAATTGCTAAGTTTCTTGCCGCATATAAAGAGGTGTGTTTCTTTGACAAGAAATATTTAAGATTTTTAATTTTTAGTGATTTTAATATTTTCACACTATTATCAGTGGATCTATTATCCCAAAATATTAATTCCCAATTTTTGTATGTTTGAGCTTTAATACTTAATAACGCGTCTTTAAGATATTTTTCACCGTTATAGCAATTGATAATGATGCTTACTAAACTTTTTCTAGACTTCATGCTAAGAGTTTAAAAATTCTCCTATGTAATTATTGATAATATAATTATATAATTAATTAAATTATAAAAATAACAAATGATGTCAAATAACGCCAATACAAATACTGGGATTTTAATTCGGTTTGATGACATTGCTCCTAACATGAACTGGGAAATGATGGACAAGTGTCAAGAGCTATTGGATCATTATAATTTAAAACCTGTGATGGGTGTGATACCTGATAATCAAGATATTGAGCTTTTAAAATATCCTAAAAGAGAAAACTTTTGGGAAACAGTAAAAAAATGGAAGTCGAGTGATTGGTCTATAGCGATGCACGGATACAATCATCTTTATGATAAAGAAACTAACAAAGAAGACTTTTTCAATTATGGTGGCAAGTCAGAATTTTTTGGTCATTCATACGAGGATCAATTATTTAAAATAAAAAGAGGCTTAGAAGTATTTAAAAAAAATAATATCCAGATAGATACATTTTTCGCGCCTAATCACACTTACGACAAGAATACTTTCAAAGCTTTAAAAGACTCTGGAATTTTGAAAATTATTGATGGGTATGGGTTAATGCCATATACATCCAATGGGATTCAGTTTGTTCCTCAACTTTTTTATAAACTATATTTATTGCCATTTGGTATTCAATCTACTCAAATTCATATCAATTATTGGGCTGATAAAGATTTTATAAATTTTAAAAAATTTATTGAAAAAAATCATAATAAAGTTATTAAAGCTGATCTTGCTTTCTCAAAAATTTCGAATAACTATATAAATAAAATAGTAAATGTTACTTTAAAAAAGTTATTAAAGTTGAAAAGATTTATATTTTAAATTTTGAATTTTGATTTTCTGCTATCTTTTAAGAAGCCTTTAACAGTTTCTATTGTCATAGCATTAAAGCTTTTACCAAACCCGCTAATTTGATTTATTACTTTTGGTGGCATGGTAATAATATTGCAATTCAATTGTCTTGCTTGAATGTAATTATATGCTTCTCTTGTGCTTGCCCATAGAATTTCGATATTTTTATTTTTTAAGGTCAAGGAAATACTATTTTTAAAAATTGGGAGTGGGTCTTTCCCTTTATCAGCCATTCTGCCTGCAAATATTGATATAATTGATTTTGTTTTTTTATTTAACTTTTTGAAAACCTTTTCAGTTTGTTCAAATGTGTAAACTGCGGTTATATTCAGTTTAATTCCTTTATCGCTTAATTCCTTGATAACTGATCCTGTAAAGACCCCTTTAGAGTTTACGACCGGGATTTTTACATAAACATTTTTACCCCAAGAATTAATTTCGTAAGCCTGTTTAAGCATATCTTTAAAATTATCTGCAAATACTTCGAAAGAAATAGGTTTTTTTCTGCAAATCTTTAAAATTTTAAGAGAATAATCTTTATAATTCTTGGCTCCAGCTAATCGCATTAAACTTGGATTAGTGGTAAAGCCATCTACTAAAGATTTTTTATTAAAAGATTTTATTGTCTCATAATCAGCTATATCACAAAATATTTTTGTTCTCATTAGTCTAAATTTTTAACAATATCTTCTGTCATTTTTTTTGCATCTGCGAATAACATTAAAGTATTATCTTTATAAAAAAGTTCATTATCTATTCCGGCGTATCCAGGTGATAAACTTCTTTTAACAAATAAAACAGATTTACATTTCTCAACATCAAGCACTGGCATTCCAAAAATTGGGCTTTTTGGATCTGTTTTTGCTACAGGATTTGTTACATCGTTTGCTCCAATTACGAATGCAACATCAGAGTTGGCAAAATCATTATTTATATCCTCTAATTCAAATACCTCATCATAAGGAACATTTGCCTCTGCTAACAAAACGTTCATATGACCAGGCATTCTTCCTGCAACAGGATGTATAGCGTATGTAACTTTTATGTCATTTTTTTTTAATTTATCTACCATCTCTCGAAGAGCATGTTGAGCTTGTGCAACAGCCATACCGTATCCTGGAACTATAATTACAGATGAAGCATTTTTCATTAAAAAAGCTGCATCCTCTGCATTGCCACTTTTAACTGGTTTTTGATCCTTCTTTTCTTTTTTATCATCAGCAGAATTGTCTGCTCCAAAACCGCCAAGTATTACACTTACAAATGATCTATTCATTGCTTTACACATTATATATGAGAGTATAGCTCCTGAGGATCCAACAAGTGCGCCTGTTATAATTAAAGCTGTATTTTCTAATGTAAAACCTATTCCAGCCGCAGCCCACCCAGAATAAGAATTAAGCATTGAAATTACCACAGGCATATCTGCTCCGCCAATAGGTATGATTAATAAAACACCTATAAGAAACGAGATTACAATTACTGTCCAAAAAATATTTGTAGACTGAGTTTTACATAAATAAAAAATTAAAACAAAAATACTAATTCCAAGTAGTAAATTTAAAATATGCTGACCGCTAAATGTAATAGGAGCTCCAGACATTATACCTCTTAACTTTAAAAAAGCTATTATAGATCCTGAAAAAGTTATTGCTCCTACAGCTACACCGATAGACATTTCAATTAAACTAGCTAATTTAATGTTACCAACAATTCCTAAATTAAAAGCATCAGGATTTAAAAAAGCTGCTATTGCTACAAAAACAGCTGCTAAACCAACTAAACTATGAAAACCTGCTACTAATTCTGGCATTGCAGTCATTGGAATTTTAAAAGCTATAAAAGCACCGATCGCTCCACCAATAACTAAAAACATTATTACATAGATTAATGAAGAGGAAAAATTACCAATTGATAGAAATGTCACAACAATTGCGATTACCATTCCAGCAATCCCGAAGTAATTTCCTTGCCTAGATGTATCTGGTGATGAAAGCCCCCTTAGTGCAAGAATAAACAATATTCCTGATACTAAATAAAAAATTGCCGCTAGATTTGCAGAAATCATTTCTTCTTATCCTTTTTTTTTTTGTACATTTGAAGCATTCTTTGGGTTACCAAAAACCCTCCAAAAATATTTATCGCTGCTAGGATGATAGCTATAAATCCAAAAATACTCGATGTATTAAAAATACTTTCGGAAGTCCCTGCTAAAGCTGCAATGATAGCGCCTACAATAATAACTGATGAAATTGCATTAGTAACTGACATAAGCGGAGTATGAAGAGATGGGGTAACACTCCATACCACGTAATAACCAATAAAAATTGATAAAATAAAAATACTTAATCTAAATATGAACGGATCTATTTCCATAATTAAACTTTTTTAATTAACGATTTTTCTATTATTTCGTCCTCTAAATTAATATTAAAATTTTTCTTCTCTTTACTATACAGGTTACGTATGAAACTAAATAAGTTTTTAGCATATAAGCTTGAGGCAGTTAGTGGTAAGCTATTCATCAAACTTTTGACACCTATTACCTTTATCCCATCAATTGAATTGATCTTACCTGCCTCTGAAAATGCAGAGTTTCCTCCTTGTTCTGCTGCTAAATCATAAACAATAGATCCAGGTCTCATAAGTTTTACTAGATCCTCTGTTAATATTCTTGGAGCAGTTTTTCCAGGGATTAATGCCGTACATATTACTATGTCATTTTTTTTAAGCGCTTCTTTCATCATTTCAGCCTGTTTTTTTTTATATTCATCTGATGCTTCTTTTGCGTATCCGCCAGCGGTTTCCATATCTTCATTTTGTTCAACTGTTAAAAATTTTCCACCTAAGCTTTCCACTTGTTCTTTTGATGCAGCTCTTACATCTGTAGCTGAGACAATCGCACCTAACCTTTTAGCGGTAGCGATAGCTTGTAAACCAGCTACACCTGCTCCAATAACTAAAACTTTAGCTGCTGGCACAGTGCCTGCTGCTGTCATCATCATAGGTACTGCTTTTTCAAATTCTGCAACACAGTCAACTACTGCTCTATATCCAGCCAAATTAGATTGAGACGATAAAACGTCCATTGATTGAGCTCTTGTAATTCTAGGTAATAATTCTAAAGAAAAAGGCTTAATCTTTTTATCAATAATTTTATCAATTTGATTTTTATTTTTTGATGGATTTAACATTCCAATTAAAATGGTATTATCTTTTAAAATTTCAATTTCATCTTCTGAAGGGCAATTAACTTTTGTGATCAAATCACTTGAGATTAGCACATCTTTTGACGAAGTTTTTATTTCAACTCCAACATCTTTATATTTATTGTCTTCAATTCCGAGATGAAGTGCATATCCTTTATCCACACACACTTTTAATCCAAGTCCAATAATATTTTTCGCTGACTCAGGAGTTAAAGAAACTCTTTTTTCTAATATTGTATTTTCTTTTGTTGAACCGACTATCATTATTAATTAGTTTTGATTTTATAGTAACGTAATTGCTAATATCACTAATATCGCAATAACTGCTATTGATCCCCACAAAACCAATTTTGTAAAACCATTATAAGTTTTTTTAAAGTCTTGTTCGCTCATTTCAACCTTGGCGCGCTTTAAATTTAGGATTTTTCTTATTTATAACGTAAAGTTTTCCTCTTCGCTTTACTAGTTTAGAGTTAAGATCTCTTTTTTTTAACGATTTAAGTGAACTAGCTATTTTCATAATTTTAAAAGCCTGGCAACGTCCTACTCTTCCATATCTTAAGACAAAGTACCATCGGCGCTGAAGGACTTAACTTCCGAGTTCGGGATGGGATCGGGTGTGGCCCCTTCGCAATAATTACCAGGCAAGGACTTATATTATTTTTAATTGAGTATGTAAATACCTTAATATCAAAAGTTTTTAGCTAAAATGGTGGGCGTGATAAGAATCGAACTTATGGCCTCTACGATGTCAACGTAGCGTTCTACCATTGAACTACACGCCCTTTTTAAAAAGCTTAAATTCTATGTTTAAGTATCATTTTTACAAGCGAATTTAGTAAAAAAATTAGTAATTACTTGAACTTATGGATATTTAGTCACCTAAAAATATATTTTGTGATCAATTTTTTTAGAATTTTGGAGATATAACGTATGTCCTTTTCTTTTAATTCTGGATGCAAAGGTAAAGTAAGTAGTTCCTTATAAATTTTTTCAGTATTAGGGAAAAAAAAATTAGATGCTTTAAACTTTGTATACTTATAATTTGGATAATAATGTATTCCTGTTTGAATTCCATTTTTCAATAATTCTTTTCTTAAAAATTCTCTTCTATTATTTAATTGAGGTATGCGTACAACGTAAATGTGCGGGACTTCTTCTTTGTAATTTCTTTTAAAAGTTTTAATGTATTTATGGTTTTTAAATTTTTTATCATAAGATCTACAAACATCTTTTCTTATTTTAGATAATTTTGAAAATCTTTTGAACTGCTCAATGCCAATGCTGGCATTAATATCGCTCATATGATATCTCCACCCTTGCATTTTAACGTCACTAATCCAACTTCTATGTCCTGAATACCTTTTTTCAGTTTCATTTTCAATTCCTAGTAATCTTATATCTTTTGCCATTGACAAAATTTTTTTATCTGAAGTAACTAAGCATCCTCCCTCACCAGAAGTGATATTTTTAATACCATCAAAACTAAAACATGTAATATCCCCGAAACTGCCTATCTTTTTTCCCCGTACTTTAGTTCCAAAAGCGTGAGCGGCGTCCTCTATTACTCTTAATCTATTTTGTTTTGCAAATTTATATATTTTTAAAATTTGAGAAGCTGAACCAGAGAAATGAACAGGCATTATGGCCTTTGTTTTTCTAGAAACTCTTTTTTTTAAATCAATTAAGGAAAACTGCATATTCTCTAGATCAATGTCACAACTTACTGGTCTGGCTCCTGTGGCTGATATAGCTTGATAAGATGCTACATAAGTAATACTTGGAACAAGAACCTCATCGTTTCTTCCAACTCCACACGCCTGTAAAGCTACTTGAAGTGCTGCTGTACCTGAATTAAAACAAACAACCTCTCTTTTAAAATATCTTGTTAAAATATTTTCAAATTTTTCAACTTCTGGACCCATGCCTAAGAATCCTTTTTTCAATATATTTTTAACCGCTAATATTTCTTTATTTGATATAATTGATTTAGATAATCTTAAAAGTTTAATTTTTGGCCCAGTCATAATCAAGTTCGTTTATTTTTTTTCTTTTTATTTCACTTTCTGAGTAATTAATATTAATCATATTTAAAATTTTAACTTTTTTTTTTCCAATATTTTTAAAGCCATACCAGCATTTATTAGGAATTGTTAAAAGTTTATTTGTTTTTTCAGACATTATATAT
>CACPGV010000007.1 GCA_902633595.1 uncultured Pelagibacteraceae bacterium | reverse complement strand
CTATCAATTAAAAGACCTGTAGTAGCTTCGGTGATGAGTCTAGTGTTAGTAATCTTCGGACTAGTTACATTTCAAGAAATTCCAACAGATGAGCTGCCAGATGTTCAGCCTCCAGTAGTTACAATACAAACTGAATATAAAGGTGCCTCAGCAGAGATAGTTGATACTCAAATTACCCAAAAAATTGAAGATTTTGTTGGAGGTACACCTGGTTTAGAGACGATTGATTCTTTTAGTGAAGATGAAAGTTCTAGGATTACTCTAACATTTGAAACTGACTTGGACTTAGATGATGTAGCAAATGATGTCAGGAGTTCTGTTTCTAGAGTTTTAGATAATCTTCCTGATGGTGCCGAACAACCTGAAATTTTTAAACAAAGCGCGGGTATGCGGACAACTATGTGGTTATCTTTTAATTCTGAAACAATGACAGATTTGGAACTTACTGATTACGCAGACAGATATTTAACTGACACTTTTTCCACTGTTGATGGTGTAGGAAGAGTTAGATTAGGGGGTCAAAGAGAATTATCCTTAAGAGTTTGGTTAGATCCAATAGCGCTTGCGGCAAGAGATTTGACAACACAAGAAATAGAGAACGTTTTAAGAAAAGAAAATGTAGAATTTCCAGCAGGGAGAATAGAGTCTAAAGATGTAGACTTAACAATTAAACTGGATAAGCCATATAGTAATTTAGAGAACTACAAAAACTTGCCCTTAAAGAGAGCTGCCGATGGATCTATTATAACACTTTCTGATGTTGCTAGAGTGGAGCTGGGAGCAGAGTCCACACGAACGTTATTTAAAGGAAATGGCAAACAAGTAGTAGGAATCGGAATCTACCAGCAATCAGATGCTAATACGATAGCCGTTGCAAAGGGAATCAAAAAGAAGATTAAAGAACTCAAGCCAAGTTTGCCTCCAGGCACTACATTAGAAGTTTCATTCGATAGAAGTAATTATATAAAAGCTGCAATTAAAGAAGTTTATAAAACTCTTTTTATAGCTTTAATTTTAGTAACCATAATAATTTATTTATTTTTAGGGAATATAAGAGCTTTAGTAGTTCCTCTTGTGGCTTTACCAGTATCATTAATTTCAACTTTCCTGGCTATTTATATTTTCGATTTTTCAATAAATCTTTTCACATTAATGGCTTTGGTTCTGGCTATTGGAATTGTAGTTGATGACGCTATAGTAATGCTTGAAAATATTGTTAGAAGAATAGAATTGGGAGATACACCCCTTGTTGCAGCATTCAAAGGAGCTAAACAAGTTTCATTTGCAATCATTGCAACAACTGTAGTTCTGGTAGCAGTATTTGTTCCTTTAATTTTTATTAAGGGTATTACGGGCGTATTGTTTACACAGACTGCAATTACACTTGCGTCGGCAGTAATTATTTCAAGTTTTGTTGCTTTATCTTTAAGTCCAATGCTAGCTAGCAAATTTTTAAAACCAAAAATGAATAAATCTAAAATTGTTCTTAAATTTGAAAAATTTTTAAAAAACTTGACTCACCTTTATAAGGTTTCTTTACTTGGTTGGATAAAAAAGAGAACAACCATTACTATATTTTTATTGTCTACCTTAGCATTAACTTTATTCTTTTTTAATTTTACTAAGAAAGAATTAATAGCGCCTGAAGATAGAGGTGCATTTTTTGTGATAGTAAAAGCTCCACAAGGTTCGGGATTTAATTTTACAAAAGATAGAGCAGAGGAAATAGAAAAATTATTGTTACCAAATGTAGGCAAAGGTGAGTATAGGAAATTAATTATGAGAGTACCAGGATTTGGAAAATCAGCTAAACAAGTAAATAGTGGATTCATCATAGTTTTACTTGAGCCATGGAAGAAAAGAGATCGTCATGGCGTACAAATTATGAGAGAGTCATTTGGAAAAATTTCAAAAGTACCAGGTGTATTGGCATTTCCAATTATGCCCCAGGGGATAAGAACAGGTGGTGTTCAAAGCCCAGTGCAATTTGTTATTTTAGGAAATACATATGATCAACTTATTAATTGGAAAGAAATTATAAAAAGAGAAGCTAGAAAAAACTCAGGTTTGACGTCTATCGAAGATGATTTTGATCTGAATAAACCTCAATTGAACGTAAAAATTGATCAAAAAAAAGCTGCTGATTTAGGTGTTTCCACTGAAGACATTGGTAAAACAATTGAAACTATATTTGGATCGAGAAGTGTAACTAATTTTACTCGAGATGGAAAAGAATATTCTATAATTTTACAAGGAGATATTAAAGATAGACAAGAACCAGAGAGTATAAGTAAAGTTTTTGTTAGATCAAAAAATAATAATAAGCTTGTTTCTATTTCAAATTTAGTTACTTATGATGAAGAAGGTCAGTCTCCTTTCTTAGCAAGATATAATAGACAAAAAGCCGTAACTATTTCAGCAAGACTTGTCGGAGATTATTCATTAGATGAAGCACTGAAGTTTTTAGTTAATGTTGTTGAACAAAACATACCTCAAGCAAAAATTGCTTATAAAGGAGAAAGTGAGGAATATAAAAAAACTAATACTGAACTTTATGTAATTTTTGCACTAGCTCTAATTACTGCTTATCTTGCAATGAGTGCTCAATTTGAAAGCTGGAGGCATCCATTAACAATAATGTTAACTGTTCCTATGGCAATATTAGGCGGTTTGCTAGGAATATTAGTAGTTGGTTCTTCTTTAAATGTTTATAGTCAAATAGCTTTAATCATTTTAATAGGGCTCTCTGCAAAAAACGGAATTTTAATTGTAGAATTCGCAAATCAGTTACGTAAAGAAGGTAAAAATATAGAGGTTGCAGTATTCGAGGCAGCGGCAATAAGATTAAGACCCATCCTAATGACAAGTTTATCAACAATTATAGGTGTGTTGCCTCTTATTATCGGAACAGGTCCAGGTGCTGCGAGCAGACTGACAGTTGGAATAACTATTTTTGGCGGAATGTTATTTTCTACTTTCTTTACGCTCTATGTCATACCAACAATTTATACGATTGTTGGGAAGAATACTAAAAGAATAGATGCAGTAGAGATAGATTTAAATAAACAACTCAAAAAATAATATACTTATTTTTATCTAAATTTTTTTTACAGAGGGTTAACTGCTTTCTGTATTTATTAGCCATATCTTTTACAGATTTTGCATAGATAGTAGCTTTTTTATCTTTTGAATAATTTTTATAATCACCCCAACCTTTATAGTAAGCCAAGTATTGTTTATAAGCATCTTTTTTTGAAATTCTTAAAATTTTATTAGTTTTATGAATATACCACCCGATAAAATCAACTGAGTCTTTGAATCTGACTCTTGTAGCTAATGGATTTTTTGTTTCCCTCTTATATTGTTCCCATGTACCTTTTACCGCCTGGGAATAACCAAAAGAACTTGATGGTCTTTTAAATGGAATTACTTTAAATAATTTTCTTCTTGGAGGTTTAGCTAGCCAATCGAAGTCGCTCTCTTTTTTCACGAATGCTAATTGTAGATGTATCGGAGCTCCCCATTTTTCATAAGATGCTTTTGCGTGTTTATACCATAAGTATCTCTCTTCAAAAATTGCACAGCTATTTTGAGTATTTTTAGGAATTGACGAACAAGCGGTGAGGATAAAAAAAGTTGAGAAAAATATAATTTTTTTTAAATGAATCACTTAAAAACTTATACTAAAATTCAATTAAGCTTTCTCCATTTTTCTGGCCTTATAAAAGATCCCTTCCACAAACCTAATTTGTTTTCTTTTGCGTACATTTCATCTCCAAGGTAATCTTTTGAATACCTTTTATAAGCTACAGCTAAGCCATTTCTAACCATCCACTTATTCAGATTTATTTTATCTTTATAACAAGTTGCTAGGTACCGCTTGTAGCGATCGCGTCCTGATGAAACACAGTTTATTTGAGACGTATTAATCTTATCTATTAATTTTTCCTTTGAGATAACTCCACAAGAGTAATTCTTTTTAAGTCTAAATCCAACAATTGCTGAGATTTCAAAAAACACTTTTTGACATTGCTGTCTTATTTCTGGAGCATCGATACCTTCTAGTCTAATTTTTTTGGAATTAATATGGACTGTATCTCCATCAATTATTTTTGGATTACCATAAATTTCTTCAGAGTTTAAATTTTGAATTAAAAAAAAAATAATTAAAAAATTTAAGAAAATTTTAATCATTTTATTAATCTTTTAATAATTATAATTATTAAGACTCCAAACATATTAGCTATCAAATCATAAAACTCAAAAGCTCTATTAGGAATTATAAAGTGTAAGATTTCTAAAATAAAAGATATAAAAAGAATTACTTTGTAATCTGTAAGAATATTTTTGACTTTTGGCCTTATAATTAATGCTAATATCGTAATGTAATTAAAAAAAATTAAATGATTAATTGAGGTCCCTATTGGATTGGGTATTAAGTTAGGCTGCTGTCCTAAATTTCCATATAAAAAATATCCTATTAAACTCCCAGGATATAAATATAGAATGAATAAGATAACTAATGAAAAATAATAAATATATTCTAATAGTTTCAATATAGTGTTTTTCATTATCAATTTAATATAGTACATAATAACTAATTAAACTATTATGACTAAATTAATTCTCACTCGACATGGTCAAAGTGTTTGGAATGCCGAAAATAGATTTACAGGCTGGGTGGATGTTGATCTTTCGGATAAAGGTATCCAAGAAGCAGAAAAATCTGGTCAATTTATTAAAGAATTGAAAATTAAAATTGATGTCTCTTATACCTCATATTTAAAAAGAGCCATAAAAACTTTAACGACAATTCTTAAAATTAACAATTTAGAACTTAAGTTTAATACTGCTTGGCAGCTTAATGAACGACATTACGGGTCTTTAACAGGTCTGAATAAGGAAGAAACAAAAAAAAAAATTGGGGAAGAACAATTTAAAAAATATAGAAGATCATGGGATATAGCGCCGCCTCCAATGAATGCAGAGAGTGAGTATCTGCCTTTATTTAGTCCTTTGAACTCAAGCATACCAGTAGGGATGACACCCTTTACTGAGTCTTTAAAAGATACATATGACAGGGTTGTTCCCTTTTATGAAAACGAAATAAAAAAAAATTTATCTGCTAAGAGAAATGTATTGTTATCTGCTCATGGAAATTCTCTAAGAGCATTATGTAAATATTTGCTAAATATATCTGATTTAAAGATAAATGAGTTAGAAATTCCTACTGGAAATCCTCTAATAATCGATTTTGATGATCAAATGAAAATGAATAAGTATTACTACCTGGATAAGACAAGAGCTAAAAATATTTTTTTTAACCAATAATATTTAATTTTGAAATTTTTTTATACATTTCGTAAGTATTTAAATGATAAAACCTATTTTTACTTTCCATCCCGTATAAGTCATTTTTACTTATCAAATCATTCCATATTTTATTCATAGAAAAAACTTTAGATTTTTCTGTAATAAGAAAATTTCTACTAGTTATATGTAGGCCTGTAAAAATAAATTGATTTTCCTTATCTTTGAAGATTGTTTCGTTTCTTAAATTAAAATCACCACTAAAAGATTTATCTAATGATAATTTTTTATTTACTATTAATAAGCTTGGTTTATTTTTTTTATAAAACATTTCCTCCAATTTTTTAACTTCCTTTAAATATTTTTTATTCCACAAAGTATCGGGATTAATAACAAAAAAAGGGCTGTCTTTGAATTGTGCAGTCGCTTCTTTAACTCCTCCTCCTGTATCTAGTATCAAATCTTTTTCATTTGAAATATAAATTTTTGCATCAAAATTTTTTTTGCTTATATAAGTTTCAATTTGTTCAGATAAGTAATGAACATTTATACTTATTTCTTGTACACCGTAATCAATTAATAAATTTATTGCTCGTTCTATTAAACTAATATTATTTATTTTTAATAACGGCTTAGGCGTTTTAAGTGTTAATGGTTGCATTCGTTTACCAATTCCAGCAGCTAAAACCATTCCATGTTTAATCATATTTTATTCAATTTTCTGAGTTTTTTAATAGGTAAATTTTTGTTCATTAAAATATTCAAATTTTTAAATATTGGATTTTTCAATCTTCTCTCTAAAAGTACCCATGTGTAAGGTAAAAATTTTAAATAATTATTTTTGCCATCTCTTTTAGACAAACGTACAAAAATACCTAAAATCTTAAGATTCCTTTGCACCGACAAAATATCAAAATCATTTTTTAAATTTTCTATGCAAATTTTTTTTAATTTCGAGTTCTTATGATAAAAATGAATTAAATTATTTTGTAAATTGCTGGGTAATTTTATTCTCACATCATCAATTAAAGATGCTAGGTCATATAGGGGGTTTCCAATTATAGCATCCTGGCTATCTATTAACCCTAATTTTTTTTTCTTAAGCATAATATTTGAGACATGAAAATCTCTATGAACAAAAGTGTTATTACTAAATTTTAATTTTTTATAAATTTTAGTTAATTCTTTTCTTAATAATCTTTTAATTTTGCTAATTTTTTTCTTTCTAAGGCAATATTTTAAATACCAATCAAAAAATAAATCAGATTCTTTGTGTAAATAATTTAGACTATATTTCAAAAATTTAACTTTAAATTTTCCTAACTTATAAGATTTCTTAACTTTTATTTTTTGAACTTTGATTATTAGTTTTACTAAAGATTTATAATCATTTAATTTATTTTTTTTTGAAATAACATAATCATAAAAAGATTTTTCACCCAAATCAGAAATTTCAATCATGTTGTTGATATAATGATTGCTTAATAGTTTAGGGGCATTAACCTTATTAATATTCAAAATTTTATTTACTACTGCGTAAACAATTAAATTTTTAAATTTTTCTTTTTTAGCAGAAACTATTATAGAAGTTTTATTATTCTTTCCTAACCTATAAAATTCTCTAAAAGAAGCATCACCTGAAATTTTTTTTAATTTATACTTCATCTTCTAAGTTTGCCCATTTTTTAAAACCAACAAATTTTATATTTCTTTCATTTTCGTGCTGACTATAGTCTAAATGTATTTCTAGCTTATTTTTCAATGGGATTTTAATTAAATCTGGCCATTCAATGACTTTTATTGTATCTAATCTATCAGAAAAAATACCTAGATGGTCTAATTCTTCCACATTCTTAATTCGATAAAGATCATAGTGCATTATCTTTAAATTTTTAATTTCATATTCATATAGAAGATTAAAAGTAGGACTTAAAACTTCAGTTTCTTTTAAGCCTTTTTGTTTTTGTAAATTGTTGATTAGATATCTTGTAAATGTAGTTTTTCCTACTCCAATTTCACCTATAAGAAATATACAATCTCCTTTTTCCAATTTTTTTGAAATTTTTACAGATATAGAATTTAGATGATCTAAAGATTTTACAATCATTAGCTACAATTTAGTAGCGGTAAGTATCTGGTTTAAATGGCCCTGATGTTTTAACACTAATATAATCGGCTTGATCTTTTGACATTTTTGTTAACTTCGCCCCAACTTTTTCTAAATGAAGCATTGCTACTTTCTCATCGAGATGCTTAGGTAACACATAAACTTTGTTTTCGTATTTATCTGAATTGTTCCATAATTCGATCTGCGCAATAACTTGATTTGTAAATGAGGCGCTCATCACAAAACTTGGATGTCCGGTTGCACAGCCTAGGTTAACTAGTCTACCTTCTGCTAAAAGTATAATTCTTTTTTTACTAGGTAGTTCTATTTCATGTACCTGGGGTTTAATTTCGTCCCACTTATAGTTTTTTAAAGCTTCAACCTGAATTTCATTATCAAAGTGACCAATATTACATAATATTGCTCGATCCTTCATATCTCGCATGTGGTCTGCAGTAACAATATCTTTATTTCCAGTCGCTGTAACAACTATATCTGCGTCTTTGATTGCTTCGTCCATTACTACAACTTCATAACCTTCCATAGCAGCTTGAAGAGCACAGATAGGATCCGTTTCAGTAACCATAACTCTTGCTCCAGCTTGTCTTAATGAAGCAGCGCTTCCTTTTCCGACATCACCAAATCCTGCAACAATTGCAACTTTACCAGACATCATTACATCTGTTGCCCTTTTAATTCCATCTACAAGACTTTCTCTACATCCATATAAGTTATCAAACTTAGATTTTGTAACAGAGTCATTGACATTTATTGCTGGAATTAATAATTCTTTATTTGACTCCATTTTTTTAAGAGCCAAAACACCGGTAGTTGTCTCTTCAGAAACTCCCTTAACATCTTTAAGTAAATTTTTATACTCTTTGTGCATTAAAGCTGTTAGATCACCACCATCATCAAGTATCATATTTGGTTTCCAATCCTTTTTACCCTCTACAGTTTGTTTAATACACCACCAGTATTCTTCCTCTGTTTCACCTTTCCAGGCAAATACAGGAATACCGGCTTTAGCAATAGCTGCAGCTGCGTGATCTTGCGTAGAAAAAATATTACAGGAAGACCATCTTACCTCTGCACCAAGCTCAACTAATGTTTCAATTAGCACAGCAGTTTGAATAGTCATATGAAGGCAACCTAAAATTTTTGCTCCCTTCAAAGGATTTTTGTTTTTGTACTCTTTTCTTAAAGCAATTAGACCAGGCATTTCAGTTTCAGCTAGAGAAATCTCTTTTCTTCCAAAATCTGCTTTGTTTATGTCTTTTACTTTATAATCTTGGGTCATATTGAAAATGTTATTATCAACTTAAATTATTCATAGCAAGAAGGAATACTAAGAAAATTTTGGTAATAATACCTCCACCTGTGCTCCCTTAGCATTTAATCTGTTTGAAGCTGCAATTGTTCCTTTATGTAGTTGCACTATATTCTTTACAATATTTAAACCTAATCCTGAGTGTTTACCAAAACTCTTAGGCCTATTACTATAAAATCTTTTAAAAATTTTTTGTGGTGATGCTTCAGAAAATCCTGGTCCTTCATCTTTTATGGTCATCAATAAATTATTTGAAGTCTCTTCTATTCTTATCTCAATTTTCTGACTTTCCTGACTAAATGAAATTGAATTGTCTAATAAATTCGCTACAACTTGCTCTAATCTATTGCTTATTCCTAAAATGAAGTAACCCTCTTTACTCTTCACTAAGTCACTTACAATAATTTTTATATCTTTATTTTGGTTGACCAAATCTTGTTTAAAATCTTCTACAACACTGTTTATAATTTCTATTAAATTAATCTTACTCATTTTTTCTCTAGATAACGATGCTTCATCTTTTAACATTTGAGAGTAATCAGTAATTAATCTTTCAATACGTTCAACGTCGTGATTAATTATTTTCAATAATTTTTCACTATCATTTTTCTCTGTAGTTTTATCTAAAAGTTCAGAGGCACTTTTTAAAGAAGCCAAAGGATTTCTAATTTCATGTGCTAGATCGTTTGAAAAAGTTTCAGCTCTATTGGTTCTTTGTTGTAGTTCTTTGGTCATCTCGTCAATCGATAACGTTAACTTTCCTATTTCGTCATCTCTAATGAAAACTTTTTTCATATCTAAATTATGATTTGATTTTTTTTTAATTGCATCACTAAATTTAACTAAAAGACCAATAGGTTTTAAAATATATTTATTTAAAAATAGAGAAAAAATTAAAATTACTATTGCCACAGCAATCATCGTTCTAATTATAAAAGCCTTTCTCTCTTTTACAGCTACTATAATGTCATTGGCTTGCTCGGAAACAACAATATATCCAATATCTCTTTCTTTAAATTTAATTTTACTTAATGTGCTTACAATGAAGTTATTCTTTTCATCGTCTGTTAGAGTCATTATTTCTTCATTATATTTATTTATTATAATATCTTTAATTTCATCTTTTTGTTCTTCTTCGAGCCTTTCTTCTATCTCAGGTGTAATTGTATTCTCCCCTAAAATTTCTTCAAATATAATTTCTGATCTCGAGAAAACACTTTGATCTAAATCTAGAATATTAGTATCCCCAATAAGATTTCCTGATAAGTCATAAAACTGAACACGGTCTAAGCTTTGAAACAAAAATCTAGTTGATAACAAGAACTCTCTTATTCCTTTTTTGGTGTAATCTATATTAAGTCTTTCCAGATTTTCTTTTGTATTATTAATTACAATCTTATGATTTGATGACCTATCACTTACAAGTGTTGGCTGGATAGCTTCAAGATAGATAATAGTAAAAAGTCCGAGTATTGAAAATACGGTTAAATTAAATAATAAAAACTTCTTTAAAATGGAAGCGGATTTTTTTTGTTTCATTAACTAACATTCCATCTATACCCACTTCCATATCTAGTTTCAATTGCAGAAAATTTTTCATCGACTTTTTTAAACTTTTTTCTTATCCTTTTTACGTGACTATCAATTGTTCTATCTTCAATTTCTGTGTTTTCTTTATAGGCAATGTCCATTAAATGGGCTCTTTCTTTTATCACTCCTGGCCGCTTGGCGAGTTCTTTTACTATTAAAAATTCTGTAGTTGTTAACTTATCAGGTAACGGTTTACCATTCCAATCACACTCTAATTGAGCGGGATCTAACTTTAATTTACCGTGACTAATAATATTTTTTGTATCATCTACAACATTATTTTTTTTTCTTAGTTGTACTCTTATTCTCTCAATTAATACTTTAGTTGAAAAACCACCTGATTTCTTAACGAAGTCATCGGCACCTAGTTTTAAACCAAGAAGTTCATCAACCTCATCATCTTTTGAAGTTAAAAAAATTATTGGAATGGACATTTTTTTTTTTAATTTTTTTAGTAACTCTTCTCCATCCATTCTTGGCATTTTAATATCTAAAACAGCAAGATCAGGTGGATTTCTAGTTAAGCCAATTAATGCTGACTCACCATCGATATATGTTTGAACTTTAAAACCCTCTCTTTCGAGAGCCATGCTTATCCCTGTGAGAATATTTCTATCATCATCAACTAATGCAATGGTTTGTGACATATTTCCATTCTCCTGATTTTATTGTCAAAATTTAGGCGTTTAATGTGCTTCTCCCCAATTGTTACCTGAATTAATACTTACCTCAAGTGGTATTGAAAACATATGATGATCAGAGCTTGAAACAGATACCATAGCATCTTTGATAATTTTTTTAACCGTTGCTTCATTTTTTTTCAAACATTCAAAAATTAACTCATCATGAATTTGTAGCAACATTTTTGCATTTTGTTTCTCTTCGAGGATTTTATCTATTTTAATCATAGCTAATCGAATTATATCCGCCGCAGATCCTTGTATAGGTGCATTGATTGCTGCACGTTCTTGAAAACTTCTGACACTAAAATTTTTATCATTAATACCTCTTAAATGTATTCTTCTTCCAAAAATATTTGTGACATAACCTTGCTTTCTACACGTTTTAATAGTTGAACTCATATATTCTTTTATTTCAGGAAATTTTTTAAAATAAGCATTAATAAAATCTAGCGCTTCTTGATTGGATACAGAAATTTGTTTTGCTAGTCCGTATTGAGTAATTCCATAAATTATTCCAAAATTTATAGCTTTTGCTTTACGTCTATAATCATCTGTAACTTTATTAATTGGAACATCAAATACCTGGCTTGCTGTTAATGCGTGAATATCTTGATTGTTTTTAAAAGCTTTTTTTAATTCTTTTACATCTGCCATATCAGCTAAAATTCGCATCTCAATTTGATTATAATCTGCTGAAATAAGTAAATTATTTTTTTCAGCTATAAATGCTTTTCTTATTTCTTTACCATCCGATGTCTTTATTGGAATATTTTGTAAATTTGGATCACTAGAAGCCAATCTGCCTGTATTGGTGGCCGCGAGTAAAAAAGATGTATGAACCCTTTTAGTTTTTTTATTAATGTGGTCTTGTAAAGCATCCGTGTAAGTACTTTTTAATTTAGAAACTTGTCTCCATTCTAATACTAAATTGGGAAACTTGTGACCTGTTAAGGCTAAGTCCTCTAAAATTTTAGCACTTGTAGCTAGGCTACCTTTTTTCGTCTTTTTTAATTTAGCGATTTTTAAATCATTATAAATTATTTCACCTAACTGTTTTGGAGATCCAATGTTAAATTTTTTACCTGAAAGTTTATAAATATCTTTTTCGATTTTTTCTAAACGACTTTCAAATTTTTTTGAAAGTTTTTTAAGGTAAGAGTCGTCTACTTTAATTCCATTAGTCTCCAGTTTTGATAATATTGTTATCATTGGTTTCTCAAATACGTCATATATTTTTTCCAATTTTTCATCGATTACTCTATTTGATAAGATCTCGTATAATCTTAAAGTCACATCTGCATCTTCGGCTGCATATTCTGTTGCTGCTTTAATATCTACTTCTGAAAAATTTAGTTGCTTTTTACCGGTGCCAACTAAATCCTTATATGAAATTGTTTTGTGACCAAGATGTAGTTCGGATAAAGTATCCATGTTATGCCGATTGTTTCCTGCGTCTAACGTATAAGACAATAACATTGTGTCATCGACTGGATTAAGTTTAACTCCATTATTTTTGAAAATTATAAAGTCATATTTTATATTTTGACCTACTTTTTTAATACTTGGGTCCTCTAAAATTGCCTTAAGTTTTTTTAAAACTATTTCTTTTTTTATTCCTTTCACTTCCTTGTGATCAAGTGGAATATAGTAAGCTATATTTGGTGCGTAGCTAAAAGAAATACCCACTAAATTAGCCTCTTGAGGATTTAGTGAAGAAGTTTCAGTATCAACAGCAATTATAGACTGTTCATTTAATTTTTTAATTAAATCATCAAGCTCTTTTTCTTTTTGAATACTTTTGTAAGATTTTGTGTTGATTTTAGAAGTTATTTTTTCTGAAGATTGGCTTTTAATTTCTTTATTATTCGGTTCTCCATAAAAACTAATTGCTTGGCTTAATAATCTATTAAACTCCATATTTCTTAAAAATTCGTAAAGTTTATCTTTATTAATATCTTTAATAAGAAACTCATCAGGATCATTTTTTACAGGTACATCGTTTTTTAAAGTAACAAGTTTTTTGCTAATGAAAGCTTTATCCTTATTAGACAAAAGTGTTTCTCTCCTTTTATTTTGAGGAATTTCTGAAGCTTTTTTTAACAAAGTTTCTAAATTTTTATATTTATTTATTAGTTCAGCTGCAGTTTTTACTCCAATACCTGGCACTCCTGGTACATTATCTGAACTATCTCCTGCAAGAGATTGAACGTCTATTACTTGATTTGGTTTCACTCCAAATTTTTCTATTACTTCTTTTTCACCTATAACCCTGCTCTTCATGGGGTCAAATAGTCTGATCTTATCTGAAACTAATTGCATTAAATCTTTATCTGAAGAGATTACAGTCACCTTAGCACCAGCTTCAGTAATTTTTTTTGCATATGTGGCTATAAGATCATCGGCTTCATAATTAATCATCTCAACAGATGGTAAATTAAAAGCTTCAACAGACTTTCTAATGTATTCAAATTGAGGAGCTAAATCATCCGGTGCTTCGGCTCTGTTAGCTTTATACTCGCTATAAATTTCATTTCTAAAATTTTTTCTTGCAGAATCGAATATAACTGCGAAATGAGTCGGTTTATGTTTTGTGTCATCTGATCTTGCGTCTTCTAAAAGTTTGAAAAGCATCGAACAGAAACCACTTACCGCGCCTGTAGGCAGACCATCACTTTTTTCTAGATAACGGAGGTAGAGCATAGTAGGCTCTAAAGATATATCCCGAACCATCTATGAGATAAAAATGATCTGTTTTTTTTATTGAACTCATATATATATATTACATTGAATTCTTTCTTAGGATTAATAAAACTATGTCCAAAAATGCTTTAACTGTTGAAAATCTAACTAAAATTTACTCAAACTCTAAATCTAAAAAAGAAAACAAAGCCTTAAACAATTTATCCTTTGAAGTTAAAGAGGGAGAGGTATTTGGTCTGTTAGGTCCTAACGGAGCAGGTAAAACCACATTTTTGAGTATTCTTGGTGGTACTGTAATTAAATCGTCTGGCAAGGTTAATGTATGGGGATTTGATTTAAATAAAAACCCAAGACAAGTAAGAGCTTCTCTAGGAATTGTTCCTCAAGAAGTAAATTTAGATGCTTTCTTCAGTCCCAAAAAATTACTAGAACTACAAGCTGGTTTATATGGGATTAAAAAAGAAGATAGAATTACTGACTTAATTCTTAAAATGGTAGCCTTAGAAGATAAAGCTAACGCTTATTCAAGAAGTTTATCAGGTGGTATGAAAAGAAGATTACTTATAGCTAAAGCAATGGTGCATCAACCTCCAATCCTAATTTTAGATGAACCTACAGCTGGTGTCGATGTAGAACTAAGAAATAACCTTTGGAACAATGTAAAACGGCTAAACAAAGAAGGTGTTACAATTATTTTAACTACACACTATCTTTTGGAAGCACAAGAAATGTGTGATCGGATAGCTATCATCGATAAAGGAAACCTAGTGGCTTTGGATACAACCAAAAAACTTTTAGAGAGAATTCAGACAAAAAAAATAAATTTTAAAGTTGGAGACGTAGATTTAAATAAAATATTATCCATGAAAGGGATAAAATTTAAGATTATTTCAAAAAATTTGATTACTGCCTCTTATGAGAAAAGCTCGCTTAATTTCGGAGAAATAGTAAATTATTTTAATCAAAACAATATCAAAATTGAAGATATTGCTACCGATGATGGCGATTTAGAGGATGTTTTCGTACAATTAACAAAGCACTAGATTTTAATGAAAAAAAAGTTAAATTAATATAATGGAATTAGTAAAAAGTATAAAACAATCAAAATTAATAAAATATATTTTTTTAGCTCTTATGGGGAGTATTGCTTTAGCTATTTCTTCAAAAATTAGAATTCCTTTTTATCCAGTTCCAATGACAATGCAGACTTTAGTAGTACTTATGATTGGTGTTGCTTTTGGTTGGAAACTTGGATTGGCAACAGTCGCTCTATATTTATTTGAAGGGATAATTGGCCTACCTGTTTTCTCGGGTACACCAGAAAAAGGTATTGGACTAATTTACTTTATCGGTCCTACGATGGGATATCTATTAGGATTTTTAGTTGCAGTTTATATTTCTGGCAAGTTCAAATACGATAGCAATTTAATAAAAACTTTTTTTAAACTCTTTTTTGCTACTAGTTTTATCTATCTGCTTGGTATGATTTGGTTGGGAAGTTTAATAGGTTGGAATAAGCCTATTTTTCAACTAGGTGCTCAACCGTTTTTATTAGCAGAACTATTTAAAATACTTATCGCTACTTTTGCTATAAACCAAATTAAGAAAATAAAAAAACTAATTTAATTTATCTAGGTGATCTTTTTGAAAGAATTCTTTGGAGTGTTCTTCTGTGCATTTTAAGTCGTCTTGCAGTTTCTGAAACATTTCTGTTACACAATTCAAATACCCGGTGAATGTGTTCCCATTTAACTCTATCAGCTGACATTGGGTTTTCTGGTGGCGCTGCATTCGACTCAGGAGAAGCTAATAATGCCGACTCAACATCATCTGCATCTACTGGTTTTGCAATATAATCTATAGCTCCTGCTTTAACGGCAGCTACAGCTGTAGGTAGATTCCCGTATCCCGTTAACATCACTATTCTACAATCGCTTTTATTTTTTGAGAGCTCCTTAATAACGTCCAGACCATTGCCATCTTCAAGTCTTAAATCAATGCAGGCAAATCCTGGAGGAGTAGTTTTCACAATATTTAGTCCCTCAGCCACTGATTTGGCCTCTTTTACTTGAAATCCCTTCTTCTCCATAGCTCTGGCCAGCCTACCTCTTAAAGGATCATCATCGTCCAATATAAGAAGTGATTTGTCCTCAAAATCGGACAATTTTAGCTGCTCAGGTATATTTTTTTGCGCTCTCATATGACACTATATATGGGGGCAAAGTGCATAATTACAACAGCTCAAAATGACTTTTTTTCTTTACATAAAGTGAAAAAAACCTTAAACGCGAATTAATTAGGTTTTTTTTACTAAATTTTTTTAAAAAGCCTTTGTGTAAACAAAAGAGGGACACATGAAATGCGAAAATTTAATACAGTTAACGAATTAGTTAACTCACTTAAGCCGGACTATCCCGTATACTGCATACGGACGGAAGAGATTAAAAAATCTGTAAAATTCTTCAAAGAAAACTTCCCAGGTAAAATACTCTACGCTGTAAAAACAAATCCTAATGAAAAAGTAATAAAACATATAATAGCTAATGATATAAAGGATTTTGACGTTGCTTCTTTAAATGAAATTAAACTAATTAAAAAAATTAATTCTGAAGTAAATCTACACTTCATGCATACAGTTAAAAGTAAAGAAAGTATCTCATCAGCTTACTTTGATTATGGGGTTAAAAGTTTTTCTTTAGATAACAAAGACGAACTGAGGAAAATACTTGAGGCAACAAACCAAGCGAGGGATTTAAAACTATTTGTAAGAATTGCTATTTCAAACGAACATGCTGAAATTGATTTGTCTAGAAAATTTGGTGCGCACCCATCAGAAGCACTTGGTCTTGTTAGATTATGTAAAGAGCACTCAAAAAAATTGGGAATAAGTTTTCATGTTGGTTCTCAATGTATGCATAAAATTTCTTTCTCTAAAGGGTTAAAAGAGGTTGAAAACATAATTAGAAAAACAAAAATTATTCCTGATACTATCAATATCGGTGGAGGATTTCCTGCAATCTATCCTGATTTAAAACCAGAGCCTTTAATTAATTACATGGAAGAAATAAAAAAAGGTATTAGGAATTTAAAATTAAATAAAACACCAGAAATTATTTGTGAACCAGGTAGAGCGATCGTAGCGGAGAGTGGCTCAACAATAGTAAAAGTGATTTTAAGAAAAAAACAAAATCTTTATTTAAATGATGGAACTTATGGTTCTTTATTTGATGCAGGCGTGCCAAATTTTGTTCTTCCTACAAGAATGATTACTAACGGGAGAGTTCAATCAAAAAAATTAACCTCATTCAGTTTCTTTGGCCCTACTTGTGATAGCTTAGACTATATGAAAGGTCCTTTTCTTTTGCCAAACAACATTAAAGAAGGAGATTATATAGAGTTAGGTCAACTTGGTGCCTATGGCTTAACTTTTAGAACAAATTTTAATGGTTTTTATTCTAATGAAATTTTTGAAGTAAAAGATAAACCAATTATGTCCTTATACGAGGAGTCAAATGAAAAAGTTGATTCTTTGGTTGCTTAATGGACAAAAAAAATAGTTCGAACATCGGACATAATAAAAAATCACTTTTAAATAGCACAGTCGAACATATCGATATTAAATCATTTGATGCTCGAAAAATCATAGATGGGATGGGTAAAATGTCTTTCACCTCCAGGGATACTGCTAGAGCAGCAGGTATTTTTAACGAAATGCTAGCTGACAAAGATTGCTCTATTTTCTTGACATTAGCTGGTTCTACCTCAGCAGGTGGATGTATGAATTTATACACTGATTTGGTTAAAAACAATATGATAGATGCAATTGTAGCTACTGGGGCCTCAATAATTGATATGGATTTCTTTGAAGCTCTAGGTTTTAAACATTATCAGGGTTCTCAATTTCAGGATGATACTGAATTACGAAAAAACTATATAGACAGAATTTACGATACATATATTGATGAGGAAGAGCTACAAGCCTGCGATAAGGCCATATGCGATGTAGCAAACAAGATGGAACCAAAATCATATACTTCAAGAGAATTTATCAAGGAATTAGGAAAATATTTAAAAATAAATGCTAAAAAAAAAGGTTCTTTAATCGAAGCTGCTTATGACAATGATGTTCCAATTTTTTGCCCTGCTTTCACTGATAGTTCGGCGGGTTTTGGTCTAGTTATGCACCAAGAACAAAATCCAGATAAACATTTAACTATAGACTCCGTAAGAGAGTTTAGAGAATTAACTGAAATTAAATTGCAATCAAAACAGTCGGGTTTATTAATGATTGGTGGTGGAGTACCAAAAAACTTTGTTCAGGATACTGTTGTATGTGCGGAGTTACTGGGAAAAAAAGTTGATATGCATAAATATGCAATTCAAGTTACAGTCGCGGACACAAGAGATGGTGCGTGCAGTAGTTCAACATTAAAGGAGGCTAGCTCTTGGGGAAAAGTAGACGTAACCAAAGAACAGATGGTTTTTGCTGAAGCCACAAGCGTTCTTCCATTAATTGCTAGTGATGCTTACCATAGAGCTCATTGGAAAAAAAGGCAAAAAAGAAGTTTCCAAAAAATTTTTAAATAATATGACTAGAACAAAAATAGCTTTGATACAGATGAAAATATCATCTGAACCAAAAAAAAATATAAGTCATGCTATTAATAAAATACGTTTAGCGAATAAAAAGGGAGCAAAAATTATTTGTTTACCTGAATTATTTTCTTCACATTATTTTTGTCAAACTGAAAAGCACTCAAATTTTAATCTAGCAGAGAAAATACCAGGACCAACAACTAAATTGTTTTCATCTTTAGCTAAACAATTAAAAATAATATTAATGATATCTCTTTTTGAAAAAAGAACTGCAGGGATTTATCATAACACCTCTATTTTAATAAACGAAAAAGGAAAAATAATTGGAAAATATAGAAAAATGCATATACCTGATGACCCTCAATATTATGAAAAGTTTTATTTCACTCCTGGAGATTTAGGCTTTAAATCTTTTAAAACATCTCAAGGGAATGTTGGAGCACTAATTTGTTGGGATCAGTGGTTTCCTGAAGCCGCGAGGCTAACCGCTTTACAAGGAGCGGAGATAATTTTTTACCCCACTGCTATTGGATGGCATCCAAAAGAAAAAAAAAAATTTGGAAAATCTCAACTGGAATCTTGGACATCTATTCAAAGATCTCATGCAATAGCAAATGGTGTTTACGTTGCTGCAGTAAATAGAGTGGGAATCGAAAAACAAGGTTCAAAAAAATTAGAATTTTGGGGAAATAGTATTATTTTTGATCCTAATGGAAATATTTTAAAAAAAGCTAATACCAAAGAGTCAATTGTTATATGTGAGATAGATTTTAAAAAAGTAGAAACAACAAGAAGACATTGGCCATTTTTTAGAGATAGAAGAATAGATAGTTATAAAAAGATATTAAAAAATCCAATAGATGGCTAGTGTTTTTTTAAAAAACTATCTTAGAATGCCTGCAGAGTGGGGGAAACAAAAATCCACTTGGGTCGCGTGGCCACATAATAAAAAAGACTGGCCAAATAAATTTGAAAATATTCCTTATGTTTTTGCTGAAATAATTTCATGTATTTCAAAAGTTCAAATCGTAAATCTTTTAATACAAAATAAGAAATCAAAAAAAAAAATAATTAATTATCTAAAACAAAAAAAAGCAAAAATTAATAATATAAAAATCATAATATGTAAAACTGATAGAGTTTGGATTAGAGATTCAGGACCTATTTTTTTAAAAGATAAAAAGAAAAATAAAATTTTATCAAATTGGAATTTTAATGCTTGGGCAAAATATAAAAATTTTAAAAACGACAACGCAATTAATTTTAAGATTTCAAAAAATAAAGAATATAAAATTTTAAATATTATATATAAAAACAAACCTGTTACATTAGAGGGTGGGTCAATTGATGTGAATGGTAATGGCCTGCTTTTAACTACGAAAGAATGTTTATTAAGCAAAATACAAGAGAGAAATCCTGGTTTAGGTATAAAAGATTACAAAACAATATTTAAAAAAATATTAGGAGTCAGAAAGATTATTTGGTTAGAGAAAGGTATATCTGGTGATGATACTCATGGACATGTTGACGATGTTGCAAGATTTGTATCTAAAAACAAAGTTTTTTTAGCAGTAGAAAATAACAAAAAGGATAAAAATTTCAAAAATTTAAAAAAAAATTTAGATATTTTAAATAAAACAATAATTGATAAGAAAAAACTTAAAATAATAAAGATACCAATGCCAAGTACTAAAATTATTGAGGGAATCAGGGTGCCTGCAACTTATCTAAATTTTTATATAGCTAATAAAATTGTTTTAGTTCCAGTTTTTAATGATGCTAAAGACAAAATTGTTATTAATATTTTCAAGAAGAATTTTAAATCAAGAAAAATAATCCCTATTAATTGTTCTGAATTAATTTGGGGATTCGGTGCTATTCATTGTATGACCCAACAAGAGCCTATTTAATAAGTTTTGATAAAGTAAAATCTATTTTTACTTCTGCTCCATTATGATTATTCTTAAAACTTAGTTTTGCTCCTTGTTTTTCTAAGAGAGTCTTACCAAGGAAAGTTCCTAAACCTAGCCCTGCATTTGAACCAGTCTCTTTTGATTTTGATTTTATGTATGGTTCACCTAAAAAATTAAAAATATCGTCTGGGAATCCTGGGCCATCATCTTTGATTATTACAGTAACTTCTTTATCATTACTTTTTAAATAGACATCAACTTTACTTTTTGAAAATTTATTAGCGTTGCCTATAAAATTTCTTAAACCGTAAATAATTTCTGGCGTACGGTCTATATTAATTTTATTTTTATCATCTTGAATAGAAAGTTCTATTTTTTTTGACGAAGTTTCTTTAAATGAATTTATAATTTCTTCTAATAAATCTTCAAATTTTATCGAACTTAAAAAAATATCATCTTTGATTTGTTTTTTAGAGATTTTTTTTAATATATCACTGCATCTTTTTGTTTGACTAATCAGTAGATCAATATCTTTAGAAAAATTTTTGTCATCACCAATTTCTTTTTTTAATTCTTTGGCAACAACTGCAATAGTAGCAAGTGGTGTTCCCAATGAATGTGCTGCTGCTGCTGCTTGTCCACCTAAGGACTCAAGTTCATATTCTTTTGATATTACTTCTTGTAATTTGTTAAGTGCCTCAGATCTTTTTTTTGTTTCTCCTGCAAATTGAATTCCAAAATAACTCAAAAAAATTAAACCTATTAAAATTGCAATTAGTATTCCTTGCTTATAAAAGTTGGGAACATCGAAAATATTTGACTCCAATCCAGGTAGTGGAAGGTAAGTATAAGATAAAAGAAATAATAAAAAAGAAGTTATTACTCCTAATATAATTGTGGTTCCCATGCTTAAAAAAGTTGATGATACTATAGTTGGTATAATCAATAATATTACAAAAGGATTTAAAATTCCGCCTGTAAAATATAATAAAGCACTAAGTTGAAATATATCATATAAAAGAAACAATGAAGCGTATGTATCTTTCAATTGAATTACTTTAATTTTGAATTGAAGAAAGAAATTAGTTAATAGTCCTATAAAGATAATTATATAGGTTTCTTTAATTGGAAATTTTAAATCAAGGTAGAAAAAGACAATATTAATTGCAGCAAATTGGCCAAGAATTGCAATATATCTTAGTATCGTTAAGATACTTTTATCTAAATTTAAATTCTCTTTAGTTCGAAAGAGAGTTGAAAAATCCATCGCTTAACTAAATGTCTAAATTAGCGACGTTTAAAGCGTTATTTGTAATAAAATCTTTTCTTGGAGCTACCTCATCACCCATTAATACTTTAATCATTTTTTGATCTTCTTTTGACTTATCCTTCGTTCCTTTTGAATATTGAACTCTTAGCATAGTCCTGTTATCTGGATTTAAGGTTGTTTCCCATAGTTCTTCGGGGTTCATCTCTCCTAATCCCTTGAAACGTTGAATAGAAAGCTTCTCTCTTTGATCTTGTATAAATTTATCATACTGAGTTGTTCCTTTTTTAATTTTTTTATCTATTTTTCCTGTATCTAAAATATAATCTTCCAGTGCTTTCTCATCTTTAATGTAGACACTTTTATTTGCTTTTGTAACTTTAAATAGTGGAGGTTGAGCAAGATATATGTGTCCGTTTTCAATTAATTGATTAAAAGGTTGATTGTTAAAAAAAGTTAATAAAAGAGTTCTGATATGAGATCCATCTACATCAGCATCTGTCATTATTACAATTTTATCATATCTTAAGTTTTCAATGTTAAAATCTTTGGAACCCGTTCCTAATGCATTTATTAGAGTAACAATTTCATTAGATGACATCATTTTAGATAAAGCTTTTGTCGATTGGTCCTCCCCATTGCTTTTTCCATTAACATAAGTATTTAAAATTTTTCCTCTTAGTGGAAGTACAGCTTGATACTCTCTTACTCTTCCTTGTTTGGCAGATCCTCCTGCTGAGTCTCCCTCTACAATAAATAATTCAGTACCTTCTCTTTTTTGAATTTGACAGTCAGCAAGTTTGCCAGGTAAGCCTGATAATTCAAAAGACCCTTTTCTTCTTACACTGTCTCTTGCTTTTCTAGCTACATCCCTTGCCATAGCTGCTTGAGTAATTTTTTCTAAAATTGTTTTAGCAATGGAGGGATTTTGATCAAACCATGTTGAAACTTTTTCACTAATAATATGTTCAACTATATTTCTAATCTCAGATGATACTAGTTTGTCTTTTGTTTGAGATGAAAACTTAGGATCAGGCATCTTAATAGATAGCACAGCCGTCAAACCCTCCTTGATATCCTCACCAGACAATGTAATTTTATTTTTTTTGTTATTTTTATCTGAAGTATATTTGTTTATAACTCTTGTTAAAGCACTTCTAAAACCAAGCAGGTGTGTTCCTCCGTCTTTTTGTGGGATATTATTAGTAAATGGCAAAACTTCCTCGGAATATCCTGCATTCCACTCAAATGAACATTCAACAATAACATTATTTTTTGTTGCTGTTACATAAACAGGTTTTTTAAATACTTCTTTCTCATTTTTATTAACTAGAATTGGCTTTTTATTATTAATATGCTTAACAAATTCGACGATTCCACCATCGTATTTATGTAAGTATTCCGTAGGTTTTTTTGAGGTATTATCGATTAATTTAATTGCTATTCCTTTATTAAGAAAAGCCAACTCTCTTATTCTTTTATCAATAATTGATGCACTAAATTTAAGTGAAGAAAAAATTTCTTTTGATGGTAAAAATGTAATCTTAGTACCGTTCTTTTTTGTTTTACTTAACTTTTTAAGCGGCTTTACTGAATTTCCATCCTTAAATCCAATTTCATATTCATTCCCATCTCTATAAATTTTAAGATCTAATTTTTCTGATAATGCATTAACAACTGAAACACCTACTCCATGTAATCCTCCTGAAACTTTATAAGAGTCATGATCAAATTTTCCACCTGCGTGTAATTGCGTCATAATTACTTCCGCCGCAGACATTTTTTCACCTTTGTGCATATCAACCGGTATACCTCTACCATCATCCTCGACAGAAACTGTGTTATCTGAATGAATTGATATATTTATATTTTTACAATGACCTGCTAGAGCCTCGTCAATAGAATTGTCTATAACCTCAAAAACCATATGATGTAGCCCAGATCCATCATCTGTATCACCAATGTACATTCCTGGTCTTTTCCTTACTGCGTCAAGTCCTTTTAAGACCTTTATTGAGTCAGCACCATAAGATGATTTTTTTAGTTCAGAATTTTTAGACATTATTTTTAGATTATTATAAGTATATCATTTTTTTTAGTGAATATAAAATCACTAGCGACCAAAGTGACTTAAAACTATTATGTACCAACAATTTTAGAGCTTAAAATAAAAAAAGTGGTATAAACCAGCAAATTTAGATTTTCATTGGCATAATAACGTAATAACTATTTTTATCTGAAACATCTTCGATAAGAACAGGAGATATTGAGTCTTTTAAATTCATTTTTAAGGTTTTGTCTTCTATTTCTGATGCAATATCAATTAAATATTTCGAATTAAAACTAATATTCA
The DNA here is from genome assembly GCA_902633595.1 of uncultured Pelagibacteraceae bacterium. GTDB lineage: Bacteria > Pseudomonadota > Alphaproteobacteria > Pelagibacterales > Pelagibacteraceae > Pelagilacustribacter. The sequence goes on along the minus strand of CACPGV010000007.1, from coordinate 3,252 downwards.
AATTTTCAGAAGTAAATTCAGCTTTTATTTTCTCATTTCCTTCTCCAGAATTCGCGCTGTTAACCGAAAGTTGAACATGATCCTTATTCATAACTAATTTGACGCCCTCTTTTCTATCAAGCGAGACACTTGCTACCCTCTCGATTGAATTTATAAAATCTTTTGACGATACAACTAACATTTTATCATTAGATGTTGGCACAACTTTCTTATAATCAGGAAATTTACCATCTATCACTTTTGATATTAACTTTATGTTCCCAATTGTAAATTTGATTTTATTTTCGCTTGTTTGCATAGTGAGTTGATCCGAAGTCTCTGCTAGAAGAGAACATAGTTGAAATACTGTTTTTCTGGGTAGAATCAGAGACGTAAAATCATCAGTTTTTTCAATTTCTAAACTACTTGAAGATAGTCTATGGCTATCCGTAGCTACGCCAGTTAAAAAATTTCTTCCGTGAGCCTCGGTAAGGTGTAAAAATATTCCATTTAAATAATGTCTAGTATCATCATTAGATATTGAAATTCTTGTTTTATTTAAAAGTTTTAAAAACCTGTTGTTGTTTAAACTAATTTCTTGACCTTCAAATTCATCGGCGAAACTGGGAAAATTATCAGTTGGAAGACACAAAAGATTAAAGTCTGCATTTTCACTTTTTAGGCTCAATTTATTTTCTGATTTTAAATCAAAGTTTAGCTCTGAATTTGACGAAATTTTTCTCAATATATCATACAGGATTGCCGCTGAGGTAGTTGTGCTTCCTTCTTTTAATATATTAACATCACTAATTTCATCGTAAAAAATTATGTCAAGATCTGTAGCAACTATTGATAACTTGTTATCTTTAAGCTGCAATAAGACATTCGATAAAATTGGTAGCGTATTTTTTTTCTCAACCACACCTTGAACAAAATTTAATGAATTAAGTAAGATATCTCTTTTAACAACAAATTGCATTTATTTACTGCTCTAATAATAAACTTTTAATCTGACTGATATTTTTTTTCATTTCATCATCTTGTTCGGAAAGTCTAGTAATAGTTTTAACAGCATGAATAACAGTTGTATGGTCACGATTTGCGAATCTTCTTCCAATTTCTGGTAAAGATCTTGTGGTCATTTTTTTTGCTAAATACATTGCTATCTGTCTAGGTCTTGCCAATGGTCTTGATCTTCTTTGCGAAAGCATTTCGCTTAAAGCAATATTAAAATAATTTGATACGATGTTTTGAATTTTATCAACTGTTATAACTCTTATTTGGTTAAAAACATCTTTTAAAATATTTTTACAATCATAAATTGTTAAATCTTTATTGTGCACTCTACTAAAAGCGATTACTCTATTTAAAACTCCTATGAGCTCTCTTATGTTGGTTTTACATTCACCGGCAATGTAGGAAATTACATCTTCACTTAAATTAATGTTTTCCTTAAATTCATTTTGGATTTCTTCAATTTTCCTTTTAATAATCTTTATTTTTAATTCTAAATCGGGTGAGTCGATGTCTACAACAAGGCCACCGGCTAGTCTTGACTTAATTCTATCTTGAACTCTATCTAATTTCAGAGGAGAACGATCTGATGAGATGATTATCTGAGATCCTTTATCCATTAAGCTGTTAAAGGTATGAAAAAATTCTTCCTGTAAACTCTCTTTGCCACTCATAAATTGAATATCGTCTATAATAAAAACAGACGATTTTCTAAAGAAATCTTTAAAGTTAACCATATCATTTTTTTTTATAGATTTAATAAAATGATACATAAACCTCTCAGCAGAGATAAACATCACATTATTGACGCTTTGAAGCTCTAAACCAATAGCATTTAGTAAGTGTGTTTTGCCTAGACCAACCCCACCGCATATATATAATGGATTATAACGAGAGATATGTTCACATACCTTCTTAGAGTAAGATAAAGCAATATCATTACTATTTCCTTGTATAAAACTGTCAAAACTTAAATTTGGATTTAATCGATTATAATTTAAAATTGAGTCTTTGATTTCAGTTACTTTATTAAGCTCGTCTACTTTGATAAATTCTTGATTTTGTTTATTTTCCTCGATTATTTTAAACTCTATTCTATTTAAACTAAGTTTGAAACTTTTTACTTGCTCAAGAATTTTATCCAAATATCTCGAGACTATCCAATCTCTGAAAAAGCGCGTTGGCACCCCAAGCACTAGATAGTCATTGTATTCTTTTACTAAATAAATTTTTTGCAACCAACTATTGTAAATTTCACTTCCAAAAGATTTTTTGAATGCGCTTTGTATTTCATCCCATTTCAACGTTTTTTCTTCTTCAGAAATGAATGCGTTTTGTTTTTTTGTATTATTATTTTCCATGTAGATAAATCTTAAGAAATTCTAATAAAGACTTTTTGAAAAAATTTGCAACAACTATTTATAAAAAACAAAAAAAAATTGAAGTTGGGTTGTATGATTAACGTTCAGATAGAATTGAAAAAATTTTGCAACTCTTTGATTTAAGTTTCAAGATTTAGTTCCAAAAATCTAAATGTAGATACAAATTAATTAGGAGTCTGTTACTAATTAAAGTCTATCAACTTAAGATTGATTATTTAGATAAAATTTTTTTTGAAGTTCTAGAAATTTTTCTTGCTGCCGTGTTTCTGTTTATTATACCTGACTTAGCAACCTGCATTAGAATTGATTGAAATTTAGAAAAATATTTTTTTGCTTTTTCTTTTTCTTTTCCTTTAAGCAAAAGGTCCATTTGTTTTATAGCATTTTTATACTTGCTTTTTCTTATTCTATTAACTTGAGTCTGCTTTTTAACCCTTCTTACTCTTCTGATAGCTGATTTAGTATTAGGCATGATTTAGGATTGTATATATTGGCAATTTAACATGGTCAACTTTATTATTTTTGACATTTATCACAATAAAAAGTTGCTCGATTAGATATTACAATTTTAATTATATTGCTTCCGCAGCTTTTTTTTGAACATTTTTCTCCTTTTTTTCCATAAACACAAAAATACTGCTGAAATAAACCTTTTTTTCCATTGTTGCTAGAAAAATTTTTTATCGAAGAACCGCCTAAAGCAATTGCCTTTCTTAATATTCTTTTTATAAATTTTATAATTTTTCTAATTTCTCTTTCAGAAAGATTTTTTGCTTTTTTTGTAGGTTTTATACCACTAAAGAAAAGTGTTTCATTAACATATATGTTACCCAGTCCTGAGATAAATTTCTGATCCATTAATATATCTTTAATAGTT